>CAJWLM010000004.1 GCA_913043025.1 uncultured Rhodospirillaceae bacterium
GAGCACTACGTTCGGGACGTAGGGGCCGGAGGTTCGAATCCTCTCTCCCCGACCAATTGAATTTTTGCAGGATGGTCAGGCCATTACATATAAAAATCCGTATGTTTTGGTAGTCTATGAATTATCGAAGAGATTTATCCCTCTTATTTCTGATTATTTGTAAATCTTGACGCACGTATGAACAGAGTGTTAACCTATCAGCGAACACGTTAACACATAAACTTTTTTATGCCAGATACCGCCGGGGTCAGACAAGATTGTGTGAACAGAAAAGAATGGTGGAGATAACTCACAAACACTCATTTGGTGGCTATATTAGAGATCTGCGAATTGGGAAGTGCCTCGGTCAACGTGAGTTAGCAAGAATGATTGGCGTTTCTGCTTCCTATTTGAATGATATTGAAAAAAATAAACGACCGGCACCGCGAATAGAAATAGTTAAAACTTTAGCTCACACACTTGATGCTGATTCTGAAATAATAAATGACCTTGCGGGAATTTCGAAGAATGTTTTGCCGCCAGATGTTGAAGAGTTTATTGGGGATAAACGCGAGCTCATATCGTTGTTGCGCTTAATCAAGGCTTACAATCTTTCTGAAAGCGACATTTTTGAACTGGAGAAAGTTATGACATCTTCAAACGCTAAAGCAATTGTGATTGCTGCTGGATTAGGTAGTCGCCTTAAAGGTTACACAGAAGAGTTGCCGAAATGCATGCTAAAATTTGGTGAAAAGACATTGCTTGAGCGGCAGATTGATAATTACCGAGCGTGTGGGATAAAGAATATTTCGGTGATTCGCGGCTACAAAAAGGAGAAAATTAATTACCCAGATTTGCGTTACTATGAGAATCCTGATTTTGAAAATAATAATATCTTAAATTCGCTTTTTTACGCCGAGGAAGAACTGTGCGGAAATGTAGTGGTAGCGTATTCGGATATCATGTTTGACGCTGCAGTCGTGAGACGATTACTTGAGGCACAAGCTGATATTTCAATTGTCGTGGATATAGATTGGCAGGGTTATTACGTCGGTCGTAATGATCATCCGATTGAGGAGGCTGAAAATGTCATTTTTAACGCCAATAATGAGGTGGTTAAGATTGGTAAAATCCTTACCGAAAAAGATGATGTTCATGGCGAATTCATTGGCATGTTGAAATTATCACCACGTGGTGCTGAAATTTTTAAACGCCACTTTCACCGAGCTAAAAAAATGTTTTGGGACAAGCCGTATCAACGGGCAAAAGTATTTCAAAAGGCTTATATAACAGACATTATCCAAGATATGGTCGATCTTGGTGTGCCTATTCACTGTGTAATTATAGAACGCGGTTGGAGAGAGATTGATACAGTTGAAGATTACGAGAAAGCGGTAAAGGAATTCGAGGTTTAGCCTCGTTCAACTAGGCGCAATCAGCTTTTGGCAAGGAGAGCCAAGCAACCAACTTTAAAATTTAGGGGTCATAGCGATGCAATTACCTTCAAGAGGAACTTTTCTCTATACCATTGTTGCTCTTTCTTTCTTTGTACTATCCCATCACGTGGCGGCGGAAACCGTCAAAATAAACATGGTTTTTGTGCCTGCCAGTGAGAAGGGTGATGACAAGGACTATGTTAAGTTAATCAATATTATTGGAAAACTGGCTCAAGTGGAAATCAAACCAATTAGAGTAACTGACTACAATGCTGCTGTGGAATCAATGCGTGCTGGTCGTGCGCAGATTGCCTGGTATGGTGGGAAAACCTATATCCACGCAGCAAAGATCGCTTATGCTGAAGCGTTTGCTGCGGGGGTGCGCAAGGGCGATACCACAGCGGGGTATTACACATACTTTGTGGTGAGGGAGGACAGCGCAGTAAAGAATCTTGATGATACGAGAGGTAAGACACTAGCGTTAAATTCCATAGGTTCAACTAGCGGTGATTTGATACCGCAAGTTGAATTGCGAAAGATCGGACTTTCGACGAAAAATAAAAAACATTTCAAAAGGGTAGTTTATGCGGGCAGCCATGATGCTTCTTTGTTAGCTGTTATAAATGGGCATGCTGATGTATGCGGGATGAGCTCAAGGAATTTTGACGCCCGTATTGCCGATGGCACAGTCAAACGTCAGCAAATAAGAATTGTGCATAAATCCGATTTGGTACCACCCCCACCATTAGCTTATTCTAAAAAACTACCGCTGAAACTGCGCCAGAAAATTAAGAAGGCAACTTTAGAGGCACACAAATACGGCCGCATTGGTGGATATGGTGGTGAGATGTCTCATTACATCGAAGTAACGGACTCAGACTATGATCCTTTGCGTGAAATTGACAAGTTATTATCCAAGACAAAGGACTAAACAAAATTTAGCATTAGGACAAATTGGAGTTAACCTAAAAAAAATGGTACTTGAGATTGCTGGATTGCAAAAGACTTTTGGGAACGGGACCCTTGCATTACGTGGTGTGGACCTGTCGGTGCAGTCGGGTGATTTCGTTGTCGTCCTTGGCCCTAGCGGTTCAGGAAAGACAACATTATTGCGAAGCATTAATGGTCTTGTAACCGCTGATGCGGGAACCATAAAATTTCATAACCAAGCCCTAACACCAGTTAATCTGTCAAGATTGCGACGTCACACTGGCATGGTTTTTCAGGATTTCAACCTAGTGGAAAACCTCTCAGTCATTAACAATGTATTGACTGGGTTGCTGGATACAAGCAACAAATTTTTGTCGATGCTATATCTTTTTAGTCGCAAACAGAAGCTAGAAGCGCTTGATTGCCTTGAGCGAGTGGGACTGCTGGATAAGGCTTATGTTAGGGTCGATCAACTTTCTGGCGGTCAAAAACAAAGGGTAGGTATCGCTCGATCCATTATAAAAAAACCAGTTCTTCTATTAGCGGATGAACCGGTTGCAAGCCTCGATCCCATGATTTCAAGGTCAATCATGATGCTGCTTCGCGATATTGCCAGGGAAAACTCTATAACTGTGATTTGCAATCTTCATCAGGTCGAGTTGGCGCTCAGATATTCAGACCGTATTATCGGATTATCTGGTGGTCGTATCGTTCTAGACAAAGCAACTGCCGATGTCGATCAGGCTTTTATAAGAAATATATATCGCGGGCATGATCGTGGTCTTTTTTTCGAACATGCTACCGATAAAATGTAGAAGTTAAAATGGATAAATACGTGCAAGGCTCAGAAATAAAATTGACTTTGGCAATCGCTCCTGCCAGTGACCATCCTGGTGGTCTCGATCTTGATGCGCTGGTTGATTACTTGTCCAGAGAAACTGGGGTTTCCATTCTTTCAAAACGCTGTAGTGATTATGCGGAAGCAATCGAAATGCTTCGCAATGGTTCTGCACAGATAGGTTGGCTAGGCCCTTACGCTTTTCGGGAAGCTGCGGGTCGTGATGGTACGGTAGAGGCATTTGCTGTCGGAATCCCAAAGGGTAAAGATAGCCCGAACTATCATTCACTCTTTATTGTGAAGCCGGCCAGTAAAATACACTTACTCGCTGATGTAAGAAATTCAGTTATTGGGGTCGGCGACCAATTTTCCACCAGCGGTAGAGAGGTACCCAGTCGTGAACTAGCTGAAATTGGTATCGATATCGGTAATGAAAACGCCTTTGCCAAGGTCGTCACAATGGACAATCACGATACCGCAATTCGAGCCGTATTAAATGGAGAAGTCGACGTAGCCGCAGTGAGTTCGGTTAATCTTGAAGCGTTAGTGGTTGATGGTTCAGTAAGGCCTGATGAGTTTCGAATAATCCACCAGTCTACAAATATACCCGGTGCTCCACTGGTCTATACCAGAAATATTCCTTCCAATTTGAAACAAAGACTAAAAGAATTAGTCCTTGATGCTCACAACCATTTCCAGGTAGGTGGGTACGGGGGGCTTGTCGAGCGTTACGTTGATCCTGTTGAAAGTCATCGAAAGCACTTGGAAGTTCGCTTGCGACCACAGTGGGGGTGGCGCACAATTGTTGGGATTTTAGCATTTATATTTGTCTATGCTCTGGTTTTTATAGATTTGGAGGTCAGTCTTACTCAGTTAATTAGTCGATCAATTATGTATATTTCTGACGTCTTAGGCAGAATGCTGCCGCCTGATTTCTCGAACTTTAGAGAGCTCATGGGCGCAATGGTTGAAACTGTCGAGATAGCAATGCTTGGGACGCTACTAGCCATTACACTCTCTATTCCAATAGGCTTGTTATCCGCCCGCAATATTGCACCGAACTATTTTCTATATTTCATTGCGCGCACTGTGACGGTTTTTTTTCGCGCCATACCTGAATTTATCATGGCAATGATACTGGTTATTGCGATTGGTTTCGGTGCAATGCCAGGAGTAATAGCGCTTGGTTTTCATACAATGGGGTTTCTAGCCAAATTTTATGCTGAGGCTATCGAGCATATAGATGAAAATCCTATACAAGCACTTGACTCAATGGGAGCATCGAAAGGCCAAGTTCTTGCCTTTGCTATCGTCCCACAAGTTATGCCGGCGTTCATTGGTAATAATCTCTATATACTCGATCGTAATATCCGTATGGCAACGATGCTTGGGATAGTAGGTGCAGGGGGTATCGGATATGAATTACAGTCGGCGTTTCGCATGTTCGAATACGATCGAGTCTCAGCAATAATAATTATAATTTTTGCGACAATATTTTTAATAGACATGATCTCATCTCATGTCCGTGCAAAAATTATGTAGATTTAGAAGACACCATTTATTTTGTGGTGTTAGGTTAGCATGAGAGAGAAATTTTAAAAATGGTCCCCCCGCCATGCCTGTTTTATCGTCTCAGCTGCGAGGAATTGTATTCTTAGTTATATCAGGAGCAATATTATCTTTTACCGATGGATTGGCAAAACTTTTGGCGGGCACATTGGTAATTGGCGAAATAATTTTTTTCAGAGCCTGTTTTGTATTTGTCCCAATTTTGGTCATCATCGGTTGGCGCGGCGGTTTTTCCACTCTCCGGGTCTACAGTTGGAAATCTCAGTTATGTCGGGCAGCGTGCGTAATTGTGACAACCTATCTATTTCTGGCCGCCACCCGTCATTTGCCACTTGCTGATGCGATAGCAATTCTTTTTGCTTCGCCTATTTTTATAACAGCCATGGCGCCTTTTGCGCTTGGTGAGAGAGTTGGCTGGCGGAGATGGTCTGCAGTTTTAATTGGATTTATAGGCGTACTATTAATGGTTCGTCCTGGCAGTAATCCGCTTGTTATTTCAGCTTTGTTGGCACTAGGTGCAACTTTTTGTTTATCTGTACGTGATATAATTACTCGTGCGATGTCGGGGCGCGAATCAACTAGCGCTATTATGCTAGTCTCGACTGGATGCATACTTGTGAGTGGATTTGCAAGCTGGCCTTTAAGCTATTTTATCCCCGGCATTGGTGAATGGCGTATGCCGACAACACGAGAGTTTTGGCTTCTTGCAATGACGGGAATATTACAGGGGGTCGGGCAGTATTTTATGGTCACGGCTTTTCTACTAGCTGAGGCTGTTATAGTTGTACCATTTCGATATTTCTCCCTGATTTTCGCAGCGCTATTCGGTTATTTGATATTTGGAGATATACCTAGCCTCACTATGCTTGCTGGTGCCGTTGTAGTCGTGGGAAGCGGGCTCTACATATTCCAGAGAGAGGTTAGGTTTACGAAGCAATGCTAAAATTGGTCAATTCGGGCGATGTACCGCAAAGTTCACCATTTTTAGTAATGCATCTTTCATTGGACACTCGCGAAAAATGCCAAGAGAGTCACGAGCAATGGCACCGTAGTGGCCGGCGCGATCAATAGTGTCTCGCAGTGTATTATGCTTGTCCATAAGAGTTTTTGCATATGCTATGTCTTGTGCTGTCTGATTTAGCTCTTCCAAAGTGCGCCGCCAAAATGATCGTTCCTCATCATTCCCCCGTCGCCAAGCCAGAATAACTGGCAACGTAATTTTCCCTTCACGAAAATCGTCGCCGATTGTTTTGCCAAGGGAGTCTTCTTCTGCAGCATAATCAAGGACGTCATCTATAAGTTGAAAAGCAATACCTAAATTCATCCCAAAGCTCTCTAGCGCCTGCTCCTCCGCCGTAGGGCGTTCGGCCACAACGGCACCAACGCTTGCTGCCGCAGCGAAAAGGGTGGCCGTTTTTGCCCGGATCACGTTGAGGTAAGCTTCCTCGCTGGTTTCAGTGTCATTGGTGGTCAATAACTGCATGACCTCTCCCTCAGCAATAACTGCAGAAGCGTTGGAAAGGATCTTCAATACTCTCAAAGAACCATCACTAACCATTATCTGGAATGCACGTGAAAAAAGGAAATCCCCAACAAGAACGGAAGATTGGTTACCCCAAACGGCGTTAGCGCTGTCTTTCCCTCTCCTCAACCGAGACTCATCTACGACATCATCATGTAATAATGTGGCAGTGTGAATAAACTCAACACATGTTGCAAGTCCGATGTGGCGATCTCCCTGATAACCGCATAGGTTAGCTGCAGCAAGGGTTAAAAGCGGCCTTAGGCGCTTTCCCCCTGATGCAACAATGTGTCCAGCAAGCTGGGGAATAAGTGAGACAGGGCTATGCATACTATCAACTATCAATTGATTGACACGATGCAAGTCATCTCCCACCAGAGCAATAATGGATTCAAGAGATGGAGTGTCCGGTAACGGTTTTCGCGAAGTGCCGAGGCTTATAATATTTCCCAACTAATCTTGCCTTTCACTAAGAGCATATTGTCTAAGTATAGCACCTTAACCATAAAGTACCTTGTCTTACGGTCAAGCTGGACGAATTGTCTCACTAAATGCATGTAAGGGAGTAAAGCACATGCGGGAAATATTGCGCACCAATGACATTGTCTACATTTCATGGGTAACCAGAATTCTCGCTGACTCCGGTATAAAGTTATTCACCTTAGATAATCATATGAGTGTCCTAGGGGGATCCGCGGGCGCGATCTCAAGGAGATTGATGGTAGCAGATAGTGAATTTGGACAAGCCCGAGAATTGATTGAGATGGCTGAGCGGGAACGCGCATCTAGACCGGTGCCGGATTATATTTTAGGGGGCCGTCTCTTGCTTTGCCAGCCGAAAAAAGGTTTCCGCGCAGGTATTGAGCCAATTTTACTGGCTGCTGCTGTTCCTGATAGTGTGTCTGGGCAGGTGCTCGAGTTAGGATGTGGTGTGGGGACTGCTGCCCTATGTTACGCATCTCGGGTTTCGGACAGTCCAGTGATTGGTGTTGAAAAGCAATCGGAATTGGCTAAATTAGCTTTAGACAATGTTTCTAAAAATCACCTTAACGACAGAATTAGGATCATTAACGAGGATATAATTTTTCTCCATAAGATATTGGCACCTTGTAGTTTTTACCATGTGATGGCTAATCCACCCTTCGTTGAGGCTGAACGGGCTGATCCGAAAATGCATCCGTTACGATGGGGTAGCCATGTAGAGGGTAGCGCTAAATTAGCAGATTGGGTATCTGTCGCCCGTAAATTGCTCAAACCGAAGGGTACTTTTACCGTCATTTACGACGCGGGCAGGATAGACGATTTAATCGCTTTATTGAAGGTCGGATTTGGCGGTATAACAATATTTCCGTTATGGCCTTCGGTACAAGAAAAAGGCCAAGACGCTAAGCGTGTTCTGGTGCAGGCGCGCAAAGGTGTAAAGAGCCCTGCACGTATTGCAGGCGGTATGGTTCTACATGATATTAATGGTTCTTTCACATCGGCGGCAGCAAATATACTTGAACGCGGGGCTGAGCTGGCTTTTTAGGGATTCCTTGCAAATCTGTTCTAGGTTTATCGTTTAGGGTCTTTGCCGTAGGATTTTAATAGCATTAGGTAAATCGATATGGATAAAAAACAAAAAGTGATGAGAGAAAAATCGAAACGAAAGTCAATTGTCAGATCCTTTTTTGGTTACTTCAGGCGTTGTCCACAGGTTTCAGTATTACGTCTTTCAGGTGTTATAGGTGAGGCTGGCGTGGGTCGAAGAAATGGCCTTACTTTGGCTGACCTTGAGAGCTCAATTGAAGCAGCTTTTGAGGTGCCGAGGCTCCGAGCCGTTGCACTTAGTATCAATTCCCCCGGTGGGTCTCCGGTCCAATCCGCGTTAATTGCAGAATATATTCAATCTTTAGCAAAGCAAAAGAAGGTAAAAGTGTACGCTTTCTGTGACGATGTTGCAGCATCCGGAGGATATTGGCTCGCTTGTGCAGCTGATGAAATATATGCAAATGGTGCTTCGGTAGTGGGGTCCATTGGGGTTATCACTGCCAGCTTCGGATTTGATCAATTTATCAAACGCATAGGCATCGAGCGCCGCGTTTATACGGCCGGAAAAAACAAGCATCGACTCGATCCTTTCCTCCCGGAGAATGAGAATGACGTGAGATATTTGCGAGTGCTGCAAAAAGATCTGCATGAACAATTCAAGGAATATGTGCGCCAGCGTCGCGGTAAAAGACTCAAGGGTACATCACGTGTCATATTCAACGGCGATTTTTGGAGTGGCATAAAGGCTTTTGAACTTGGTTTAATAGACGGTGTTGGCGAAATGCGCAGTGTACTCAAAAAGAAATATGGAGAAGATGTTCGGTTTAGTTTAATTGAGGAGAAGAAAAGCTTTCTAGCAAAGCGCTTTGGTATTAAGAAAAATGGTACGAGGTGGGCAGATGAATTGCTGCTGGCGCTCGAGGAGCGAGCGTTGTGGAATAGGTTTGGACTCTAATTATTTATTTCATTGAGCGATAGTAGGGTTGGTGAGGCATAGCCGTAAAAAAAGGCATATGGTGAACCTCAGAAATTAAACAATCGCAAGTTGCGTTATCCTAGAAAGACGACAAAATGTTCGGTTTGGGCTGGGTTCCTATGCATAATTGCTTTGATGATATTTGTGTGGCTGACATGACACTTATTGACCAAGGCTTTAACCACCTTTATTTTTGGAGATATCTAATTTGGGTCACCAAATACCTTGCCACACGGTAATTCTCGAGAGTATGGCTTTATAAATGTCCTCGGAAAATTCCTTTCAAACCCTCATTCTTAAACTCCATGAATTTTGGGCATCCAAGGGTTGCGTGATTTTGCAGCCCTATGATATTGAAGTTGGGGCTGGCACCTTTCATCCTGCGACGACACTACGTGCATTAGGGCCAGACCCTTGGAAAGTAGCTTACGTTCAACCTTCTCGCCGGCCAACCGACGGCCGGTATGGAGAAAATCCCAACCGGTTACAGCACTATTATCAGTATCAAGTGATACTTAAACCCTCGCCGATTGAAAGTCAGGAGCTATACCTAGAGAGTCTATCCGCAATTGGCATTGATATAAATCAACACGATATTCGGTTTGTTGAGGACGACTGGGAGAGCCCAACGCTGGGTGCTTGGGGTCTTGGATGGGAAATTTGGTGTGATGGGATGGAGGTGAGCCAATTTACCTATTTCCAGCAGGTAGGCGGTTTTGACTGTAAGCCAGTTTGTACGGAAATCACATATGGCCTAGAACGTTTGGCTATGCATGTTCAAGAAGTCGAGAATGTATATGATCTTGATTTTAACGGAGAGGGTGTGCGTTATGGTGATATTTTTCGGACAGCGGAGAAGCAATATTCCACTTATAATTTTGAGTGTGCAAACACCGAGATATTATTGCAGCATTTCCGTGACGCCGAAACAGAATGTAAAAGTTTGACTGCACGAGAATTACCCCTACCTGCTTACGATCACTGTTTAAAGGCGAGCCATACATTCAATTTGCTCGATGCCCGCGGCGTAATAAGCGTTACCGAGAGGCAATCCTATATTTTACGAGTGCGTGCGCTCGCAAAAGCGTGTTGTAGAAGCTGGTTAATAAACCAGGGGCACTTGATTGATGGCTGAACTACTTCTGGAAATCCTTTGCCAAGAAATACCGTCTAGGATGCAGAGCAAAGCTTGTGAAGATCTGAAGCAGTCAATCTGCCGTGGTCTTAAAGATTATAGGTTAGAGTTTACACGTGTTGAGGCTTATGTAACACCTAGGCGCTTAACTGTCGTAGTAGATGGCGTGCTCGAAACCCAGCCGGATGTTCGCGAGGAACGACGCGGTCCACGCATTGATGCGCCAAAACGGGCTATTGATGGTTTTCTCGGTAGCATTGGTATTCAAACTGTTGAGGAATGCGAACAGCGTGAAACGGAAAAAGGTACATTTTTGTTCGCCGTTTTAGAACAACAGGGCCTCCCCACTATCGATATTCTGCCAAAATTAATAACTGCTTCGATCGAGCGAGTTTCATGGCCAAAGTCAATGCGGTGGGGTGAAAATTTGTTTCGTTGGGTGCGCCCCATTCATTCATTGTTGGCACTATTCGATGGAATCCCAGTCAAAGGTGCGCTTGATTTGCAGGGGGAGAAAATACCCTTTGGAACAGTCACTTCTGGCCATCGATTTATGGCTCCTGATCCTTTCGAGGTAAAAGGCTTTGACGATTACTGCGCAAAACTTAACAATGGATTCGTTATCCTCAATCCTGCCGAACGCAAAAGGAAGATAGCAAAACAACTATCCAAGCTTGCCAGAAAAGTTAGTTTGCATGTTAAAGAGGATAATGAACTTTTGTTAGAGGTTGCTGGCCTTGTGGAATGGCCAGTTCCACTGATTGGTCATATTGATACTGCATTCATGTCCTTGCCGCCCGAAGTTCTCACAACAGCTATCAGAACACACTTAAAGTATTTTCTTTTTGAGACCTCCTCGGGTGATCTTGCACCCTCTTTTGCTACTGTCGCTAATATCATGACAAAAGATCAAGGACTAGGGATCATTAAGGGTAATGAGCGTGTTCTGAGAGCTAGACTGTCAGACGCATGTTTTTTTTGGGATAAGGACCGGGAAACAACACTTGAAAGTCGCATCCCAGCGCTTAGTGAGATTACCTTTCATGATAAGCTTGGATCATTGACTGACAAAGTGGAACGCATGCAACATCTTGCAGTTGTATTGGCACCATATTTTAGTAAAGCAAAGGCTTTACAGATACAGAACGCCATACGTCTTTGTAAAACCGATCTTGTTACTCAAATGGTCGGTGAATTTCCTGAATTGCAAGGTAAAATGGGTCAATACTATGCGCTTAATGACGGAGAAAGCGATCAAGTTGCTGAAGCTATAGCCAATCACTATCACCCACAAGGGCGTGGCGATACTTGTCCCTCGGCACCGGTCTCAGTCACTGTAGGTTTAGCAGATAGACTTGATACCTTAGCCGGTTTCTGGGCCATTGATGACAAGCCTACGGGATCTAAGGATCCATATGCACTCCGACGAGCTGTACTCGGAACCATTCGACTTATTGTTGAAAATGAATTGAGGATACCATTGCGTCCAGTTTTTGTTGCAGCACTCAAAGCGCAGGAACTCAATTGTGAGACTGCTACTGTAGCACTCGATTTACTTAATTTTTTCATAGATCGATTGAAGGTGCACCTGCGAGAGAAAGGGGTTCGCCATGATCTTATTTCAGCCATTTTCGCGCTTGGGGACGAAGACGATTTGGTCCGATTGCTTAGACGAGTCAATGCGCTGGCTGACTTCGTTGAAAGTGATGATGGAGGAAATTTGTTGGTTGCTTTCAATAGAGCCGCTAATATCCTCAAAATAGAGGAAAAAAGAGATGGAAGAGAATTTAGTGCGGAGATAGATGAAGCGGTTTTAGTGCAAGACGAGGAAAAAGAACTCGCTGCGGCCCTAGTAAAGGCGAGAGACGACACCGATGCTGCGTTGACTAAGGAAGACTATGTCACGGCGATGCATGCGATGGCGGCATTGCGGACGCCTGTTGATAATTTTTTCAATAATGTGACAGTCAATACGAAGGACGCAACATTACGTACCAATCGTTTAAAATTGCTTTCAGGGATACGTCAAACTACGCGCGCAGTCGCTGACTTCAATCAAATTGGGGGGTAATTTGGATGAATAGATGGGTTTACAGTTTCGGAGCAAATGAAACTGCGGGCGATGCTAGTATGCGCGATTTACTTGGCGGTAAAGGAGCAAACTTGGCTGAGATGTCCAAGCTAGGATTGCCGGTACCCCCTGGATTTTCTATTACCACAGAAGTTTGCACCCATTTTTATAAAAATCATAATGCTTACCCAGACACTTTGAAGCAGCAGGTTGATAAAGCATTATGCTTGATTGAGTCCGAGGTCGGCTGCAAATTTGGTGACCCAAAAAACCCATTACTTGTATCGGTAAGATCAGGTGCTCGGGTTTCAATGCCAGGCATGATGGATACCGTATTGAATCTCGGCCTCAACAAAATTACCGTTGAGGGCCTGGCGCAGAAAAGTGATGATGCGCGATTTGCCTATGATAGTTATCGTCGGTTTATTCAAATGTATGGTGATGTCGTCCTCGGCATTGACCATTACAATTTTGAAGAGATTTTAGATTTGAAAAAAGATGAGGCCGGAGTAACTCTCGATACAGAACTAACGTCAGATGATTTGAAGTCTTTAATAGATGCATATGAAGAAAAAGTTTCTAGCGTGACTGGCAAAGCCTTCCCTCAGGATCCAGTGGAACAGCTTTGGGGAGCGATTGGAGCTGTTTTTTCAAGTTGGATGGTTCCACGTGCGATCACATACCGTAAACTCAATGATATTCCGGAGAATTGGGGCACTGCGGTCAATATTCAGGCGATGGTTTTCGGCAATATGGGGGAAAATTGTGCAACTGGCGTCGCCTTTACTCGCGATCCGTCAACGGGAGAAAATATATTTTACGGCGAATACCTTGTTAACGCTCAGGGTGAGGATGTCGTTGCCGGCATTCGTACACCACAGCATCTGACAAAAGAGGGTAAGGAATCGAATAAATCCAATTTGCCAAGCATGGAAGAGGTCATGCCACAAGTTTTCGACCAACTCAAAGGTATTCGTAGTACTCTTGAACAACATTATACTGATATGCAGGACATAGAATTTACGGTGCAGCAAGGAAAGCTGTATATGCTCCAAACACGGGCAGGTAAACGGACAACGGCTGCCGCTTTAAAAATAGCTGTTGATATGGTGGATGAGGGATTAATTGGTAGCGAGACAGCTATATCACGGATCGAGCCGTCATCATTAGATCAACTTTTACATCCCACTCTTGATCCAGATGCAAATAGAAAAATAGTTGCACGTGGCCTCCCGGCATCACCGGGCGCGGCATCCGGTAAGGTCGTTTTCGACGCTGATGAGGCGGAACGGATATCGGCAAGAGGTGAGCAAGTTATTCTTGTGCGAATTGAAACAAGCCCAGAAGATATTCACGGTATGCATGCTGCTGAAGGTATTCTAACTACTCGGGGGGGCATGACAAGTCACGCGGCCGTTGTTGCGCGTGGCATGGGGAGACCTTGTGTAGCCGGCGCGGGTGAATTGCGGGTTGATTATCAAGCTAAGACCATTGCTGCTCGTGATGTTGTGATTGGGGAAGGTGAGGAGATTACGTTAGATGGAGCTAGTGGTGACGTGATGGTTGGACGCGTTGCCACAATTCAACCAGAAATGTCTGATAATTTTCAGAGGCTTATGAAATGGGCTGACGACATTCGATGCCTGAAAGTCCGAACCAATGCGGAAACACCTACCGAGTGTCGTATAGCTCGCGAATTTGGAGCGGAAGGTGTCGGCCTTTGCAGAACTGAGCACATGTTCTTTGAATCAGACCGTATAATTGCTATGCGTGAGATGATAGTCAGCAATAATCTCGAGCAACGTCGTGTTGCTCTCGCTAAACTACTTCCTATGCAAAAGGCAGATTTTCACGATATTTTTCGTATTATGAAAGGACTACCCATAACGATCCGACTGCTAGATCCCCCGTTACATGAGTTTTTGCCTAAAACCGACGAAGAGATTAGAGAGGTAGCAGAGGCAGCAGGTGTTGCGGCTGATGAAGTTCGCCGTCGAGCTGCGCAGTTAGAAGAGGCTAATCCTATGTTGGGGCATCGAGGGTGTCGTTTAGGGGTCACCTATCCTGAAATTTCGGAGATGCAAGCGCGTGCGATTTTTGAAGCCGCTTTAAGTGTTAAAGAGGAGATTGGTGAAGAAGTGCACTTAGAAATTATGGTGCCATTAGTGGCAACCGGTAGAGAAATTGAGATTATTAAAGAAGTGATAGATAGGGTTGCCAATGATATTGAGAAAGAAACAGGTGATACTCTTAAATACATTGTTGGAACGATGATTGAATTACCTCGGGCGGCATTATGTGCGTCCGAAATAGCCAAGACAGCGAGTTTTTTTAGTTTCGGAACCAATGATTTGACACAAACTGCGTTTGGTCTCAGCCGTGATGATTCTGGCTCATTTAGTCAGGAGTACGAGGAGCAGGGTGTGTTCTCAGTTGATCCATTCGTAACTTTGGATAGAGAGGGTGTTGGAGAATTAGTACGCATGGCTGCTGAACGGGGACGGTCTGTAAGGCCTGATATAAAGCTCGGTATATGCGGTGAACACGGAGGAGACCCATCATCAATACAGTTTTGCGCGGAGATTGGTCTAGATTACGTATCGTGTTCACCTTTCAGAGTCCCCATAGCACGGCTGGCTTTGGCTCAAGCTGCTATTCTGCAGAAGTAGAAACCGAAAATAGTTCGTCTCAACAATATGCAGAGTAAAGTTCCATGAATACGACATAACAGTTGTATTTATTCATAGTTAGAAATTTGCAGAGAGTACTTCGAATACATCACCATCAGGCCTGAAGCCCTCTACATGTCGCCTATGCCAGAGTGCATAAAATAAAAGCGTCCAAGCTGCAAAACCTGCATGCTTATCATTGGATTTGAATATGCGTATGACTTCAGTGGGATTGCAGATTTGCTGAATTGCAGGCAGTCTTGCTACGAGCGGCCCGAGTTTTTCACCGCGTTGGCTTATCCAATAACCTACTGGTACGGTGAAACCTCTCTTGCGTGACAATGGCTCCGCCTTAGGCAAAATTTTGCTCAACCATTGACGTAAAATCCACTTCCCTTTGCCATTTGAGATTTTCAGTGAGTCTTTGAGCAAGAAAACCATCGCTGCCACTTTTTTGTCGAGAAATGGTGTGCGTCCTTCCAGTCCATGCGACATCAAGCAACGATCAAGTTTTGTAAGGAGATCATTGGGTAACCAATCGCGACAGTCTGTGGCCTGTGCTATTTGAAGTTTACTGCGGGGGCTCGTTGATCCACTTGCTTCCATAGATGCAATGGAATCTCGCCACGCATGTGGGGGCTTTCTAAGAACTTTAAGCCTGTCAAAAGTGCCGCGCTCACGTATTGTTCGCCCGCCACGCCACCAAGGTCGTAGCAGTCGGCGGTAGCGTCCATAACCCGCAAACAACTCGTCGCCTCCCTCTCCAGATAGAACTACTTTTAATTCTTGGGCAGCGACACTTGCTAATTTCCAAGTAGGCAAAATTGCATAGTCTGCTGCCGGGTCATCCATGGCAGCCGCTATTGTTGGAAGACTATTCCAAAAATCTGCCTCGCCAAAAGTAACCTCAGTGTGGACTGAGCCTACTGACTCAGCAAGTTGACGAGCGTGTTCACGTTCATCCGCAACTCCAGAAAATGTAAAGCCGATTGTGAATGTCTGCACCGGTTTTTCATTAAGTCTGGCCATCAGAGCAAGAATCGCTGAAGAATCAATTCCCCCGGACAAGAATAATCCGTATGGTACATCGGAGAGTTGATGGACAGAAACGCTATCTTCTAGGACCGCATCAAGCGCTTCAATAGCGTCTCCGATCGGTTGGTCAGTGGTGGGCCCATCAGGAAGGGGTGGTAGATATGTGCGCTCTATTATCCTACCTCGCCGAATGACAAGTGTCTCTCCCGGTTTCACTCTCTCAATACCTCTATAAATAGTAGTATCACCGCAGGTAAACTGCATTTGGAGTAATTCATCCAAACGGTTTTCATTAATCTCAGGTGCAAGTAGTCCCGCAGCAAAAAAGGCTTGTGGTTCTGAAGCAAAAGCGAATCCCTCTTGTGTTTCGGCAAAATAAAGCGGTTTAATTCCAAATGGATCGCGTGCTAAAAGCAATTTTTCTTGCGCAGGGTCGTGAAGAGCTATCGAATACATGCCACGTAAATTGCGCGCAAAATCTATTCCGTCACGGTGGTAGAGTGATATTGGGGGCTCACAATCGGAACGCGTTTTAAAAACCTTTGGACCGAACTCTTTCCGTAGTTCGAGATAATTATATATTTCGCCATTTGCGATAAGCGCCGTGCCAGCGGAGTCGTAGAGTGGCTGATCACCCGTTTCTAGGTCAATGATGGCGAGCCGCCTTTGCACCATTCCAACATTGCCTACGACATGGCGCCCTTCGCCGTCAGGACCTCGATGGGCAAGTGCTGCCGCAAACGCATCGAGTACCGATTTGGCCGGGGGTTTACCATCAAATGTCATCAAGCCAGCAATTCCACACATTATCTTGTAACCACCTTAAAGAAGTTGCGGTAAAGCGACGTAACGCGCGCTTCAGTGAAATTTTTCTCGTATGCCTGGAAACCTTGTTCAGCAATTGCGGTCGCGAGATCCCCTGAGGAAAGCACCGACTGTATCGCAGAAGATAGCGCAGATGCGTCATTGAGGGGGGTCAAGAGCCCATTGAATCCTGTTTTTATGAGAGCCTTGGGGCCAGTTGCCTCGGCGGCTACAACTGGTTTTTTCTGAGCCCATGCTTCCAGTACAACATTGCCGAGAGGCTCCACGCGCGATGAACAGACTAGCAAATCACAACTAGCAATCAAGTTATTTGTATCAGAACGCCAACCAAGAAATTTTACGCGATCAGAAATACCCAACTGTTTAGCTAAATTCTTGAGTGAAGTTTGTTCTGGTCCCTCCCCAGCAATCCACAAGTAAGTGCGTGGCAATGAAACCAAAGCTTCCAATAATACATCAAAGGCTTTATTTGAGTGCAACCGTCCCAGCGCTAACAATAGTGGTGCATCATTTGGCGTATTCATTATTGATCGGTCGACTGCTTCTCCGGGAGTATCGTCAACAAAATTTGGTAAATAATGAATTTGGCTTTCCGGCCAGCCCAAACCCGCAATATATTGGCAAATATGCTTAGTGTTAGCGACCAGGTGATCACACTTATGATAGTATTTTAGGTCATAATAGCCTCCGAGGCGGCCAACGATTAAATGTTTTCCTGGAGTGCAAAATTTTGCGGCACGGCTCATCCAGGCAAAAATGACATCAGGTGCATATTCGGTGGCCTGTCTTTGGAGCCGCCTTCCTGTTGTCCAGTCAAAAATGCTACCAAAGCGATATATTTCAAAGGGTATCCCTGCATCTTTTAGAGTTTTTTCACGTTTGCTATTGGTTCTTATGGCGGCTGCTTGACCAATTCCAGTTTGAGCCAGTGCTGGCAGAAGTCGCGAGAAAAACTCTTCCGCACCGCCAACACGGGCCCCTGCCATAGCGTGTAGAATGCGTATCAATTTTTTTCCAATCGTGCTTTTAAGTAAGAGAGTACTGGGTAAAGGCCTGCGAATAAAGCGTTGAGGAATCCATAGGGGCCTTCTCTGTAGCCTTGTCGGCTTACGTAACACTTCCAAAATCGGGAAAACATACGTCTGATGTTATGGCCGAATGATCCTATGTCACAGGATGAGCGAAGATCTGCGGCTCTAGCTGTAGTGTAACGGTCGAGCCGTTGAATCATGTCTGAGATATTTTTATCTACGAAATGGATCATCCGATTTTCAAGTACTTTTCTAGGGCCTTTTAATTCAAGTGATGGATGGATGCGTTGGCTTCCCCACCGCTTGTGTCCCTTTCGGAACAATCTCGGCGCAGCGCTGACACCCCATGAAGCACCCCAGCCGTAGCGAACCCTCTTCTCACCTACATAATTGTCAAATGGAATGAGAAAATATCCCGCTTCTGTGTGTTTAATTACTTCCTTAATCTCATCGGCAAGTGGGGTAGAGACTCTTTCATCACTATCGACCTCCAGTATCCAATCACTATCGCAGGCTCGAATTCCAGCGTTTCTCCTATCACCTTCTAAGTCCCAATTACCTTCAATAAGGTTCCCCGTGAATTTGGATGCGATAAGCTTTGAGTCATCGGTACACTTATCTAGTACAACCACCAGCTGATCCGCGAATGAGAGTCCTTGAAGGCATTCAGCAAGTTGTTTCTCTTCATTGTGAGTAACAACCAAAGCAGAGATGCTTTTTTGCTTAGCATTATCCATCTTGCATCCCTTTCACCTGGCTCCATAATTTTATAAGAGAATCTTCAACCACTTGCACCTGCAATCCATCCATTAAAGTACCTGTTGTGCGATGATTGTAACCAGAAGTTCCGGTAAGTTCCTCAAAACTCTGTGGAGTTCTGACCCATCTACAGTGACTGCCCCATGGGCCATAGAGAGTTTCCCGACTAGGTCCAAAAAGTCCGAGGGTTGGTATTCCAGCCGCAGCCGCCATATGCATTAATCCTGAGTCATTTCCTACAAAAAGCGAACATCGTTCAAGACATGCTGCTAGTGTCAGTAAGCCGACGGTCCCAACCAGATCGATGCACTGGTTGGATGGGAGTGCTGCCAGAACTGGCTCAGCCTGGTGACGTTCGTTTGCCGAAGCTAAAACTGCAACTGTTGCTCCAGGAAGCAAGCCGTCCTCTGCAATAATTCGAGTTGCCAAGGCTGCAAAGTTCTTTGCGCGCCACTGCTTGCCACGCCAGTTTGCTGCAGGTGCAACCGCGAGGATTGGGCCACACTCGGGGATCAACTTAGCTGCTTTTGCGCGCTCCTGGGTATTGACCCAAATTCGCGGCGCTGGCGGTTGTTTTTCGAGTCCGACGATACGGCCTATGAATTTAACTCGGTGGCATTGTTCATCTGGTTTCGGAATCGAATAATGTTTTTTGTTTAATAGAAAATAGCCCAGCGCCGAGCGCCGTAAATCTACTATAATGTCCCAGCGAATTGTAAAAACCTGTCTCCAAAGTGTAAGCCAATGAGAAGAAAGAGGCTGTTTCTCCATAATGATACACCGCTCTAAACCAGGAGCGTAAGAGAATATTGGCGCAGGGATTGGCCCCGTAGCCACTGTGATAGCTGCCTCCGGATACTTGTTGGCAAGGTGATCAAGTAGACCTGTAGATAATATAGCATCGCCAAGTCTATTTGCGGTTATGAATAGAATACGCATTGCAGATGATTATAGTAGGGAATACCCTCGTGTTATAGATTGGCCAATTGTAAAATGCCCTTGTGTGAGATGGCTAGGATGAAATAATGGTCTCATTTAGTATACTTCAAGACAGAGGTTTGCTCACTGTTAGTGGTGCAGATCGCTCAAGTTTTTTGCAGGGACTAATTTCGAACGATATTCATAGTGTAACTCCGGAGCGCGCTGTCTGGTCTGCATTACTCACTCCTCAAGGTAAGTACTTGTATGACTTTTTTATAGCAGAGTTTGAAGGACGGTATCTGATCGATTGCGAAGCAGCACGTTTAATGGATCTTGGGCGGCGGTTAAGCAAATACAAATTGCGAGCTTCGGTAGATCTTGGTAAAGAGGAAGGTATGGCTGTACTCGCTGTCTACGGCGCTGGAGTTGGTAAATATTTTGGTCTAAGAGAGAATCCGGGAGAGGTTGCCGCATTTCGCGATGGTATCGCATTTGTTGATCCGCGACTCGTTGATGTGGGCGTGAGAGCTATTTTAGGAAAAGAATCCGCTAAAGCAGCTCTAGAATCAATAGATTTGGAAGAAGTGGCGGCCGAGAGCTACGATGCATTCAGGCTTGGTTTTGGTGTCCCGGATGGCAGCCGAGATATGATTGTCGAGAAGTCTACTTTGCTTGAGAGCAACTTCGAAGAACTTAACGGGGTTGATTGGGATAAGGGTTGCTATATGGGCCAGGAACTTACCGCTCGGACGAAATACCGTGGGTTATTAAAGAAACGCATGGTGCCTGTAAAAATTGAAGGTCATGAGCCTTCACTTGGGGCACCTATTTTTTGCGATAAACGACAGGTTGGAGAGATGCGCAGTACCCGCTCGGGACTCGGAATTGCCTTAATAAGGTTGGAATACTTGGAACGGGCAATCTCAGGAGAGATCAAGCTTATTGCGGAGGGCTCGGTTATTACCCCTCGAAAACCGGACTGGGCCAATTTTTAAGAGTAATAAATTATGGTCGGCCATTGTTCAGAGCTTTTTGGTAAATAGTGCATGGCGTAACGTAGCGAGATTGATAATCTCGATGATCCGAAAAACTGATATTTCATACTGATAGCAGGATAAAATTTTTGACGTAGGGCAAAATTAGTCTCTTTGTCACCGGCAAATTGATCGTAATGCTTCCCATTCTGCACTACTTAAAGCTGGCTCGTAACTCGTCGTTGGTTTTGGGCGGATTGCATCAATTCGATCTTGCAAAGTTGGATGAGAAGCAAAGTACCTAAAAATTCCAGTATTTTTTTTCATCCCCTCTGATTTTAACTTTTCAAAAAAAGTTACAAAACCGGCATTATCAATGCCTGCCTTCGTTAATATGCTGGTAGCAAAGGAGTCTGCTTCTGCCTCGTTCTTTCGTGAATATGATGAGGTTGCCAGTTGGAGTGCGATGCCAGATGCAAGATCTCCAGTAGCACCAGAAAAACCCGTGAGTGCACTTATAAAAATTGACCATCCATGAGCATGGATAAGGGCTTTTGTTGGGTGGCGTTCTATTACATGCCCCATCTCATGGGCCAGCACACCAGCTACCTCATCTGGAGTTTCGGCTTTTGTTATGAGACCACTGAGTAACACCACATTGCCGCCAGGAGCTGCAAAAGCATTGACAGTCTCGCTTTTCAATATTTGGACTTTAAGGTTGTATGGTGTCTCAATAGGTTTTTTCAGTCGATATGTGAGCTTTCTGAGGGCGGCAATACCTTTCGGATTAGTGCAATAATGAGCCTCTGGCCCGAGTGCTTCGGTAACTATGCTTATTACTTGGTCTCCAAGGCCTTCCTCCAAGTGCATTGGAATCATATCTGCCAATGGACCAGCAAGCCGGGGAAGTCCGTAGGTTACAAAACCTATTGTGCAAGCGAGCAAAATTCCAACCGAGATTAAAAGAATCTTGGTTCTGATGGAGTGTGGCGGGCATGTCAAGTTTCGTGCATTTTTGCGCAAAGTTTCAACGACCGCTGGGTCGTCAATGGTGAGCCTTGCTCCTTGTACAGATCGGTTAAGGATGCGAGTAGGACGGTTATGAGCGATTTTTTCTGCCAATTGAATGTCACGCCATGCCCATTCTGCGGGTGGAACAGAATCCTTACCCTTAATTTGAACCCCGCACCCCGTTAAAACAATTTCAACGGGATATACAGCGGCTGTAACACCATCGTTATATTGGGCTTTGAACTGTGACTTTTCAGTTATCTTAGAAAGCATCTATATTGAGTGCATCTGCAAGGCCTTCACCCGATTTTGGTTTAGCCTGCTGGCTTTGAAACAGTTTCTCAGGCGAGAAAGAACCGGCAAGGCTCAGGCTGTTAAATATTTTGATTAAGTGTCTATGCAGTAAAATTATCGGCAAAAAAAGATAAAAAGCAATAACGATTATTATCGTATACGCTTGGCCTGCCAGCTCATTACTAATAAATATAGCAACCATGAGAATGATCAAACTACCAAAAACCATATAGAAAAATAAAGGAAGATAGATTTGTATTATATTCCACGTTGTTAGGTTTGATTGTGCTGATATGTCCTCAAATTTAATTGAACTACAAAAGTGGCGAATTGATACTGCCTTATACCAAACTGTTGTGATGGGCAGCAAACAAAAGAAGATGAGCGGTATTAACAGATAACTCAGAAATGCTAGCGAGTGAATGTGTTGTATATCTTGGGAAAGGAACGCAATTGCTGCTGAGACGTGTGGTTCCACCGCGGTGTATATCAGTAGCGCCAAGATAATTGTAGTGCTCAGACAAATTACCCAAGCGTGCATCAAAGTACGCACATTTGCGCCGAATTCGAAAGTGACCCCACCAAAAGTGGCATGTTCTACTCGATATTTAAGCAGTTTTACTTGCATATAGGGGTAGGCTAGACCCAATGAAATAAACATCAAAAACGTGCAGAGTGTTGCTTGATTGGCATATGTCACAGAAGATCCATTCAATTCGGAGCAAATACCCCGCCAGCTGGTTCGGCTTAATCGATAGCGTTGTGCACGATAAACTGCGACGTGTGAAAGATAAAAAAATAAAAGCCCAAGGAAACCTTGTGCCAATACAGGTCCGAATGTAATCCCGTAGCCTAAAAGAACTACCGGTAATAAAAAACTGCAAACCCCGATCGGAACCAAAATACAAACTATGATAAGAAAACCTACGAATAAATCCATGCCCGTGCCACTGTATTCTAATGGTTGTCCCAAAAGAGACACGCGGCTCCATAAATAGCGCCGTATGTTTGTTTTGCCCCAAAACCTATAAATGCCAAATGTGATTAGTGAGAACATTGTATTGAGTAAAACGAGTGGTAGGAGCTCTCGGAGTCTTCCCTCATAGAAAAGGGCAGGATTTTGATGCGGTTCGTATTGCAGGCCTGCTTCTTTTTTCATTTTTCTGACTTTGCTATGACTTTCGTGGAACCAAAATATCTTCTGATATCATACGTATTTCAACTTCACGACTATACACCCATCCTCTGGCATTAGAAATTTGCATAAGATGTTTCCCACGGTTCCGAAAATATAATTTCTAGAGTACCTTCGCTTAACCCTGAGCTTATAGGAGCTACGAATATGTCCAATGAAACATTTCCAGCACTTTTATTAAAAGAAAAAAATGGCGACGTTGTAAATGAAATAACTGATCTATTTATAGACGACTTACCAGAGGGCGAGGTGACGGTGAAAGTTGAGTATTCTACCGTTAACTACAAAGATGGCATGGTAGTGAATGGTCTTGGTCGCTTGGTCCGCAATTATCCGCATGTGCCCGGTATTGACTTTGCCGGCATTGTAGAAATCTCAAATGACGACCGTTATAAGGCTGGAGACAAAGTTGTTCTAACTGGCTGGCATGTTGGAGAGCGTTACTGGGGTGGATATTCTGCGAAAGTCAATATTAAAGCAGACTGGCTTGTCCCTTTACCAAAAAAATTATCAACAAAACATGCGATGGCAATCGGCACTGCTGGTCTCACCTCTATGTTGTGTATTTCGGCTCTGGAGAAGCAGGGCCTCAAGACTGGTAACGGACCTGTTTTGGTAACTGGCGCGTCAGGTGGTGTTGGCTCAATTGCAATCGCTATACTCTCTAATCTTGGTTATGAGGTATGCGCTTCTACAGGCAAAAATGATAAGCATGACTTCTTAAAATTAATGGGTGCCGCAGAGATATTACCACGAGAAGATTTGGCTGGTCCCGCTAAGGCACCACTAGACAGCGAACGCTGGGCAGGTGCTGTGGATGCGGTTGGCGCAAACACACTGGCTAATGTGCTGTCTCAAATGAAATATGGCTGTTCTGTTGCTGCCTGTGGTCTTGCGGGTGGCTCTAAATTGGATACAACGGTCATTCCATTTTTGTTGCGAGGTGTGAACCTGTTGGGTATTGACTCTGTGGTACAACCGTATGATGCGCGCTGCGCTGCGTGGAAACGTGTGGCCAATGACCTTCCTTTGGAGAGGCTCGATACTTTGACACAGATCATTTCGCTGAGAGATGTGCCTAAAGCAGCAACAGATATTTTAAACGGCAGTGTGACGGGACGATTGATTGTTGATTTGTCGATTTAATTCGGTGCCGCTAAAACCCTGATCGGTTCGCCATCAAGAAACTGCATGATGTTTTCGACAACGTCGGCATAGTGCTTTTCATGATTTTCAGTTGTAACGTAGCCGATATGAGGAGTGAGAATCACATTCTCAAGCTTTCTAAACCTATCTGCCGCTGGGAGCGGCTCAGACATGTAAACATCCAGTCCTGCTCCTGCAATTTGATTAGTCTTAAGGGCTAGATACAAAGCGTCTTGGTCAATGATTGGGGCGCGTGAAGTGTTAACTATATAAGCACTCTTTTTCATCGCCGTTAGCTCTGTGGTGCCTATCATACCGCGGCTGCGTTCACTCATGCCGTAATGGATAGTAATAATATCGGCCTGAGCAAATAGCTGTTCTTTAGAAACTTTTACAACGCCGGCCTCTTGCGCGCGTTCATCGGTTAAATTTTGGCTCCACGCCTCTACGTTCATATCAAAGGCAATTCCAACTTTTGCCATCCGCGCGCCTAAATTTCCTAGCCCTACGATGCCCAGTGTTTTATTAGCAAGATTAAAGCCTGGTTTAGTCTGCCATCCGCCCTTCCGCATAGATTTGTGCTGTCCGGGAATATCTCGCATCAAACTTATAATAAGTCCCCAAGCAAGCTCTGATGTTGGGGATCCGACTCCCCCTGTACCACATACGGTGACACCGTATTCTGCTGCGGCTTCTAGATCGAAGGATTTATTTCGGCCTCCGGTGGTAATCAATAGTTGAAGATTTGGAAGTTGCTGTAGTGTTGAGCGCGGAAAGGGAGTTCGCTCACGCATCCCAACAATAATTTCAAAATCATGAAGGGATTCTATTACATTTTGCTCATTTTTGAGATGTTCGTTGAAGACGGAAATTTTCGCCTTCTTATTAACTTGTGACCAATCGGTAAATTCTAAAACTTTGTCGAAGTAGTCGTCGAGAATAGCAACGCGCATAACAGTTTTGCCTTAAAATATTATTGTCAATGGATTCAGCAAAGTACGGGCCATAAAGGCATGATTACAAATGCCATCAAATAATGTTTGATGATAATCAAGCGATTATATCTAGAACTGAGCCGCGTGGTGGTGCCCCGGAATTACCCGTGGTGGTTTTGCCATCAGGCAAAGTGATTTCAGCCTTGCCATTAGAGCTTTTACTGTTGCCGCTAGAGTCTAAATTTGATTGTGTACCGACTGTATTAATTTCGGTATTTCCAGTTGATGAATTTTGTTTACCACCGCCTGCAGCTTCGGCGCCTTGAACGGAACCCGCCCCACCGTTTGCAATCTCGGGAGTGTTCTGTTGTTCTAGCCCATCTTGACCTACTTCTTGAAGGGACATGAGAGCTTCGGCTGCTGCTCTTCTCGACTGCATTGCGACCAATGCACCTGTATCGGCTGTCTCGATTGCACGCCGTTCCTCTCCCTTAACTGTGCGAAGCCCGGTATCTCTCTCGGGATCACTGTATTTTGCAGTAACCCGGATGCCATCATAGGTTTGTCGACTTTGTGCGCTGTCAACCTGGTCTCTGGTGCGTTGGCTGTGACTATCTCGGACAACAGTATTTATCCCGCTCCCGGAATTAGGTGAATTTTGTGCTGAGCCTACGTCTACCATGAGACTAAGATGGGGTATTTTGGAAAAATTTTCAAGCTTCTTTATTTCAATATAAAAATATATAATGAATATATATTTATATTTGTAAAATACAATTTTACTATTATGAAATAAAAGTAAAATATATATTACAAAAAGTTAAAAATTATTTTACTTTATACATGTAAAATATAGTATGAACATATCTATATACAGCATTTAGTAAATAAGATTAACTATCGTCGCTTTTTTTTTCCATTGCTACGTATGTGGCGCTAGCAAATATCATGGCTGCGCCGAACCAAACTAATACATCAGGCACCTCGTTAAACATGACGTAACCGAGAATTGCAGTCCAAATCAACCTCATAAAGTCCAATGGCATTACCGCCTGTGCATCTGCCCTTCCAAGTGCTTCGGTAAGTGTGTACTGACCTAAAGTTCCTGAAGCAGCGATGATAAAAAGATAGATGCACTGGTAGATGGTAGGGGTTTGCCAAAAAATTAACGCTGTTGGCAACGACATAATTGCCAACAACAAAGCCATATAAGCAGTTATAGTCATACTGCTTTCAGTTCGCGCTAATAATTTAATTACGATTAATGTGCCACTCCATATAAATGCCGAAATTATTATCCATAGTGAACCTACATCAGTAAAACCAAAGCCAGGCCTCAGTATAATCAAAGCGCCTACGAAGCCGGTGCCCATGGCTAAGAGTTTTGTGGTTTTAACGCGTTCTTTGAGAAATAAAATAGCTAGCAAAACAGCGAATAAAGGGGCAGTGAAGGCTAGGGCTGTAGCCTCGGCGAGCGGTGTGAGGCTCAAACCAACATAAAAAAAGGCCATAGCTATAACATTCAACCCTGCGCGTATACCATGAAGACCAAGGCGGGCAGTGCGGAAATTTTTAAGCCTATTCTTTAACAAGAACGGTGAGAGCGCCAGTAAGCCAAACGCATTGCGAAAAAAAACAACCACCATAGGCTCAAGCTCCTGGGTTATGTCACGTATGCTGGCATTCATTAACGCAAAGCTAATAGTCGAAACCAGCATGAGGAAGGAGGCATGAAATTTAAGGTTGGGGCGAGGAGCCATGAGTGTCCGTACAAATGAATTTTGAGTAGTCTGAATTGTTTTTCAAATTCGATCTCTTATTTGGCGGCATGCCAGAATTAAAAAAGAAAATGGGAGTGATTGACCTTATGCCAGTTGTGTTGGATATTTTAAGGTACGACGTTGAGCGAAGCTGCAGAAATCTGGGTTTTGAATTAGATGAAAATTAATTTTTGGCGAAAAAAATTGCTAGGTCCGGTCCAGGGCCCTTTGCTCTTCCGGAAATAGCATAACTAACCGTCAATGTAGAGCCGATTTATTCAGGTCAACTGTAAGGTTTTAAAGGAATATATAAATGGTCGCAGTGCAAACTAATGATTACAAAAAAATTATCGCCAAGCCATTTGCCCCTAACTTAGGTGCGGAAATTCACGAAGTTGACCTAAGTAAGACGATTTCAGACGAGCAATTTGAAGAAATCCACCATGCATTTTTACAATACCAGGTTTTATTTTTCAAAGGTCAAAGAGTTATACCACCAGAAATACATGTCGAGTTTGGCAAAAGATTTGGTGAGCTTCATACACATCCTGCGGCGCCCACAATGAAGGGACACCCAGAAGTTTTTGAGATTCATGCAACAAAAAACTCAAAAATTGCTAACGGTGAATTCTGGCACTCGGACGTTTCTTGCGATGAGGAGCCCCCTTTAGGCACGATGTTACAGATTCATATTTTGCCTGATTGTGGCGGTGATACCATGTTTAACAATATGTATTCGGCATACGAGGCTTTATCCCAACCAATAAAAAATATGATTAGTGACCTAACAGCATTACACAGCTCAGAGCATATTTATAAGGGGCGATATGCAGATAGAGGCCAAAAAGACACTGATATAGACTGCCCGGAAGCTATACACCCAATTGTTAGAACTCATCCCGAAACGGGGAAGAAAGGGCTCTTTGTTAACCGGACCTTTACAACTCGAATAAACGAATTATCGGAAGATGAGAGTAATATTTTGCTAGAGCTGTTATTTCAGCAAGGCGAACACATTAATCATCAAATAAGATTTCGATGGTCCAAAAATGATATGGCTTTTTGGGACAACCGGTGTTGCATGCATCGCGCTATTTGGGATTATTGGCCGGAAGAAAGAAAAGGTCGAAGGGTTACGATTAAAGGCGACAAACCAGCATAGTTTTTTTGTATGCCTCATTACAAATTTAGGGACACAGCCAACAATTCTGTCACTATAATGGGCTTAATTTGTGAATAGTGCTCCCGATCCTGAGACCATATCATGCAAAAATAGTGGGAGCTGCACTATTTTTGCAGCTCCCACACACATATCTCACATAGAAATCAACCAATAAAACATTTAGAATGATTTAGATATTGAAAAAATACCGCGGGTGTCGCAGTTACCCACACCACCACAATCATCAGTATCATTCATATCATTTGCTACGTACTTTCCTGAAAGAGTAAATCCGCGAATGTCACGGCTGAGCGCAATAGACCAATCAGTGAAATCAACCCCGGCGTCTTGCTCAAAACTACCCGTTCCAACTGTTCCGTCCAAAGTAAATTTGTAAGGTAGCGGCACACTAATACTCGCGCCGAAATAATGGAATTCTCCAGCATTCACCGTGTAATCAGGAGAATATGTATATGACACACCAAGCGATGCGACACCAAAGTCATAACCTAGCCCGCCTGCATACTCAACATAGTCGTTACCAGAACCACTAGTATCCGGATATATATACCAAATGGTGTAAAAATCGATCGAAATACCATTAATCTCAGTGTTAATACCGGGCGTTAAATTCATTTCTATCTGCGAATCATCAGTGCTCCCGAAATTTACATTCGAACCCCAAACACTTGTGTACAAATTGATGGGAATGGGAGATTTGAACTGGTCTTGCAACCCTAAGGAATATCCAAACGAACCTTGGATTGCAGGACTTGCGCCAGTTTGAGAAACACCGCGAAACGCATAATCACTGGCCAAAGACACATCTGATGAAAATTCACCGGGAACTTGGTTGAAAAATTCATCGATTGGATCTGCATCTTTTTTGTGCCCGCCCGCAAAAGCCGCACTACCTAACGTCATTATCGCCAATGCTATGAAAGCTATTAATTTTGACCGCATTATCTGATTCCTTGCAAATATTTTTTGTTGTGTTTTTACCTACAGTTTAAATAAAACAGGGCCACATTATTTTCAATCACTTATTTGCTGTTAACTCCATGTAATAAAACGATTTATCAAAGTGTTGTAAATTTACAATATGGGTAAAAATTGCCCATGCTAAGGGCATTTTGATTAAAAATTGTGCTATAACGTTGTTGGTGGTATTTTGTGCACTCAACCAGACAAGTGCCGGCATCCCAAAGCCGGGAGATTGTGCACTACTTCTGAGCAAAGTTATATTTTTTAGGCAATTATTTTGCCGGGGATTGTGGTTGTCTGTTCTTTTGCTAATGGCAGTTCTGAACAGTACAATAACTTCAGAATATTAGGGAAATTGAAATGGGTCGAAATACCGATACTAAGAAGCTGCGACCGCCGTCCGTAGATCGATTACTCAAATCTAAGGAAATGGTCTTGGCGTGCGATGCTTATGGGCGCCATTTGGTGGCAGATGCTATACGCGAAGAAGTGGCTTTACTGCGTTCCTCAATAACGTCTGGCGTTGTCACGCCACCAATGATGGAACCGCGAAATATTTTCTTAGCGGTCAACAAACGGTTGTCCAATTGGTTGCGACCTTCACTGCAGAGGGTTTTTAATCTCACTGGGACTGTTCTTCATACTAATTTAGGTAGGGCATCTATCCCGGTCGAAGCGTTAGAGGCTGTGGCAATGGTCGCTACCGGGGCCTCGAATTTGGAATATGACCTAGGTAAGGGTTGCCGTGGTGACCGAGATGATCATATCGAACCTTTAATCTGTAAATTGACTGGGGCAGATGCAGCTACGGTGGTCAATAACAATGCTGCGGCGGTATTGTTATTGCTGAACACACTTGCTGACAAGAAGGAAGTGCTGGTATCGCGAGGTCAATTAGTTGAGATAGGCGGATCTTTCCGCATCCCAGATATTATGAAGCGCGCAGGCTGCAGGTTACGTGAAGTGGGAACGACTAATCGCACACATAAGGAAGATTATGCGGAGGTAATCGAAAAAAAGACCGCATTACTGATGTCAGTCCATACTAGTAATTACGTTGTGACTGGCTTTACCGCCGAGGTGGCACAATCTGATTTGGCTGTGATCGCGCACGAACATGGCTTACCTTACGTGGTAGACCTTGGCAGCGGTATGCTGATTGATATGACGCAGTTTGGGTTACCTCATGAGCCAACTCCCCAAGATGCGATCGCCGATGGTGCAGACCTCGTCACATTTAGCAGTGATAAATTACTCGGAGGCCCTCAGGCCGGCATAATAGCAGGGCGTGCTGATCTCATTAGGAAGATTAAAAAAAATCCATTAAAACGCGCACTGAGGCTTGATAAGATGACGATTGCTGCGCTGGAAGCGGTGCTACGGCTTTATCTAAATCCAGATTGTTTGGTCGAACGCTTACCTTCGTTGAGGGCGTTGTCCAAGCCGAAGACAAATATAATCAATGAAGCAACGGAGATAGCTCCTGCTGTAAGCGAAGCGTTAAAAAAAACTGCGACCGTGGGCGTCATCGAAATGAAAAGCCAAGTAGGAAGTGGTTCACAACCAACAAGCTTATTGCCAAGTGGTGGGCTCGCAATTGTGCCAGCCGGAGGAAAGAAAGGTCGTGGTTCGAGATTGAAAGCACTCGCCGCTGCCTTTCGTAATCTACCGATACCGGTAATAGGCCGTGTTACTGAGGACAAGTTTTTACTTGATTTTCGTTGCCTAGACAATCGCGTCGAGTTCGAGACTCAGTTAAACCAACTCCGGTACTCCTGATCCATGATAGTGGCAACAGCGGGACACATAGACCACGGTAAAACCGTGTTAGTGCATGCGCTCACTGGAGTAAATACGGATAGACTGCCGGAAGAAAAATCACGCGGTCTCTCGATCGATTTGGGTTTTGCATATCGGTCATTTGATGAGAATCATACAATTGGGTTTGTTGATGTGCCGGGCCATGAGAAATTCATTCGAAATATGTTAGCTGGCGTGACTGGGATCGATTTCGCACTGATGGTAATTGCCGCTGACGATGGTCCTATGCCTCAGACTAGAGAACACTTGGCAATTATAAATCTTCTTGGTGTTGAAAATGGCGCGATTGCATTAACTAAAATAGACCGGGTCGATCAAGAACGGCGAGCTGAAGTTCAAAATGAAATTGCATCTTTAGTTGCTGACACAGTCATGGAGAACAAACCTATTTTCCCATGCTCAGGTCAGACAGGTCAGGGTATTATTGCGCTTAGTGAGCATCTGAAGAAAAAGGCTTTGGAGATTGCTTCAAGGGAGAAAACTGGAAAATTTCGGATGGCAATTGATCGGGTTTTCACTCTCCCTGGCGCAGGATTAGTAGTTACTGGAACTGTTTTTTCAGGAAAGACCACGTTAGGTGATCGTCTTGTTGTTTCGCCGCAAGGCCTAAATGTGCGGATCCGTTCAATCCATGCCCAAAATTCCCAGAGTGAAATTGGGTATGCAGGTCAGCGATGTGCTCTTAATATTACAGGAAGTGGGATCGATAGAGCAACAGTCTCGCGTGGAGATTGGGTGCTAGAGGGCGGACTGCATCAGCCAACAGCATGTGTTGATGCCACCATTGCTGTTCTCAAGTCAGAAAAAAGGTCTCTCATGCACTGGACGCCAGTTCATATTCACATTGGAGCTAAAGATATTACTGGCCGGGTGGCAGTTTTAGAGCACCAGAAGATAGCTCCCGGGGAACATGGTTTGGTCCAGCTAGTGTTAGATGAGAAATTGGGGTGTCTGCACGGAGATCGATTAGTTCTTCGTGATCAGTCAGCACGTCGAACTATCGCAGGAGGTATGGTGCTTGATCCATTTGCCTCTGAAAGACGAAGGCGGAAAACAGGCCGGCTCAGGACTTTAAGAGCATTGGAATGTTCGGATCCGGGAAAAGCGCTAGGCAGGTTGCTGAAGTGCCAACGAAACGGCGTCAACCTGAGCCGTTTTAAGGTCCTTTGGAATATGTGCGACAAAGAAGCTGAGATGTTATGGCAGAAGTCAGATATGGTCTGCATAAGTTCTGCTGACGGGGAAATTGGTATTTCCCTAGATTTCTGGGCTCATTTAAAAACAGTAATTATTGATGGTCTTGAGGCATGGCATCAACGATGGCCAGACAGGCCAGGCCCTGAGAAGGAGCGATTACGGCGTTCGCTAGAATCGCTCGTTGAGGAGCCAATTTTTTCAGCAGCAATAACTGATCTAATCCGAGCCGGTTCAATCATTCAGAATGGTGCTTTTTCGTGCTTGCCTGGATATAGGCCCAAATTTGAAGGAAAGGTGGCTTCTCTATGGGAGCAAGTAGCAAAATTATTAGTGAATGACAGCTTGCGCCCCCCTCGTACCCGCGAGATAGCGGCTGAAGTGGATATAGATCTTAAGAAAGTAGAGGAGCTACTGGCCCGCGCATCTGCGATGGGGCTTGTCTATAGAATCTCGGATAACCGATATTTTCTTTCTGAGACCGTGCAAGCATTGGCAGCTATAGCAGAGCGACTAGCTAACGAGGCCGATGATAATATGTTCACTGCTAAATTTTACCGAGACAACACTACCATAGGCCGCAATTTAGCAATTGAAGTGCTAGAGTTCTTCGATAGAAAAAAATTTACCAAGCGTATTGATGACAAGAGAACAGTTGAATGTTCACATCAAGAGATTTTTGGCTCTGCACTGGATAAATCGGACGTGTAGGGCAGGGAAGGAGCATTTCTGGGAAGTGAATTTAAGCTTTTGTTTGTTTTGGCTCTTTGTATGCTTATAATTTTGGACCTTGTAGAAAATAGTTTTAGACCCTTGGGATTTGTTGGCTCAGTCTTGATATATTTTATAGCCGCTTGATCAGTTGCTCGTTGCGTCATAAGGTCTCGATTGGAGGCGTTACGTTGCCCGGTGGTGCGCCCGGTCTTCAAAACCGGAGAGGGGTATTTTGATGCTCCTGGTGGGTTCGACTCCCACACGCTTCCGCCAAACAACATAATTGAGAAGTTTAAACATACAGGATTGTCAAATGGCACGGATTGCTTATCCAGACCTTTCGCAACTTTCAGAAGATGTTCAAGAATTGGCGGCGCGTATAAACCCAATGCTGAATGTTTTTCGAATGCTCGCTCATGCTGAATCTGCGTATTATGGCTTCATGAAGTTTGGAAATGCGCTTCTAATGAAGTCTGAACTTAATCCGGTTTTGAGGGAAATTATCATCCTTCGGGTTGGCCATCTTTCGAAGGCATCCTACGAGATTTATCAGCACGAAAAAATTGCCCGTCATGTTGGCGTATCATCAGATAAGATCAAGGCGCTGGGTTCGGGTGAGAACGAGGACGTATTCGATTATATCGAGAATATCGTTATCCGATTTACCGACGAAGTCGTTCACTCGGTTAAGGCACACGAAAATACTTTTGATGCGATTTCCCAATATCTAAACCCTCGTCAATTGAACGAAGCAATTTTAATTATTGGATTTTATATGATGGTTTGTCGCTACCTTGAGAATCTTGAGATTGATATTGAGGAAGAGGGCGTTGTGGACCCAACGCTTAACTTTGCACCAGACTGATTTAGGCTTTTTAAATAAGTAACACTTTTTAAAAAATTTGTCACATTATGTGGGGGAGGATATGGTTCTAACCGTCAAAAGCAAACTAGCCTTACAGAGTACTGTGCCTCCCGATATTGACCTTGTGGAGTGGTATTATGAACAAGGGTTCTCCGATGGATTACCAGTAGTTCCTCCTACGCCAGGAAAAATAGATGCGATGTTAGAGGAGCTGGGCGGTGAAACAGAAAGTGTTGTATGCAGAGTGCCACCTCGTTGGGGCACATTGACGACCGAGGTGCTCGCTATCAACTTGGTCATGGCGGGCTGTAAACCAGCATATGCAAGAGTGGTGCGTGCGGCATTGATAGCTTTGACTGATAATGCCTTCAATCTGAATGGTGTGCAGGCCACTACTCATATGGCTTCTCCACTTTTGGTCGTGAATGGACCGGTGAGAGATGAGATTGGGATGAACTCTGGTTATAACACATTTGGCTCAGGTAATCGTGCCAATGCCACAATAGGCCGTGCTGTTCGAATGGTTTTGCTAAATGTTGGTGGAGCATGGCCAGGAGATCTTGATAAATCGACATTAGGGTCGCCAGCAAAATATGCATACTGTATCGCGGAAAATGAAGAAGAAAGTCCCTTTATTCCTTATCACGTTGAAAAAGGGTTTGATGACTCTGATTCAACGGTTTTCGTTATGGCGGCAGAACCTCCCCACTCAGTCACCAACCATGTAGCTGATGATCCCGAGGGAGTGCTGGAATCTGTCTCCTCTGCGATGAGTACTTTTGCTAACAATAATGCAGTATCTGGTGGCCATTGCGCCATTGTCTTGGGGCCAGAACACGCAAAAACCATAAGCAGTAAAGGATGGAGCCGTAGCGACATAAGGAACTTTCTTTGGATGCATTCTGGGAACCGCTTCGGTGATATCGCTTTCGATCATCGTTATGGTAAAATTTATAATCGCAACCTTCCTAAATGGTATAAACGTGGCATTGAAGATCGAATCCCGATTGTTCCCTCACCCGATCATATTCATCTTTTCGTCGCCGGTGGAGAGGCAGGTCGGTTCTCAGCCTTTATTCCCGGGTGGGGTCATATGACCAATCCGGTATTACGCTCTGTTTCCGGATTGCCAGCTGCAACAACGGATACACTGTGTAATGATGAAGCTTGTCAGTATTAACAGTTCGGGAGAGAAAATATGATTTCAGAAGAAACTTCTCAACAACAGGCTGTCTATGATCCTCGCGGTATAGCTGAGGCGGATTTAGTACCACTGTCTGCACGACCAAAAACACTTCTAAATTTGAGACTTGCAGTGCTCGATAATACGAAATGGAATGCAGGAAAGCTTCTGCGTAAAACTATGTCAAAGCTCGACAAAGAATTCAGTTTTGAAAGTATTAATTATTACAAAAAGGAGAGTTTTTCTAAGGTCGCTTCTGCTGCATTACTAGCTGAGATTGTCGAACATAATGATATAGCAATTACTGCTATTGGCGATTGAGGCTCATGCACATCGTGCTGTATGCATGATGGGTTTGCGCTTGAAAAATATCGAATTCCCACGGCGGTAATCTGTACAACCACATTTCTTCATGAAGCACACCAACAGCGTGCGGCATTAGGCATGAGGGATCTTAATCCAGTGGCTATTACACACCCTCTCAGCACGATCTCTGATGAGGAAATCGAAATGCGCGTTGATGAGGCTACTGTGCAAATCCGAAAGGTGTTGATGGGAAAATAATTGTATTTTTAAGGTAGCATAACCACTCAACAATCTTCATTGCCTGTCGCACTCTTCCTGAGTGGGTGTTTATCCTGCAATGCAGCTAGCTTCTTGTGCGCGTTGTTTGCCAAATCCGAATTCCGATGACGAGCGCAGCTAGAAATATGAAAAAGATTGCTAAAGGACGTTCAAGGAAAATCATCGGACCGTCATTATGGAGAAGCAAGGCTTGGCGTAATGCACGCTCAGCACCAGGCCCCAGGATAAACGCGATAATAAATGCGGGTAAACTATAATCGAATTTCTTAAAAAAGTAACCAACGAAACCAAAGACCAACATCATCATCACGTCAAACATCTGGTTGCGCAGAGCATAAACCGCAACAATTGAAGTTAGAAAAATAAAGGGATAAATAACGCGCATTGGTAATTTGGCCATGGCTCGGCCTATCAGACCTGATCCCCAGTACCCAATTACGTAGTAAGTCGCTATACAAAGTAATCCAGAAGCAAACAGACCATAGATCGTGTCCCTTTCCTCGACAAAAATGCGTGGCCCAATATGCATACCATGTATTAAAAATACTCCTCCTAGCAATGCGGCAGCGACACTTCCAGGTATTCCAAGTGTGAGAAGTGGTATGATGTTCGCACCCGAAACTGAATTGTTTGCAGCTTCTGCTGCGGCAACACCCTTAACTTCTCCGTCTCCCCATTTGTCACCAGGTGAGGCCGTTCGTCGTGCCTCGGCATAAGCTACAAAACAAGCTGCTGATGCTCCAACACCAGGCAACATTCCGATGATCGTACCCATGCCTGTTGATTTTGCCATGACTGGTAAACACCGTTTCAGGTCTGACCATGTTACGTAATTATCGGCGGGTACGTCGGATTTCTCAGACATCATGCGCTCGGAACCTAATGAACCGCGGTCCGCAATTTGCACAAAGACTTCTGAGGCAACAAATACTCCTAATAATACAGGGACTAGTCCTATTCCGGTTTCTAGCATGTTAATTTCAAAGGTTAGGCGCGGCAAAGAGCTTATCGGGTCAAGCCCAATGATTGACAACAAAATTCCAAAGACTGTGCTGATTAAACCCCGCATGATTGAGGCTCCTATCACACTGCCAATGATCACAAAAGCCGTGCAGTAAACCGCAAAAATTTCTGGTGGCCCCATTCGTGCGGTATAGACCGCGATGAAGGCAGCACCAAAAATTAGAAGACATTCGGAAAATGTATCGCCGGCAGCAGACGCTATAACTGCCATTTTTAGAGCTTTGCCTTGTTTTCCTTGCCTGGTGAGAGGATATCCTTCGATCTGAGTTGCGGACGCTTGAGGAGTGCCAGGGGTGTTGAATAGGATTGCTGGAATTGAGCCACCGAAGCTCGCAGATTTTCCGATAGTGTATACAAAAACCAGGGCGGAAAGTGGCTCCAGATAAAACGACAAGGGTATAATCATAGAAATTGCAGCTGACGCAGTGAGGCCAGGGGTTGCACCAGCTAGTAGGCCAATGGTGGTGCCGAGGATTGCATAAAAAACTGCCCAGCCACTGGAAAACAACGAAATAAAACCGTCGACAATGGGATGGTCCATATTGATCTCCGTCCGTCAAATGCCAATCAATTTTCGTAGAGTTCCGAAAATATAATAATTATCGAATTCAAATATCAGTCCGCGTGGCTCAGATAGTCGTAAAATGCCAAAGAAAATGATATAATAAAAGGTCATTGAAATGGTTGGAATTACAAACAACATTCGTGTACCACGATTGCCAAAGAGTGCTAGGGTTGAAGACAGGCAAATAATCGATGGAACCAGATACTGGATCAACGTCATAAGTCCCACATATAAAAATGCAATGGTGGCCATCGGTATTACCCAGACAACGAAAAGATGAAGCTCGGATGGTAGGTTGCAAATTAGCCGACCAAATAGGGTGAATGGCATTGTGGCGTCTTTCTCCTTTTTTCCTTTGTGCATTGAAAAAAAGGAGGACAAAACAAAGCTGGCGCAGAGTGCAACAAGAACAATGCCAACTGATAGCGGAAACGTATCAGGGTCCATGCCATGACCAAATGGGTCCTCTTCGATTAAAAAAATTTGCCAAAAAAACACGAGAGTGACGCTAAGCATCACAATACTCGAAATAAAGTTACTGCGAGCTGACATGCTACACCTTGCCGGAAGTCAAAAAAATTGATGAAGTTAGGGTTAGAGTTCTTACAGATACCCCCAACTACACGGAACTTGTTTCCAATTATTTTTTCTTTTTGCGTGCTGCTTTCAACTCGTCCACAAGTGGCTTCCAACCCTCAGCAAGACCCTTGTAATATTCGGCTGTTGAAGGACCTGATTGGTATTTAGCCGGCAAACCTGCCTTCTTGAGAAGCTTTCCATACGCTTTATGGCTCGTCATATTTTTGCAAGCGGTATCAAGTGACGAAATAATACTGTTAGGAACGTCCTTTGGAGCCATAATTATCATCGGCGTGAACACTTCGAGGAGGTTAAGCCCCTGTTCTTTGACCGAAGGAATTTTTTTGTTATTAGGATCACGCTCAGGGTAAATCAGACCGAGAGCACGCACCTGATCTTGAAAGCCATTTATTAGGTGAACACCAATAACAGAAAAATCAACTTGTTTGCCTATTAAAAGACCGCGTGCCGGCGCTCCACCTTTTGCGGGCACATCAACCGCATTCATATTGTTTCTTTTAGTAAAAGCAAGTCCGGCAATACCCCAAGTTGTGGTTCGACCCGGAGTTGAATATCTTAATTTACCCGGATTGGCTTTGACATGGTCGACTAACTCTTTAGCGGTTTTAAATTTACTGCTTTGGTGAACGAATAAGGCAGGTAAAAGGCGTCCCACCATGCACACGATTTTGAAATCCTTAAATGGATCAACTGGCGCCTTGCGAAACTGCGTAGAAAAATAAAATGAGCCGCCAGAAGCAAGATAAAGGGTATGGCCATCCGGTGTAGAATCAGCAACATATTTTGCAGCAGGGATAGCTGATCCACCAGGTTTATTGACAACAATAAGTGGTTGGTTGTTTATAAAGGTGGGAGCAACAGAAGCGAGCGCACGAGCGTATGAGTCTGTTCCACCGCCTGCACCAAACCCGACAACAAGAGTTATGGGTTTCTCGGGGAACACCGCGAGAGCTGGAACAGCTACGGAGGCTATAGCAAAAGCGCTAGCTGCTAGAAATGTTTTGAATTTCATAATGTTCTCCCTGTACGTTAAAAAAATTAACTACATCGTTATTATTTTAGTATTATCATTTTCATTTCTTTCGATCATAGCACAACAACCTGCCAGTTTTCTAGTAGGGGCTTCTGCTATGATAAGCCCGATAATTAAAGTGGAATGTATATTGCCCGAGCACTTATCCATTTAACAAATAGCCAGCCATGAGAGGATCGGTCATGACAATAGAAACAGTAGCAGTTTTAAGCCCTGGTGACATGGGGCATAATTACGGCATTGCGCTCGACAAAGCAGGATTTCGTATCATTACTTGCCTCGATGGGCGAAGCGAACGCACTAAAGAGCTGGCGCTGAAGGCCAATTTTGAGGATGTGGGCAGTATTGATGATGTGGTTCGCGAGGGCGATTTGATTTTATCTATAATGCCACCAGCCAATTCGGAAGGTATTGCGAAAGAAATAGCTAAAGCAATGGAAAGCACAGGATCCAAACCGCACTTTGCAGATTGCAATGCTATATCGCCGAAAACCTCCAAGATTGTCGGCACGCATATTATCGGCGCTGGAGCTAATTATATTGATGCTGGAATTGTTGGTCCTGGGCCTGGTACTCGCGAGCGGCCAACTAGCATGTATGTGAGTGGCCCTAATAGCAAGCCAGTGATGGACATTAATGGTCCACATATCGAAGTTATAGATCTTGGTGCTGAGATCGGGAAAGCGTCAGCTGCAAAGATGTGTTACGCGGCTATTACCAAAGGAAGTTGGACACTCTATACGACAGCGCTCGTAGCTGCGGAAGCGCTCGGCGTTTCAGAACAGCTTCATAGCGCCCTCAAACAGAGCCGTCCAAGTATTTGGGCTGATATCGAAAAGATGTTGCCTCGGTTGCCGCTCGATGCGGGCCGGTGGATTGGTGAAATGGAGGAAATAGCTGAAACTATGGGAGCAGCTGGAGCGTCATCACACTTCCACCGCGGTGCAGCTGAAACGATGGAGCTTCTTGATTCTACACCAATTGCCAAAGAAACAAGAGAAAATTATGACAAAGATCGAACTTTGCAGCAATGCCTTGGAATATTTGCAGAACATTTGCCAGTAAAAAGTGCGAGCAAAAACTAAGAAATACTATTGTCTGCAAAGGATAGATATCAATATAGCAACGTGGCCTGTTGCAGAGGGCCTCTTATCTCACCGAGTATAATAGAGGGTGTTGCATGTGTAATTGGGAAGAGGCAAGGGCATTAGAGGAAGAATTATTAACCAACTGTGAGCTGCGGAAAACAGCTTGCGGAGATGGGCACATGGTTTGGCGCATTTGGGGTAGTGGCCCCCCCTTAGTAATGCTTCACGGAGGGGCTGGTTCATGGCGGCATTGGGCCCTGAATATTCGCAGTTTGGCACGGTACTTTACGCTCTTAGTCGCCGACTTGCCCGGGTTGGGAGACTCCGCTGAGCCGCCAATACCTTTCGATAATAATAATTTTCGTTCTTCAATAGGGCATTTAGCTAATATTATTTGTGACGGCATTGATGAATTGATTGGAGAAAAAGCGCATTTTAAAATATTGGCTTTTTCTTTTGGAGCAATAAATAGCGGATACGTGGCATTGCGTATGGGATCACGCGTTCAGCACCTGACTCTTGTTGGTGCAGGAGCGATGGGATGCACCTGGAGTGGCTTGCCTGCTGAGCCTAAATCATTAAGGGGGACAAAGACCGAGAAAGAACGGCGGGAAGTGCACCGTCATAACCTCGGCATATTAATGATTGGAAATCCAAATAATATCGATGACAGAGCAGTTTACCTCCAGTCAGAAAACATTTCCCGAGCAAGGCTACGCAGTTACCGCATAGCGGGAACTGACACGCTCCGTTGGGCACTTGAGCAGGTTAACAGCCCCATAAGTGGTATTTGGGGGCGGGGCGATGTCTACGCCATGCCGGATCTGGAAGGGCGGATCGATGTGATAAAAGGGATATTCAATGGCGCTGACTGCCGGGTCATTGAGGGGGCTGGTCATTGGGTTATGTACGAGGCGGCCGATACTTTTAATCAGGTTGGGTTGGAACAATTAGGCGCAATTGTGCAAAAGGGCGAGAGGGAAATTGGGCAAGCAAATGCAAGCTGACGAATATATCACGGAAATTGAGTCATTGTCGGATGTAAAGACTTCGCATTGCGGTGGAGGGGAAATGGTCTGGCATGTTTGGGGTGAAGGCGAGCCTTTGATATTATTTCATGGCGGGTTTGGAAGCTGGATGCATTGGATTAAAAATATCGAATTTCTCGCTCGCCATTTTCAGGTATGGTGTCCTGATATTCCATGCCACGGAGATTCTTCCGTGGCCCCTGAGCCACATGACGCATCAAACATAAGCAAGATCATCTCTGATGGCATAGATCAGGTTCTGCCAAATTTTGAAAAGCTTCGAATGTGCGGGTTTTCATTTGGGGGAATTATGGCCGGCAATACAGCAGTATGGCAGGGCGAACGCGTACACAAATTACTAATAGTGGGGTCGAATGGCCTTGACTGCAGAAAAGGACCTGTTTCCGGTTTACAGGATTGGCGTAAATCAAATACCACAAAAGAACGTCTTGCTTGCCATCAACGTAATCTCGAGATTATTATGTTTGGAAATCCACAAAATGTCGACGATTTGGCAATCTACCTCCAAGATAGGAATACTCGGCGATCCCGAATGAAGTCTCGTCATATTGCGAGCACGCCGGCGCTGCTCAATGCGTTACCGAAGTTGAAGGGCAGTTTATTTGGCATCTGGGGCGAAAAGGATGTCTACGCTAAAGATTTCATGGATGAACGTCGCAAGGTGTTTGAACGGATACAACCTGGCTGTGAATTTGAAGTTATTCCTGAGGCTGGTCATTGGGTGCCTTATGAAGCAGCTACACAATTCAATTTGTTAGCACTGGAAATGTTAAGGGATTAAGCTTGCATGCTATTGGGAAAACAACGAGAGGCTCTCAAAGGAGGTGCTCCCCGGCATGGCGAAACGCCGGCGGATTGTGTTGCTCGGTTTGATACTTCAGCAGAGATCTTAAATACTCCTTGCGGTGATGGAAGTTTGGTGTGGAGAAAATGGGGTGATGGCGAGCCGGTGCTTTTTTTTCATGGCAATCACGGCTCCTGGACGCACTGGATCCGGAATATCAGCGTTGTAGCTGAAAAATACTCCGTTTTTTGCGCGGACTCTCCCGGGCTTGGGGATTCCTCCCTGCCTCCATCCCCTTACAGCCTGGAGTGTATAATAGATGCATTCGAAATTGGCATTAAGGATTTAATTACCGAAAAAGTACCGATTCATTTCGTTGGATTTTCCTATGGAAGCGCCATTGCTGCTAATACAGCGCTTCGATTCAAACAGCGTGTGAAATCATTGACAATGTGTGCATCTGCGCGATTGACAGCAACTGCAGATATTCCGCGTGTCATGAAAAGCTGGCGCCGCGCATCAACAGATGAAGATAGGTGGGAAGCACATAGACACAATCTTGCTGAGATGATGATCGCAAAGCCAGAGTGTATTGACGATCTAGCTGTTTACCTTCAAAGTCAAAATGCGCCACGCGCCCGCATACGTACGAAGGAATTTATTCCTCGTGATAGTTTGATAAATGCGCTTATTGGGTTGAGAGGGGTGCCTATACTAAATATCTGGGGCACAGAAGATGGTTTCTTCAGGGCATTCCTTGAAAGCAAAACAGAACTTATTGACGGAAACAATATCGAGCTTGATGTAAAAACCATAGCCAATGTGTCCCACTGGTCACCTTATGAGGCATACACAACTGTCAATGAATGGTTAATAGAATGGTTTCAGGCACATGATTAGATTTGGTAATACCAATGGAAAATGAAGTTCTTGGTGGTGGCTTTCCGCGCAACGATGAAACACCAGAGGAGTGTGTGGCTCGTTTTGAGAATGCGGCTGAGATTGCTTATACACCATGTGGCGATGGCCATGTGATATGGCATATTTGGGGAGATGGCGATCCTTTATTGCTATTGCATGGCAATCATGGAAGCTGGACTCACTGGATCAAAAATATACCATTTCTCTCCGAGCAATATCGAATTCTTGTTCCGGATGCCCCTGGGTTGGGGGACTCCTCGGTGCCGCCAGAACCTCATTCAATGGATGGGATGGCTTCTATCATGAACTCAGGTCTGGATAACTTAATAGGGAGCAAAACACGATGCCATATGGCGGGTTTCTCCTATGGCAGTACACTGGGTGGTTACATGGCAATAGGTTTGGGCGCTCGTCTCAAGACATTCGCCATGATAGGAGCGGCTCGATTGACTGGCCAACGAACTATGGTAGAGGGCTTAATCAATTGGAAACGTTTGGAAGATCCAGAAGAGATCATTGAAGCGCATCGACACAACCTAGGCCGAGTCATGTTTAGCGGGCCGAGAGTAGTCGACGACCTCGCTCTTTATACTCAGGCCAAAAATGCGCCGCGAGCCAGAGTGAAGGCCCACCATTTTGCCCGTCGCCTAACCCTGCCAGATGCGTTGGTTAAATCGGCGACACAAATTTGTGCTTATTGGGGCACAGCAGATCAGTATTACCCCCATTATATTCAATCATACGACGAGCAAATTACTGCCCGAGGTCTTAAAATAAAAACTGAAATCATCGAGGGTGCTGGTCATTGGGCAATTTATGAGGCATCAAACGAAATGAACGAAAAGATGCTCAAATTCATGACATCACATGATTAAAGCTGTTTTCAAATTGTTGTAGCATATGTATTTCGACTCCAGATTGTGGCCATATACTAAAGGCGTGCGGTTACGCATTTTAGCAGCAGTCCTTGTTGGATTGCTAGCAGCCGCTTTCGGTGTTGGGCGTTTGGCATTACTTGGTTGGTTGTTGGGGCGGGTCTGGGAGGGTGCACCACTTACTCAGTTGTTGCTGCCAATATCAGTTATTGCGGTCGTGATGTTATCCCGAGGTTGGCTTGAATATTGGCGCAACATGATAGCACACAAGACAGCAGCGAAGGTTCAGGTGCATATACGGAAATTATTGTACAAACAGGTGGTCGCACTCGGGCCATCTTATTTTGGAAACGAAAGAACAGGTTCAGTAATAGCTGCTATGATTGACGGTGTTGAGCAGTTGGAAATTTATTTCGGCCAGTATATACCGCAGCTTTGCATCGCCACTATAACGCCGCTTGGAATTTTCGTAGGTGTTGCATTTCTGGATACGCCAGTCGCGCTAGTAATGCTTGGGGCAGCTTTAGTGACACTGGTTGGGCCGCAGATTTTTCATAAAATGGAAGCGGGAAATTCGCGGCAACGCTCAATTGCGTTTAAAGCCTTTGCTGCTGAATTTCTAGATGCGGTTCAGGGGCTTGGTACACTGAAGGCATTTGGTCAAGCTAGGAGACGTGCAACATATCTAGCGCTGAAGGCTAAGGCATTATTGCGTTCAACCATGTGGGTCCTCGCAACGAATCAGATTGCGCGTGGTTTAACAGATGCTGGTATTGCCGTAGGTGTTGCGGCGACCTTAACATTGGGAGCCTACCGGTTGGTTGAAGGAGAAATTTCGCTTTCTGCTTTGTTGATTATCCTCATGATGGGTACCGAGGCCTACCGTCCGCTTCGCGATATGCGGTCATTACTTCACGCTGGCATGACTGGAAGGTCAGCAGCAGATATGATGCTGGGGCTCTTAAGTTCGAAACCCGAGATTCAAGAATGTGTCGACGCCCAACCAACTCCTGATTTATCACCAACAATTTCATTCAAAAATGTGAAATTTGCTTACCCCAATTCTCGACGCAATGCACATAGGGGGTTGAGTTTTGAAGTGGATCGAGGGGAGAGGATCGGTATAGTTGGCCCATCTGGTTGCGGTAAGTCGACGATTGTCAAGCTGTTACTCCGACAATATGATCCGAGTACGGGTGCGATTCTACTTGGCGGAATAAACTTATGTGATTTGCGATTAGAGGATCTTCGCAAACAAATGGCAGTCGTGAATCAAGATACCTATCTATTCCATGGAACAGTCGAAGATAATATCCGCTTAGGGAAGCCACACGCCACAGAAAATGAAATAAAAGCCGCAGCAATTTCAGCTAATGCACACGATTTCATCAAACAATTGCCACAGATGTATGAAACTACCATCGGCGAACGTGGCATTAGACTTTCGGGCGGCCAGCGTCAGCGTATCGCGATCGCAAGAGCCTTGTTACGAGATGCGCCGATATTAGTGCTTGATGAAGCTTTGTCGTCCGTAGATGCTGAAAATGAGGCGATCATTCAAGAAGCGCTTGATCGATTGATGCAAGGCCGAACGGTGTTGATTTTTGCTCACCGGCTTTCTAGCGTTATAGGTGCTAACAGAATATTGGTCTTAGAAAATGGAAGGGTTTGTGAGCAAGGAAATCATGAGGAGTTGCTTGCTGCTGGTGGCATTTATCACAAATTAATGGCTGTGCAGGCAGCTCAAGTAGGCGAATATCAGGTTCCATATTTCGGCACGGATGACACTGCACCCAATCAAGTGATAAAAACGAATGATATTGATCGTCTTGCTGAGGCTGAAGCACAAAGTGAGCCGACTGATGCTATACTCAGAGCAAATGGAATGGGCTGGTTAGATGTTTTTCGTGAATTATTGAGTTTCGTGGGGCCTTGGCGTACTCAATTGTTGACGACTTTCATACTAGGGGTAGCGCGAGTATGCGCATTTATTGGTGTGGGCGTGATGGGTGCGCTAGCAGTAAGTGCAATTAAGCTAAACGAACCATTCGAGGTGTATCTAATTTGGCTCGGTATTCTCGCTCCCATGGCAGGCCTCCTTCATTGGCTCGAAAGTTGGCTTGCCCACGATTTTGCTTATCGGATGCTTGCAGAGATGCGGATTCAATTGTTCGAAAAACTTGAGGCTTTGGCACCATCTTATTTGCTCAGAAGACGCACGGGTGACCTCGTAAGCATGGCGACACAGGATGTCGAGACAATCGAGTATTTTTTTGCACACACTATTGCACCGGCATTTGTTGCGGTTTTGGTCCCATTTGTTGTTTTTACAGTATTGATAATTGAAGGGTGGCAACTCGCGGTTGCGCTTGCTCCGTTCTTAGCGTGGGTTGCGTTAAGTCCCTTTCTTAAGCGAAAGCGCATTGACCGGTTAGCATCGCGTGCGCGGGAGGTACTAGGGAACCTTAATGCTCACGCTGTAGATACGGTCCAGGGACTAGCAGAAATTACAGCATTCCAGGCGGAACGACGACGCGAGATTGAGTTTATTCAGAAGGTACGGGAGCACCATCGAGCTCGTCTTCCTTTCTTCGGAGATATGACTGCACAAGCGGCCATATTAGAAACCGCTATCGGCCTCGGTGGTCTTGCCGTCATCACAACTGGTGCTCACCTTGTCGCAGTAGGGTCATTTGAACCTTCTAATTTGCCCCTTTTGACCATTCTTGCAATGGCGGCGTTTTTACCGATTTCAGAAATTGCTCACATCGGTCGACACCTTGCTGACACACTCGGGTCGACACGCAGGATTTACGCTGTTCATGGAGAGCCGGTTGATGTAACCGACGGGCCGGGCGTGACACGGCCAAAAAGTGTCGGCGGGGCAGAGCTGGCTCTGGAGAAAGTATCGTTTCGTTATTTTGGTCGTAAGCTGGATGCCCTGCATGAGGTCGCATTCACCATTCCTGCCGGTAAAACTGTTGCATTAGTGGGTCCATCGGGTTCAGGCAAAAGTACCACCGCACATCTCTTGATGCGATTTTGGGACCCAAATAATGGCCGGGTGACGATGGATGGCTGTGATCTTCGCGAATTTGCACTTGATGACCTGCGTCGGCAAATAGCACTTGTTGCTCAGGATACTTATCTTTTCAACGACACGTTGAAAAATAACATATTAATGGCTAAACCGGACGCTAGTGATTTTGAGGTTAATAAGGCGGTACAAAGAGCGGCGCTCGGAGAATTCGTTGGAACCGTGCCAGGTGGATTGGAATCCTCTGTTGGCGAGCGTGGCATGCATCTTTCTGGAGGGCAGCGTCAACGAGTTGCGATTGCGCGTGCATTCCTCAAAGACGCACCTGTGCTAATTTTGGACGAGGCAACCAGTCATCTCGACGCCGTAAGTGAGACATCTGTGCGAGACGCTTTGAAAGAATTAATGGCTAATCGCACCACGCTCGTTATTGCTCATCGACTATCAACAATTCGTGAAGCGGATTTAATAATAGTACTCGAAAACGGTTTTATTTCCGAAGTTGGTTCGCATGACGAATTGCTTTCAAATAAGGGATTATATGCGAAATTAGTTTCGCGTCAGATGGTTGCGGCGGCACAGAGTATCACCTAGGAAAAACCTCAGTAACTTGCGCTGGAGGTCAATACCGGGTGTAATTGGTGCGTTTAAAAGTAGAAGCAGTAACATAGGAGGTACTGATGGCAGCTCTGAAGCGCTATCAGCATTATATTAATGGTGAGTGGGTAGATCCATCCAACGATGAGTGGATAGAAAGTTACAACCCTTATTCCGGAAAACCGTGGGCCGAAGTTCCTCGCGGAGATGCTGCGGATGCTGATCGTGCTGTTTCCGCTGCATTCAAAGCTTATACATCTGGTGATTGGCCCAATGTGGGCGCTACAGAGCGCGGTGCCCTGATGCGTAAGTTGGGGGACCTCATTGCTGCTAATTCTCAAAAGCTTGCCGCGATTGAAGTCCAAGACAATGGCAAGCTCATGGCAGAAATGGGAGCACAGCTGGGCTATATTCCTCAATGGTATTATTATTTTGGCGGATTAGCCGATAAGATTGAGGGATCAGTCTTACCGATTGATAAGCCCGATACATTTAATTTTACTGTCCATGAGCCACTTGGGGTGTGCGTTGCAATAACGCCATGGAATTCACCCTTATTGATCACTGCTTGGAAACTTGCTCCAGCTTTAGCAGCTGGCAATACTGTCGTGATAAAGCCATCAGAATACACTTCTGCATCTACTTTTGAGTTTGTAAAATTAGTTGAGGAGGCAGGCATTCCGCCGGGTGTCATAAATGTTGTTTCCGGCTATGGTAATGAAATTGGTGAAGCACTTGTGGCGCATGAAAAGGTTGCAAAGGTTTCTTTCACCGGCGGCACGGTTAGTGGAACCCGGGTTTACGAAAATGCTGCCAGCGGTCTCAAAAAGGTTAGTCTTGAGCTTGGGGGCAAATCACCGAATATTGTGTTTGATGATTGCGAGATCGATAATGCAGTAAAAGGTGCGATATCAGGCATATTCGCTGCTACTGGGCAAACATGCATAGCTGGATCTCGCCTTCTGGTTCAAGAAAGTATTCATGATGAGTTCGTGGATCGGCTAATTACATTAGCTAAAACAGCAAAAATGGGCGATCCTATGTCAATAGAAACACAGGTCGGCCCCGTGACGACACCACCGCAATACAAGAAAATTCTTAGTTATTTTGACATCGCAAAAGAAGATGGAGCAGAATGTGTGCTGGGTGGGAGCAAATCCGACGACCCGTCCCTTGAGCATGGGTGGTTCGTCCAGCCGACAATTTACACGGGCGTAAGAAATTCAATGCGCATTGCTCAGGAAGAAATATTTGGGCCGGTGTTATCAGTAATTCCATTTAAAGATGACGACCACGCGGTCGAAATTGCTAATGATGTCGTTTATGGTCTTGCTTCAGGTGTATGGACACAGAGTATTCGTCGTGCCCTTGAAATTTCTAAACGCATTCAAGCAGGCACAGTCTGGGTCAACACTTATCGAGCAGTCAGTTTTGTCTCACCTTTTGGGGGGTTTAAGCGTTCAGGATTAGGTAAAGAAAGTGGCCAGCATGCGATACGCGAGTACATGCAAACGAAAAGTATCTGGATAAGCACAGCAGAAGAGGTGCCAAATCCATTCATCATTCGATAATAGTTTTCTTAATTGGAGGAATTAACGTATGGCGCAAATTGCTTTTGATCAACCAGAAGCCAAGGGGCTAACAGCTAAGTTGGCAAACCACGCTGCAGATCTGTCATTCGACGAATTGCCAGATGATATTGTATCAATTGCAAAGTGCTGTTTTCTTGATTGGTTAGCCGTAACTTTGGCTGCGCAAGACGATCCAATAACAAAAATGCTCATTTCTGAGGCCAAAGAACAAGGAGGCAACCGACAAGCAACAATCATTGGCGATGGACTCCAAACTTCGGTTGGGCAAGCCGCTCTCATTAATGGGACCGTGAGCCATGCTTTAGATTATGATGATGTAAATCTCCTGATGATTGGTCATCCATCCGTAATTACTTTTGCTGCAATGTTGGGCCCGGCCGAACGTGATGGCACAAGTGGTAGGGATTTCATAACCGCTTTTGTTGCTGGAACCGAGATTGGTTGTCGCGTAGGTAAACAGCTGATGGGGGAGTCTCATTATCAAAAAGGTTGGCATATGACTGGTACTGCTGGCACTTTTGCTGCTGCTGCGGCAGCCGGGAAAATTCTTGGCCTTGAATCAGACACTATGACTGTTGCGTTTGGAATTGCAGCCAGTCAGGCGGCCGGGCTAAAAGCAAATTTTGGCACTATGTGTAAGCCATTGCATGCAGGGAAGGCATGCCAAAATGGCCTTTTTGCCGCTTCAATGGCTAAACGTGGTTGGACCAGTAATAGAGAGATACTCGAATGTGTTCAGGGTTTTGGTGATACACAAACGAATGCATTCACGCCGGATCTTGCTACCGAGGGATTGGGCGAACGGTTTCTGACGCGTGGAATGTTATTTAAATATCACGCAGCTTGTTATGGCACTCATGCCGCAATTGAAGCAGCTAGGGTCGTGCGTTCTACTCATGGCGTTTCACCCGATGAGATAGAGAATGTCGAACTCCACGTACCATCAGGTTACTTTAAAATGTGTAATATCCACGAACCGCGCACGGGCCTTGAGGGTAAATTTAGCCTTCGGTTTACAACAGCGATGGGACTTTTAGGCGAAGATACGAGCAGTATGGATAGCTATTCAGTTGAGAAATGTAAGCACCCAGCGGTTATTGCAATGAGGGATAGAATAAAAGTTGTAGCCAATGACGATTTAGAAAATGATCATGCAGTTGCGGACATTATATTAACGAAGAAAAATGGTGGTGTGGTTCGCCAAAGTGGAGCCGTCTACGAACCAGAAACCAATCAATCGAGGCAGTGGTCGCGGTTGACTGAGAAGTTCATGAGTCTTGCCATGCCGGTTATTGGTGCTGACAAAGCTGGTCAGATTGTCGATAACGTAGGGGCATTACAGGCCATGGACGATCTTCAATTTATTCCCAAACTCGCGGTGAAAGAGGGTTAAGGTATGCCTGCGCCACATCGCGGTCGCGCATTATCAAACCGTCACATGGTTGCAGCCGGGAATTATCATGCGGCGTTAGTTGGTATGAACATTCTCGAAGCTGGCGGAAATGCAATCGATGCTGGTGTGGCAGTGGGTATAGCGTTGGGGGTTACAAATTGCGATCAGGTCAATTTTGGTGGGGTTGCGCCTATTATGATTCGCATGGCCGAAACGGCAAAAGTGATGACCATCTCGGGTCTTGGATGGTGGCCCAAAGCTGCCGATGTTGAATATTTTATCAATGTACACAAAGGTAAAATGCCACCAGGCATAAGACGAACTGTTATTCCGGCAGCACCAGATGCATGGATAACCGCACTTGAACTTTACGGCACTATGACATTTGGTGAAGTTGTTGAGGGCGCGAGGCGGCTAGCGATTGATGGATATCCTGCAACAACACTGAACGCAGAGTTGATGTTAGCCAATAGGAAGGCTCTTCTCAAATGGCCTGCTAATAGAGAGGTATTTTTGCCGGACGGCATTCCGCCAAAAGCAGGAGAAAATTTTATCCAGACTGACCTAGCGGCCACAATGCAATATATGGTTGACGAGGAAATGGCGGCTAAAGGTGGACGTGAGGAGGGTTTGAGGGCTGCGAGGAATGCGTTCTATAAAGGTGACATAGCTGAGAAGATTGCTGCCTATAATAATGCAAACGGCGGCTGGATTACACGCGAAGATTTAGCTGAGTACAGGTCAGGTCATGAAGAGCCTTATTCTATTAAATTTATGGATTACACGGTTTTTGGCTGTGGCCCTTGGTGTCAGGGGCCAATAATTCTTGAAACATTGAATATATTGCGGGGTATTGACCTCAAGTCGATGGGGCATAACTCGCCCGAGTACCTTCACACCATTCTGGAAGCACTCAATCTCTCCTATGCTGATCGACATTTCTATCAGGGCGATCCTCGCTTTGTTGATGTGCCGATGGAGGGCCTTTTAAGCGATGAATATGGTGCGTTGCGTAGGAATTTGATTGACGCTAGCAAAGCATTTGGAGAAATGCCACCGCCGGGCAGCGCAGAACAGCTCGGGATCACGCCTAGAAAGAATGTAGAGGTTGGCGAAAAGGCCATAGGCTTTAAGGAGATGGCTGTAGACACAGCGTATACATGTGTTATCGATAAATATGGCAATGCATTTTCGGCTACTCCGAGTGATGGCCAACATTCATCTCCAATGATTCCTGGGCTTGGTTTCGTCCCGTCGAATAGAGGTTCACAATCATGGACTGATCCTAATAATCCCGCCTGTATGGCTGCCGGAAAGCGACCAAGATTAACTCCAAATCCAGCACTTGCAATTAAGGAAAACGAGTGGATTATGCCTTTCGGATCCCCAGGTAACGACGTGCAGCCGCAAGCCATGATCCAGGTATTGCTTAACCAACATCTTTGGGGGATGCGGCCTCTGGAGGCGGTAGAAGCACCACGAGTGGCATCTACGAATTTCCCAAGGTCGTCAGAACCTCATGATTATTTTGCCGGTCGCATTAATGTTGAAGGCCGCATAAACCAACAAACATGCAAAAAACTTTCAGCACTAGGGCATGATGTTGTTATGTGGCCAGATTGGGAGTGGAGGGCTGGCGCAGTAAGTATGATCAGAGTAGATTTGAAAACGGGTATTATGGAGGGCGCAGCTGATCCTAGGAGACCCGGACTAGCATTAGGGGCATAAGCTCTAAAAAATTGTATGCCGTTATAAGTTATCACCGAGAAAGACCATCTTTGAAAAAAATTATCGGTGAAGATAAATCGCTGAGACTGTTTATAAAATAGTTCCAATAACTAAAATGAAGTGAGCGCAAGGTGCTTGTGAACGGAATGACTTTATTTTTGTACTGTAGTTCATAGTCCATAATCATTTCGTATATAGATTTATTGCGGTAAGATATCGTAGTAAATTACCGAGAGGGGGAACTCAATAATGGGTCATACGATAGAAAGTTTTAGTGCTACTTGCAATCAATTGCTTAAAGCTGAGCCAGGGCCAGCAGGACGTGAAAAAGTGCGTGCGCTCCTTAGCGAGGTGCTAATGGATGACGAATTTATTTCTACCCATTTTGGCCCCGATAATGTTGACCCTCGGAAATGTCTATACAAGGACGAGGATTTAGGATTTTGTATATTCGCCCATGTACACACTGGATCCAAAGAAAGTCCACCGCATGACCATGGTCCACAATGGGCAATTTATGGTCAGGCAGATGGTATCACTGACATGAATGAGTGGGTTCTAATTACTGCACCTGACGGCGATAGACCTGGTAAGGTCAAACTAAAGAAGACTTATAAAATGAAGCGTGGAGACGTTTACCTATACAACGAGAAGCAGCTTCATTCTCCTCGTCGCGATGGTCCGACAAAGTTGATACGCATAGAGGGCTCCAATCTTGACTTTGTGAAGCGCCAACGGTTTGAGCCAATCGATGAGGTGGTGGCAGCCGAATAGAATTCAAACACATACCCAACATCGAGTGGTTCGTATTTTTTGATCAAACGTGTGACCAGCTAACCTCAAAAAAAGCTAGAACTGATCATTGGTGGTGTTTATCAGGGCCTGCGAAAGTGGAATTAATAACCTTAAGAAACAAAGAAGCGAAAAGCTTTAATTTGGCTTTGCCGACACCATTAATTTCTGCGAACTCCGACTCGGTGCGTGGCATTATCCTGGCCATGTGTGCTAGCGTCCGGTCTGTAAATATTAGGTAGGCTGGCACCCTGCGTTGACATGCTAGCTCGAGCCTTAGGTGTTTTAGTTTAGCGAGCAGTGCTATTTGTGGCTGCGTTAAAGTAGTGCCTGTTTCAGGCGATGGTGGCATGGGATGTGTTTTCAATTTTGACGTAAATTGGGTCAATCGATATCGAAAAGTCTCTAGGCCAGATTCTAGCACCCTGCCTTTTTTGGTTATTTTAAGCCCTCCATAATTTTCGATATCGGTATTCAGAAATCCTGCGGCAACAAGTTGCCGAATTATGGAGCGCCACTCCTGTACTTTATGGTTTTTGCCACAGCAGAAGGTTTCAAGGTCCTGATGGCCGGCTTTCAGGACCTTTTCTGTATTTGTGCCTCGGAGTACATTTATCAAATGAGTCACTCCATAGATCATTCCGGTTTGGCGAATAACTCTCATAAGTAACTTAGCCTCTTCGGTCCCATCAACAAGGAAAGTTGGATTGAGGCAACGGTCGCAGTTGCCGCAGGCATTGCTTTGCTCGCCGAAATAGCCGAGCAATGTCCTTCTGCGGCATTCAGGGGCTTCGCAGAACCCAAGTAGAGCATCGAGTTTTTGATGTTCACGACGCTTGCGATCATCAGCACTGTTCTCTTGGTCTATAAATAAACGACGCATTCGTATGTCTTGAAGTCCGTAAAGCATTTGCGCCTCAGCGGGCTCCCCATCACGTCCAGCACGGCCAATTTCTTGATAGTAAGCCTCGAGTGTACTCGGGAGGTCGGTATGGAAAACATACCGCACATCAGCTTTATCAATACCCATGCCGAAGGCGATGGTCGCGACGATAACAACGCCGGGTTCTGTCATGAATATATTTTGATGTTGCTCTCGTATTTCTGAAGGTAAACCAGCATGGTACGGTAGCGCGGGAATATTTTCCTTGCAAAGAAGGGCCGCCGCTTCCTCGGTTTTTTTTCGTGAAAGACAATAAATTATCCCGCTCTGCCCTTTTCTGGCTTTCGTAAAAGCTAGCATTTGGGATTTCCAGTTATTCTTCATTTCGACCGCGATTTTTATATTCGGCCGATCAAAGCCAAGAACGATAGTCCCAGCATTTCCATTGAAAAGTTTATCTAAAATGTCTGCTTGCGTTGCTGGATCGGCCGTCGCTGTAAGAGCTGCTATGGGTGCTTTTGGGAAGTGTTTCCTAAGGTTTCCTAAAAGCTCGTACTCTGGTCTAAAACTCGGCCCCCACTGCGATATGCAGTGTGCCTCATCGATAGCAATTAGACCAACCTCAAGTTTGGCGAGCGCATCGAGCATTCGCTCGGTCATCATACGTTCCGGTGCAAGATAGATTATCTTAATCTGGCCCGCGGCAACTTGGCGCCATGCGGCAACATTTTCTGCCCGACTTTGTGAGGAATTGATGCTGACAGCAGCCACGCCAAGAATCCTCAATGCGGTTACTTGATCTTGCATAAGTGCAACTAGCGGAGATATTACCACGGTAAGTCCGGGCCTTATCAATGCGGGCACCTGAAAACAAAAGCTTTTGCCAGAGCCCGTTGGCATAACAGCGAGTGCATTATGACCAGATAAAAGCGTATCAATGACTTCTTCTTGCCCGGGCCGAAATTTATTGAAGCCAAAAGTCTCTCGTAAGATCTTATATTTAGCAGTCGATGAATTGGTCATTTAACTCAGGACGTAATTATAATACGTTGAACATAACCCTTCTAAATAAATGTGCGACATCCAAATAGGTATTTGAAGCATTTCCTTGTGGACGAAATTGGGGAAGGTTGGGTAGGCAATTCTTTGCGATTAATATAAAAAGAGGAAGCATATTAAAATGGAAGCAGTTAATTTTGCAGCCAATTGGGTAGATATTGTTAACAAAAAATCCGTGACGCAGATACTTGCTCTTTATGCTGAGAGCTCCATCTTGCTGCCAACTTTTTCAGCTACACCAGCCAAAGGGCACAATCAAATTGAATCTTATTTTAGGAGATTATTATCTCGGGATGCTGTCGCTGTGGAGCTTGATGACGAATCGGTTGGCGCGGACAATATATCAGCTAATATTACGGCTACTTACGGGACCTATACGTTTTTCTACAGCGAAAAGGGAATGCAAAAGCGTTTTCCGGCGCGATTCACCTTCGTTCTCGATACGGATAAGTCAGCGCCGATTATACACCACCACTCATCACTAATTCCTCCATCTTCATAATTTAGAGGATGGTGCCGCCGAGTGGAATTGAACCACTGGCCTCGCCCTTACCAAGGGCGCGCTCTACCCCTGAGCTACGGCGGCACAAGTGTTGAAGTTCCGGTATATGCCATAGTGAACATTGTCCGGCAAGCTGTCGTATTATTATCGTAACTGGTTTTTTTAGCTCCATTGGTTTATTTATGGATGGGAATCTTAGACCGAATCACTTAGCAAATGAATAAAAAAATCACGAAACCGGAAACATCTGAAAATTGCAATGAAAACGGAAGTCGACCTAGCCGTAAAGCGCGACAGGGTGACGCGTTGAGAGAGAACCTATTGAAAAGAAAAGCACAAAAAAGAGGACGGCTTGAAAAGTCCTAAAAAAACAGGCGTTTTTTTCCAAGGCAAAAATTCGGAACTGACCCTCGTCTTGTGATCCCGACCTTCATCGTTTAGTCATCAAATATAACCGAAAAACGTGGGGGTCATTATGTCAATTATGCCGGATAGTTGGATTCGCGAGAAAGCTCAAAAAGATGGTATGATTGATCCTTTTATTGATGCTCAGAATCGTGATGGAACCATTTCATTTGGTGTTTCATCATATGGATATGATGCAAGAGTAAGCAGAGAATTTAAGATTTTTACGAACGTAGATAATGCGATCGTTGATCCCAAGGCATTCTCAGACCAAAGTTTTGTCGAACGTGATACAGATGTCTGCATAATCCCACCGAATTCTTTTGCTCTCGCCTCTACAGTGGAATATTTTCGGATACCTCGGAATGTTTTGGTTATTTGCCTTGGCAAGTCAACATATGCTCGTTGCGGGATAATCGTGAATGTTACACCGTTGGAGCCTGAGTGGGAGGGGCACGTAACACTCGAATTTTCAAATACCACGCCACTGCCAGCAAAAATATACGCAGAAGAGGGAGCCTGCCAATTTTTGTTTCTCAAAGGTGAGGGTGAGCCCGATATCTCATATGCCGATCGGAAAGGGAAATATATGGGGCAACGGGGGGTAACTCTGCCTCGGTTGTAAATATACGTTCTACACGAGTATTGACTGATGAATATTCGACTGAATCGTATCTGCTTTCCCAGCGATAAAAGCGATAAAATTGAAGAGTGATATGGATCGAATAAGAATCAAAGGCGGAAACAAAATTGAGGGAATAATTCCGATTAGTGGAGCCAAGAATGCTGCTCTGCCGCTGATGGCTTCAAGCTTACTCACTGAGGAGCCGTTAACATTATCTAATGTGCCGAATTTGGAGGATATTAGAACGCTTGCTGATTTGCTTGAACAGCATGGAGTGTTTGTTGAGAGGCATCTAGATAAGGCGGAAATTACTTTCACTGCGTGCGAAATAACCAACACGAGAGCACCTTATGATTTGGTGCGGAAGATGAGAGCTAGCGTGCTTGTACTCGGGCCAATCCTCAGCCGATTTGGTAAAGCTAAAGTATCATTGCCTGGTGGTTGTGCGATTGGTACAAGGCCTATTGATTTGCATTTAAAGGCATTAGAACTTTTGGGTGCAGATATAGTGCTCGAAGGGGGCTATGTCTTAGCTTCAGCTCCCTGCGGATTGAAGGGCGCCGATATTACGTTTCCTTTCGTTTCAGTTGGGGCAACTGAAAATATTATGATGGCAGCCACCCTCGCTGACGGAGAAACAAGGTTGATCAATGCTGCGCGCGAACCTGAGATAATTGATCTTGCGGCTTGTTTAACTGCAATGGGTGCGAGTATTGACGGAATAGGGAGCGATACACTCGTAATTCAGGGTAGAAAATTACTTGGCGGTGCGCGTCACACAGTCATGCCGGACAGAATTGAAACGGGGACGTATGCAATGGCTGCTGCAGCTACCGGCGGTGACGTTTTACTGAAGGGCGCTCAGCCAGAACATCTCGTTGCGGTAACTGATAAACTAACGGAGTCTGGTGCTGTTATCACGGAGATCCCTGGAGAGAATGGAGGGGTGCGGATAGCCTGTCAACGCGGTGGTTTAGTAGGCGTTGACGTCATGACTGAGCCCTTTCCTGGTTTTCCAACAGACCTTCAGGCCCAATTTATGGCTCTGCTGAGTCTTTCGGATGGAGCGTCGATGATAACGGAGCAAATCTTTGAAAATCGGTTTATGCATGTGCCAGAACTGATGCGTATGGGTGCAAACATTAACTTGCACGGAGGGTCGGCAATGGTCCGAGGTGTCAAGGCTCTTACAGGAGCACCAGTGATGGCCACTGATCTTCGTGCTTCCGTTAGCTTAGTAATAGCGGGTCTTGCTGCTGAAGGTGAGACCCTAGTAAGTAGGGTCTATCATCTTGACCGCGGTTATGAATGTCTGGAAAAAAAATTAGCCTCATGTGGTGCAGAGATTGAGCGCATTGAGGATTAGCCAATGACTGAAGAGGCGGAACATTCGCCTATAAGGTTGAGAGCATTTTCGCTTGAAGACCTTTCGTTAATCTCGGCACTTTTGCAGGATGCGATAGTGCCGATAGGAGATATAGCATTTCTGAAGGATGAGAAATCTTTTGTCTTAGTTGCCAGCAGGTATTGCTGGGAATACGACAATGAGGGGAACGGACTTCGTGTTTTGTCTGGGCTTCGCTTTGATGGTGTAACGCGCGCAGTTTCCCAAAAAATTGATCGTCGTGATAGAAACCAATTTCTTGAGTTATTATCTATAAATTATTCAGATGGCTATGTTGCAATCCATTTTTCTCGCGGAGGAGCGATTCGTCTGGAGGTTGAGCATCTCACTGTTGCTGTCCAAGACCTTGCTGAACCCCGCCCAACAACATTTCAACCCCGGCACATAGATGACTAAGCAGTAATTGAACTTTTACAAAGATTCAAAATTAAAAAATTAATATTTTGGTTTAAAGGCTGAGCATTAATCACACTGAAATATTTTTCATTTGATGGAAACTGCAATGGGGCAAGCGTCATAATGTTTTAAAGCTTTTTGTCGATGCGTTTCCAATAACTATCCTTCACTGCAATTTTACCATCCCGAAATGTGTAAATGTCTATGCCTCGTTGATCGACTACGGTACCGTCACTCATTTCCCCAGTGGCACGGAAACAGCCAAACACGTTTTCTTCGGTAAAATGGATGGATGTTTCGGAAAATCTTATTTCTTTAGTAGCAATGTCACGCTCTTTAAGAGCTGCGCGAACCTCATCTTTCCCACTGACAACCTTTCCATCAGGTGCGTTCGGGCCCTCAGCAAGTCGCCATTGAAAATCCTTAGTTACACATTCCAAAATACCTTCAATATCGCCTTTATTAAAAGCTTTGCCGAAGCGCCGCAGCAAGCTCATTACTTTGTCTTGGTCCATTTTAATCTACCATTCCTTCTTAATTTTTATCAGTGATTGGGAACCAATATGCCCATTCAGGTGCTGCTAATACCGCTTTAATGACTGCAATTATCATGATGAAAAAAATTTGAATAGAGAGAAAGATTCGGCTCTTTGTCGAATTAATTGATTAGCATTGTCATTCCGGTGTATGCGCCCTTCCCATTCGTATTATGTCCATAAGTTCGGTAATATTATCTAGACTTTCTAGTTTCTCAACGAGCTCAATTACTTTTCCAATGTGCCCATTGGGAAGTGCAAACTCACAACAATCGCGAAACTTTGCTAGACGCTCATCACGAGTAAGTGGAAGACCCCACATACCGCGCGGCTTATCGCAGCGCTCTACTAACTCTTTTCCTTTTTTAGTTTTTACTCGAACGACAGCGTGGCAGTCTTGGAAGCTTCTAGGAATGTCATCAAGCATATTTAAATGGACTCTAGGCAACAAAGCTTTCACGTCCTCTGCAAAGCGCCGTTTATCTGAAAAAGTTGCTACTTTGACTTTTCGGTCAAGCAAAGCGACGGTAGTCGCATATTGAACTGAAAATTTACCGTCAAGTCCACTTTCTGGCTCTGGCCTATCAACGTAGTGGAAAGTCGGAAAATCAACTATAACGCTATCAATGTCTTCGGCATGCAAATCATAGTCGGTCGCAAGCTTTATCGCGGCGTCAATGGGTCTATGCGTGAAATAATTTGCAGGATGCTTTTTGAAGCCTACGCCGGGATTTGCCATTCTAAAAGGTTTTGCAAAATCCTGCAGGAAGAGATCAAGCTCAACGTTTTCCGCTCCGTAAAAAAGTTCAAAAAAACCGCCTTTCCCCAGCATATCCTGGTTGGCAGTCCATCCCAATCTCGCAAGTGTGGCACACTCCACACCCATTCTAGCCGCATGGCCCGAATGGCTGGATTTAGTCATTGTTCCCGTATTGGTTGAAATTGATCCAGCTCGCGAGCCTCCAATACCAATTGCGCGCAAAAATTCTGGTTTATCAAGCTGTAGCAATATTCCGGATGCCGTAACTGCCCCCATCAAGCCAGATACACCAGGTTTGTGGAAACCTGTTCCAGCATCAATGGCGGCAGATGCCACTCGCATGCGTCCTTGCACTTCAAAGGCCAGGGTAACAGCCCGTATTATCTCGGTTCCTGGGGATTTATCACGCTCTGCAATTGCTAATATTGCTGGCAGTGTTGGGGAGGTTGGATGATTTAGCGGCCACCAAGTATTGTCGAAGTCAAGCGCATGGGCAAGACACCCATTCGCATAAGCTGCATTCAATGCATTCGATTTAAAATTACCACAAATTAGGCTTGAGGTGGGGCTACCACCTAGCTCTTTCGTATATTCGAAAACGATACGCCCAAGCCCAAGCGGTTCACCGGCGCCCGCTATCATGACGCCAATCCCATCGAGGCATACTTGGCGAGCTATCTCCCGAACATCATCAGGTATATCTTCATATTTTGTTGAGACTAGAATATCGACAAGATTTTCGGTTAATGTCACTTCTATTCCTCCGTTGATATGTCTTGCTTGGTGACCCATGTACAAGCATTAAAGACTGAAGTGATATTGGCGGCAAGATAGCTGCCGGAACAGGGTTTGAACGATGGTATATAGCGTGAAGGAACTTTATTACACCTTGCAAGGAGAAGGCACCCACGCAGGCCGGCCAGCTGTATTCTGTCGTTTTTCTGGCTGCAACCTGTGGAGTGGAAGGGAAAGAGAGAGGCCTACGGCTATTTGCCAATTTTGTGATACAGAATTTGTTGGAGTAGATGGGCCGGGTGGTGGAAAATTTAATAACGCTCTGGCACTGGCACGAGCAATCGCGGAAACTTGGGCAAGCTCATCAGAGGAAGGAATTCCCTATGTAGTATGTACCGGTGGGGAGCCTTTGTTGCAATTGGATACACCTTTAATAAAGGCTTTAAAGCAGGAACAATTCCAAATAGGGGTTGAAACTAACGGTACAATTTTGGCCCCCGAAGGATTAGACTGGGTCTGTGTCAGCCCGAAGGCTAATTCAGCATTGGTTCAGACAAGCGGAAATGAGTTGAAACTTGTGTATCCACAAAAGGGAATCGACCCGGCAATCTATAGTCACCTCGCTTTTGAACATTTTCTATTACAACCGAAAGATGGACCTAATCGTGATATTAATACATCGCGGGCAGCCGAATATTGCGAAGAACACAAAGAATGGCGTGTGAGCGTGCAAACACATAAATTAGTTGGTTTGATGTAAAGCTTTTTATGGGGCATCTGCAGCGTTAGATGGCACTATTTTGTGAGTATGCGGTTGGATCTTTTAATGTGTGGGGGTACCTCTTATGCTCGTGCGCAGAAATATTATCGGTTGTCGCAGAGGGTTGTACTCCGTGGCACGGTGCCAACAACAAGGATTATCCCAGACAACAGTGTCATTCATACGCTATCGGTGCGTTTCTTGGAATTGAGACTGAACACACCACGCAAACACCTCATTCAATAAAGCCCACGCTTTCTCGTGATCTATCCCAACTAACGAGACGGTATGCGCAGGGTTTATAAACACAGATTTTTTGCGAGTCTCCGGATGCGTTCTTATTGCAGGCTGTTGTACAGGTTGCCTATTTTTATCGCTCGTTGAAAGTCTTTCTTGGCCGGGCGCAGTATTACCGCCTCACCGAAAAGTGGCCAACTGCCCTTCTATCTGCAACTTGAGGCGGCTAGGCATTTTTGCAAATGCAAGTGTCATATTTGCAAATTCCGTATCGCCGTCAACATCAGGAATTTGTTGAGTATGCAGAAGGGTCGCTTTGGCAGGAGACTCAAAGTAGCACATATCAGTATGCCACGCATTACCCCGTGCTTCTTCAGCCGGATTAATCTCACCATTCTGGTCTAGGTTGGTCATTACCATCAATTCTTCAAAGTTCGGGTGCCTATACTTCTCTGTTATATGAGGTTGAAGGGCGCCAAACTGTGCGAATAAGCTTGGCGTCAGGGGTTGGTCCCTAAATACGAGAACCTTATGGTCAAGGAAGGCGTAATTAATAAGATCCCAGGTTTCAGGGTCAATAGGCCGAGTAATGTCAACGCCCTTTATCTCGGCTAACATCACTTTCCCAAGCTGATTTATCTCGACGGTCATCCTTATGGTCGCATTGTTTTCGCAACCGGACCGAGATGTGATTTTGTTACTTCATACGCTTCCTCAATCCAATCACAAAGCAGGGGACGAGTTTCGCGCGGATCAATGATATCTGGAATTGAGAATTTTTCCGCAGTACGAAAGGGCGATGTGAACTTGGAGTAATATTGTTCTAATTCATTTAGCCGAGCCTCGGGGTTCTCAGAACCTTCGATGTCTTTTCGGTATGCCGCCCATATACCCCCCTCGAGAGGAATAGAGCCCCAATATCCTGATGGCCAAGCATAGCGAAGATTAATGCCTCTTTTCCGACCGTGCATGCCACCTGCTAATCCAAAGGCGCGTTTCATGATAATTGAGCACCATGGAGTTTGGCTTTGTTCAATTGCGGCCAGACATTTAAGGACGGATCTTATAGTGCCACTTTTCTCTGCAGCGAGACCGGGCATAACGCCAGGCACATCGACAAAATTGACGATAGGGATATGAAAATTATCACACAGGTCAATAAACTTTTCAGTTTTCATCGCTGATGCACGCGTCATTGCTCCTCCTGCATAATTGGGGTCATTTGCCATAACCCCAACAACGTACCCATTGAGCCTCGCAAGGCTAGTCACAAGTGATGGCCCGATCTTTGGCGCTATTTCAAAAATTGAGTCTCTGTCGAGCACTGCCTCGAGGATTTGGCGCACTTTATAACTTCGGCGGCGGTTCCGAGGTATCACCTCCAATAGCATTTCCTCACGTCGGTCGGAGGTGTCCGAAGGTTCTATGCGGGGTGGTAAATGATGAACGTTTTGCGGCATGTAGGATAAAAATTGTCGTGCCTGATCGAAGGCGTCTTGTTCATCTTTTGCGGCATTGTCTACGGCCCCATTGTCACGTGTTTGTATTCGCCAACCGCCCAGTTCTTCCTTGTCAAGGTCCTCTGCCATTGCAGCTTTCACCACAGGTGGTCCCGCAGCAAAAACCTGGCTGGTTCCCTTAACCATTACTGAAAAGTGAGCGTAGCCTACTTTGATAGCCCCGAGGCCTGCACAGGCACCTAAAGCGATACCTACAACAGGCACTTCTCCCATCAGCTGAAATTGTGGCCAGCTAGGATAACCAGGAATTTTTGTGAAACCCATTTTTTCGAGAAGTTTAACACTGCCGCCCGCACTATCTACAAGTCGCAGCAGAGGCATTTTCATTTCAAGTGCATATCGCTCAATATAAAGCCATTTGTCAGCGATTGTTGCCTCTGATGAGCCTCCCCGAATTGTGAAATCGTCAATTGAAACAGCCACTTTGTTTTCGTTGATACAACCTTTGCCAATGATTGCGTTAGATGGTGTTGATGAAATAAAGTTACCTTTTTCATCATATTCACCCTTGCCCGCAATTTTGCCCATTTCGCGAAAACTGTTGGCATCAAGAAGCATGTTGATACGTTCCCGTGCCGTTTTTTTCCCTATCGAATGCTGATAATCTCGACCCTTTTTGCCGCCAAGCTGTTCTGCTAGTTCAGCCCGTTTATTCAACTCATCAACTTCTGATTTCCAACTCATTTTCTCTTCCCCGATCTTTTTTAAATGGCATTACGTTGTTATTGTTACCAAAATCCATTAGGAGTGGTGTTTAATTAGCGGTGAGTTATACCAGAAGCAATAAGTTTGAGGAGGGGTGAAGCGTGTTTACGCTTACTGAGGATCTTACAAAAGCATTTTTAAGTGATTTGGGTTTGCCTGTTCCACAAGGTTTGGCATTCGTTAAATCGGGTGAAGCAGCACGATATGCCGGAACTTTGAGTAGTGGTGCAGTAGTGAAGGCACTAATTCCAACGGGAAGGCGCGGTAAAGCGGGTGCAGTGGTATTAACGGATACACCCGAGGAAGTTAAGGCGGCGGCTGGGCGTTTATTGGGCACTGAGGTGCATGGTTTTGCTGTTGAAAAAATTTACGTCGAAAGCAAAGTCGAGATTTGTCGTGAATTCTACTTAAGCTTTAGTTTGGATAGTTTCCCAGGCCAAATCTTAATATCTTCAAGCGGTGGGGTCGATATCGAAGAGACACATGCACGTGACTCTGCATCAGTCATCCGTGGTGATATTGATCCTATTAAAGGGGTAAACAAAAAACAGGCAAGATATCTTTGGCAGCAAGCAGGCGTGACTGGAGATGAATTAGCAGAAGTAGTTTCTGCAACAACTTCTTTATATGATGCTTTTGTGAAGGCAGATGCAGTCATGATGGAAATAAACCCTTTAGTGCTGGACTCAGATGGGGCGGTGTCAATAGTCGGTGCAATGCTCGCAATTGATGAGAATGGCTTGCCTCGCCATCCAGATTGGGCAGAGATTGCTGATGGCAGTTTAATAGCGTCATGGCGCAAATTTAATGCCCGCGAACTCAGTGTTTCTGAGGCTAATCGAAAGATTAAGGGTGGTGCCGTGCGTTACACTGAGCTTGACGGTGATATAGCACTTCTTGTCGGCGGCGGCGGTGCTGGATTGTTGCAGCATGACATGATGTTAGCTATCGGCGGCAGACCAGCCAACCATACAGATACCAATCCGGGGGCCGGCATAGAAGAAAAGTTCAAAGTCACAATCCGTGCAATTTTTGATAATCCGAATGTGAAATGCTTATTAGTTAGTTTTAATCATCAGCAACTTACCCATTGCGCTCGGAAGGCGCAACCTCTGGCTGAAATCCTTCGCGAACGAAATGTTAATACTCAGGAATTTCCCATCATTGTTCGCCTTGTTGGTCCCGGCGAAGAGGAAGCCAAGGAAATTCTTGATGAATTTCCCGGTCTTACTTATTTGCCATTCGACGCGTCACTGGATGATGCGGTGCGCGCAGCTGTTGATATTCGTAACGCGATGGAGAATGTCAAATGAGCATACTTATAGATGAAAATACAAAAGTATTAGCGCAGGGATTAACTGGTGCTCAGGGCACAAGAGATGCAGAATTTTGTTTGCGGTACGGTACTAAAATTGTGTGCGGAGTAACACCCGGCAAGGGCGGGCTAGAGGTTCATAATCTTCCAGTCTACGGAAGTGTGAAAGAGGCTTGTCAACAACACCAAGTGGACGCAAGCGTCATATACGCTCCACCGCTTTCAACAAAGGAGGCGGTGATAGAAGCACTGGGAGCCGGTCTGAAATTAATTGTTGCACTAGCTGAATTTGTTCCGCGTCATGACACCGCTGTGATTGCCGCTGCTGCTCGCGAAAATGGTGCAGTGGTTGTTGGCTGTAATACTAATGGGATAATCTCTCCAGGAAAGAGTAAGCTTGGTGCGATCGGCGGCGATGATCCCTCAGAGGTATTTGCTCCAGGCCGCATTGGTGTTGTCTCACGATCCGGAGGTATGTCGGCAGAGCTGTCATTGGCAATTAAGCGCGGTGGGCTTGGAGTATCGACTTGTATTTCTATGGGTGGCGATGTGATACCAGGTAATCCGATGGTTGATTATATTCAGCGGTTTGTGGCTGACCCTGATACTGATGCAATCGTTATGTTTGGCGAGCCTGGCACCAAGGCGGAGCACGAGGTGGCCGCATATTTGAGGACAAAGGCCTGCACTAAACCACTGATTGCACTTTTGGCAGGTGAGTTTCAAGAAAATTACCCACAAGGTGTAAGTTTTGGCCATGTTGCTGCAATGATAAATGACGTCGAAGACACCGTGTCAGCTAAGCGCAAAATGCTCTCTGCCGCGGGTGCAGTCGTAGTAAATTCACTTGGCGAAATTCCGCTAAAAATCCGGGAACAGCTGGGTTCCTGAAAAATAATTGACTTCTGGCCAATTTATGCTGCTATGCAATACAAACGTGTTACGCTGTTATTAAATTTCGTTCTGTGACCATCAACAGTTTACAACTATTGGTTTTCGAAACATTGGGGTTTCAAGCGAGTTTATAGCTTGTATTGACCAATCATCACTATAGTGTGCCCATGCCGATAACATTAGATACCACCGAAAATGATTTTTTCTCGCAGTTTTCTCGCCTCATTAATGCGCAACGAGAAATAGTAGAAAATGTAGATAACGTGGTTGCTGAGATTCTCCGCGATGTAGGTGAAAGAGGTGATGCAGCCTTACTTCACTACACAAAGAAATTTGACCGTTTAGAACTGAATGCCTCGAGAATGCGATTTACAGAGGCCGAAATCATTGATGCTAGGGGTCAATGCAGCAAAAGCGCAATATCAGCCTTGATTGTAGCTGCTGAAAGGATACGCGAGTTTCACTTAAGGCAGATCCCTAAGGGGTATCAATTCCAGGATAGTGCTGGAGTCAAGCTCGGTTTGCGATGGACGCCCATAACTGCAGCTGGCCTGTATGTTCCTGGTGGTACAGCTGCCTATCCAAGTTCCGTATTAATGAATGGTATCCCAGCAAAAGTTGCGGGTGTTGAGCGGGTAGCTATGGTGGTCCCAACGCCAGATGGAGAAATTAATCCTCTTGTACTGGCTGCAGCAGATATTGCGGGCATATCCGAAATATACCGCGTCGGTGGTGCTCAAGCCGTGGGGGCGCTTGCCTTTGGAACAGAGACAATTGACCCTGTCGATAAAATAACGGGACCAGGAAACGCTTTCGTTGCTTCTGCTAAGCGGCAGGTATTTGGCAGGGTTGGGATTGATATGATTGCGGGTCCCTCGGAAATTTTGATTGTGGCTGACTCTGAAAATGATCCGGATTGGATTGCTGCCGATTTATTGAGTCAGGCCGAGCACGATGAAAATGCACAATCTGTGCTGATTACCAATAGTAGTGATACGGCCCAAGCCGTGATGAAGTCCATAGACAAACAATTGGCATCCCTAAATAGGAAAGAGATAGCTAGGAAAAGCTGGAACGAAAATGGAGTCATTATTATTGCAAAGACTTGGGATGAGGTGCCTGAGCTGGTTGATCGTATTGCGCCTGAACATCTCGAGCTTGCTGTGCAAGAGCCTGAAAAATTAGCGGAAAAAATTAGGCATGCGGGTGCCATATTTCTTGGGAGACACACCCCGGAAGCAATTGGAGACTATGTTGCCGGCCCCAATCACGTTTTGCCCACGGCACGGTCAGCTCGTTTTTCATCTGGATTGGGGGCCTTAGATTTTATGAAGCGCACAACTCTTGTAAAGTGTGATTCAAATAGTATTCAGGAAATTGGACCTGCAGCTTGCGCTCTCGCGGAGGCAGAGGGTCTAGATGCTCATGCGCGATCGGTATCATTAAGATTGACACCGGAGGGAAAGGCCCGTGCCTAAATGCAGTATCGCTGACATAACTCTCGATGAGGTTTCGCTTATTCGGTATAGGCCTGAGGTAGAACACGAGCGGAAAGTGGCAATATATGATTTGCTCGAAAGTAATTACTTTGCTCCTATAGATGATGATCGAGGCCCATACAGGGTGCGTCTTAGCGTATCGGACGCGAATCGCTTAGTGATTGATATAAATGACGAGAATGATCAGCCTCTTCGTCAGGTTTTGGTCTCATTGATGTCATTGCGTCGAGTTGTTAAGGATTATTTCAAGATTTGTGAAAGTTATTTTGATGCGTTGCAAAAGCGGACCGTGCAACAACTCGAAAGTATAGATATGGCGCGCAGAGGTCTGCATGACGAAGGGGCAAATTTGTTAACTGAACGCCTCGCTGATAAAATTGATATGGATGCCGATACAGCCCGGAGGCTCTTTACTCTCATTTGCGTCCTACACATACGAGCTTAATACAGCAACGAGAGTTAATTCATATTTTTTATGACGCAAGTTTCCAGAATAAAATTAATTTTAGCCTCGAGTTCTCTACGCAGACTTCACTTATTGGCGCAGATAGGCATTACACCTGATGCAGTAGTGTCACCTGACATTGACGAGTCTGTTGTTCAAAATGAAACTCCCCGTGAATACGTGAAGCGTATGGCATCTGCAAAAACAGATGCAGTGAAGCAATCTAGTAAGTACTTGCTGGCTGCAGATACTGCGGTGGTCTGTGGGAATCGAATTCTTCCAAAGGCTGAATCCGAGGATGCGGCTGTTTACTGTCTATCGCTTCTTTCCGGACGACGGCATAAGGTTTTGGGAAGCATCTGCCTTTTACTTCCAAATGGAGAACGAAGAATGCGCTTGGTTGAGACTACAGTTTCATTCAAAAGACTGACGGAAAGTGAAATTGAATCCTATCTACATAGCAGCGAGTGGGATGGTAAAGCTGGAGGCTATGCGATTCAGGGTCGCGCAGCTACATTCGTGAAACATATTTCTGGGTCCTATAGTAACGTTGTTGGCTTGTCTCTATATGATGTGGCTCAATTGCTGCGCGGTAACGGCTATCAATGGTGAATACGCCCATTGAAATTTTAATTGAAGACTCTCCAGCAGAAGTTCGAGTTGCACTGTTAGACGAGAATCGAAAGCTCCTACGGTTCTTTAGGTCATTATATTGTAGGCCAAGTAAAATTGATGGAGTTTATCTTGGTCGGCTCAGTGCTGTGGATAAGATAACTGGTGGTGGATTTGTAGACCTTGACAAAGGAGAAACCGCGTTTTTGCCACGTACGAAAGGGTTTACAGAGGGGCAGAATCTGATCGTTCAGGTCGTACGCGATGAGCATAAAGACAAGTCGGCAGTTGTTACCACAATACCGACATTGCGAGGACGTTACATTTCTTTACAGCCGCAACGCGACGGCATCCAATTTGAGAGAGGAGTGCCAAAATCTGAAGTAGTTAATAAGCTTACTGACATAGATGATGTATTTAAAAAAGGGCGTATCACCATTCGAGGGCCGGGCGCTGATGCACCAATACGCGAAATTAGGGACGAACTTAAATCCCTCGCTAGAAAGTGGGAAGAAATACAGGACAAAGCGGAATCAGCGAGCCAACCTAACTGCCTCATGCCAGCACCGGAGATTAGCAAACGAATATTACGGGATACGAACTTTATAGAGCAAGTTTTAGTAGGCGATCGTAATCTATACTACAGGTTGGATAAAATAACCGAATATTGGCCGGATCTCGAGGGTAGAATAATGTTTTTTAGAGACCAAACTAACATTTTTAGCGTTGGAGATGCAGAATCACAGTGGTTAGCTGCATTGGACCGTGAAGTACCACTTGAGGGAGGCGGCCGAATTACAATTGATGAAACTGAGGCGTTGATAGCTATTGATGTTGATAGCGCAAGAGCGCGGGGTAAGTCTGATGCCATTAGGCGGATTAATCTCGCGGCCATGTCTGAAATTGCTCATCAAATTTGTTTACGGAATCTGGCTGGCTTAATTGTTATTGATCCCATCAGCATGTCTAACCGGAAACACCGGAAAGAATTAGTCGATATATTACGACGTGCGATGAAAGAAGATGATCGTATGACAGATATTCTGGGTATGACGCCTGGCGGTTTAATCGAGATGACCCGTCAACGTATAGGTGCCAACCTCAGCGAGGAATTTTTAGCAAAGAGGGCACTAGACACACATTTGACGGCTACTTGTGAAGCTGCAGATTTATTGCGTCGCGCGTTGACATCGCATGGGCCGGGTCGCCCAACAGTAGTAGCCCATTCTGACATCATTGCTCAATTGCGTGGAATGCTCTCCGGAGCATTAGCTGAGACCGAGAGTCGTATAGGTCAAAGCATCATATTGAGAGTTGATAATGAGATATCGGTCCCAAATATTTATCTCGAAAGGATATAGAATTGGCAAACCCCGGAAAAAAACTCAAGTGTCCAATGTGTGGAAAAATTACAAACCATAAATTCCGACCATTTTGTTCAAAGAATTGTTCAAATTTGGATCTTAGCAGATGGTTTAGGGGCCAATATCGGGTGGAAACTGAGGAAAGACCCGGCCTGGAGGACTTTTCTGAAAGTTTGATACCCAGGGATAAAGAAAATTTACATTAAATCATCATACAATTAATCCTTTAAATCGTATAATTATTGCTTATGACTAGACTTTATATAAATAATTAGATATCGCCTGTTGCGTTTTTTTGGTTAAATGATCTTGTTGCCCAGGTAGCTCAGTTGGTAGAGCAGCGGACTGAAAATCCGCGTGTCGGCAGTTCAATTCTGTCCCTGGGCACCACTTAACTACTTGTCCAAAAAAATCACACACGCTTCTAATAAATATATTGCTTTCAAGCATTAATTATTAGTTCTATCAGTTATGGGTGAGCGCTAGGCGTTGTGATAATAGCGTTTTTGATTGGCGTTAGTGCGTTATTTTTTGCCCCAAAGAGCCTCTGGGATAGGGTGTTACATCTCAACGGTAGCACCCGTTTAAACAGAGGTTGATAAGGTCTACAAAAGATGATGGCTTGAGGTGGGGCGGCTTCGTCCTGCATTACTGCACTTCTGCGAACTGATTAAAAAAGTGCCTTTAAACTTGCCTGTGCTATTTTTTTCGCAGATTTTTCATCAGCATTATGAATGTTGTTGTTTGCGCGGGCTGGGTTGATGAGTTCTTCGTCAATGCAATCAATTGTTCTATTGGGAATATAATTCTTCAAGTAGTGGACGACACCCATTTCTTTAATCCAATTATGAAACTTATCTGGTAGTTCATCTAAGGAGCAATCAAAGGCGTCTGCAATCAATCCGACCCGTGCACTATCAGCCTCAGTGTTGTAGCGGGCGACCTCACCAAGTGAAAAGCTGCAAGCAAATCCATGCGGCAAGCCAAATTTGGCAGTAAAAGGGTAAGAAATAGAATGAGCTAGCGCAGTTTGAGTTGTGCCCATGGCATAGCCGGCATATAGCGCTGCGATCTGAATTTGTTGTCGAAGTTCAAGAGAATCAGGGTTATTAAGCACTAATGGCAGTGTTCTTTTTAATGCACGAATGGATGCCGTTGATGCCATATCAGAAGCTGGGGTGTGATTGCGGTTCCAAATAGCCTCCATAGCATGGCTAATAGCATCAAGTCCGCTGTACAAGGTCACATCTTCTGGCATTGATACGCATAAGGTTGGGTCCAAAATCGCAGAGGTTGGATAGAGCGTTGGATGCATAATCGAATATTTTTCCATATAAGGTCCCCAAAGTGTACCCCACCGCGTTACCTCTGAGCCAGTGCCAGATGTGGTTGGAATTGCAACGATTGGGCTCGGGGCAAAGTCGTCACCAAATGGTGTAGCGTCTATTACTGTATTCTTAAAGAGGCTGGCGTTGCTATCGAGTGCCCTCAACGCCGCCAGTGCTTTGGCTGCATCTATAGTGCTGCCTCCACCGACTGCTATAATTTGGTCGAATATTGGGAGGGACTTCTCCATCGCGATTATATCTAATAACTTTGGATGGCTATTGATCGGGTCCGCGACGACCAGATCTGTGATTAATTGTGATCTAACAGTTTTATCAATATTTCGCTCAAGCCAACCGGCGGTTGTCAATAATAATGGGCAGTGCCCATTGGCTAACTTGCTAACGCCTTTGGCAAAAGGTAGCCGTGTGAACACTTGAGTTTGGCAAAAAAAGGGATTCATCATTTCTAAAGACATCTGATTTGCTTATGCAATGGAATAGCTACCAAAAAAGATTTAAGCGAATGACGCCTCTTCAATGTCGATCATAAAAACGTACACTCGCTTGGTTCTTCTCCACAGATCTAAAAATGGGCAAAGATAGTGCCAGAATAGTGCTTCTTACCGCAATTTGCGGCTATTATTAATTCGAATGGCGTTTAGAAATTTATCCTTTTTTAGTTCCGGGGAATGTCGCTTCACGTTCCTCTGCGTCATCTGCTTTATTATAATCTTCGTCTAGGTGACCGGTATCCCCTGGCGGGCTTTTAACAGTGAAGAAAGTCGCTTCGCCGTTAATGGCACGACTTCTATGTTTTGTGTTACGAGGAATGTGGATCATATCACCGGCTTTCACAATACGTTCCTCTTCTCCGAGTATATAATGTAATTCTCCGGTTAATATGTAGGTGAATTGTTCTTCATTGGGATGCGAGTGCAAAGGTGGGCCCGAACCCTCTGGTTTTGTAACAACGCCAGCTTTCATGAACTCCCCTGCCACTTGCTGTATACTTTGATGTGGGTTTGCGAGCCCGTGGTGTGTATCCATTTCATTAGGAAAATAATAAGGCATGTGATTTCCTCCCATTCTATCACAGTCCATAGATCAATCAGTTATAATCTATGTCCTCTCTAAGTGCCATCGAAGATGTAACACCAAGGACATCTTGGGATTCAGGTGTACTTAAAACTTGAGAAAGGCTCCGGAAAATAGAACTCGTCTTTTTGCGAATCGAAAAGTACCTCAATTAATTTTGGCCAGCTTCTTTGAATACAAATTGATCATCCTGGGGCAATCAATTTAAACGTGATTTTCTCAGATTGCTTATGACGGATAGATTTGGTACAGGGCAAGGATGGAATTTGATTATGTAATAGTTGGGGGTGGCTCCGCTGGCTGCACATTAGCTAATCGTCTGACAGCAAATGGAAAATATACAGTTTGTTTGTTGGAGGCCGGTGGAAAAGACTATAACCCCTGGATACACATTCCTGCTGGTTTTGTCAAAACCATGGCAGATCCGTCTGTAAATTGGTTGTTTGAGACCAAACCACAAGAAAGTACCGGAGATCGTCCGATACCTATTCCACGTGGTAAAGTGATAGGTGGCAGTAGTTCAATTAATGGCATGCTCTATGTGCGGGGACAGCCCGCCGATTATGACGTTTGGGCTCAAATGGGTTGTACGGGTTGGTCTTATAAAGATGTGTTGCCCTATTTTAAAAAATCAGAAAATTGGGCGCGTGGGGGAAACAAATATCGTGGTGAAGATGGCCCACTGAATGTTGCCGAAACGAGAAATAGGTATGATATTTTAGATAAAGTTATCGAGGCTGGAACTAGTTTGGGCTACGTGCCTGAGCATGACTATAACTCTGGCAGCCAGGCGGGTTTTTTTTATTATCAACTTACTCAAAAAGATGGCAGGCGTTTCAGTGCCAAACACGCTTACCTAGACCCAGCTCGTAATCGAACCAACCTTACGGTCTGGACTCGAGCTTTAGCAAAGAGGATCTTAATCAAAGATGGCCGTGCTTGGGGGGTTACTTTCAGGAACCAAGGCCAAGACAAGACCGTAACAGCAAGAGAAGAGGTAATTATATCTGCGGGGGCAATACAATCGCCGCAGTTGCTTGAGATATCGGGTGTTGGTCAAGGAGAACGACTTAGGTCATTGGGAATTGAGGTAGTAAAGGATTTGCCCGGGGTGGGCGAAAACCTCCAAGATCATTATATAGCACGCTTATCATGGCAAATGGCTCCAGGTACTGTTTCGTTAAATCAACTTACCCGTGGAGCAAAACTAGTTGGCGAAGTGATTAAGTATATCTTCAAACGAGAGGGCGCATTATCCCAAGCTGCCGGAATTGTTGGCGGCTTCGTAAAGAGTCGACCAGACCTTCTGGACGCTGATATCCAATTTCATATCGCCCACGCCACCTTTCGCAATACGCACAAACGTACTTTCGATTCTTTCCCTGGTCTTACAATAGGCCCATGCCAGCTTAGACCTGATAGTCGGGGGCAGATCCACAGCATTACACCTAGGATATCTGACAAACCCGAAATTTTACCAAATTTTCTTTCTACCGATGCCGATCAGCAGGTCCTTCTATCGGGGATGCAATTTGCTCGTGCGATAGCGGAAAGCGATCCGCTAAAGCCTTTTGTGTTGCATGAGCTTTCACCTGGTGCAGCGATCATGGACGATGAAGGGTTGCTGGATTATGCTCGTAACACCGGAGCAACACTTTACCATCCTGTTGGGACTTGCAAGATGGGCATTGATAATATGGCTGTAGTTGATCCAGAATTGAGGATTCACGGGTTACAGGGAATTCGGGTGGTTGATGCCTCTATAATGCCCCGCCTCTGTAGCGGTAACACAAATGCACCGACGATAATGATAGCTGAAAAAGCAGCAGATATGATTTTAGGTCGGACTTTAACGCATAATGTTTAGGCGCCATCTAAATTTCCGACAAATGCTGCTTTGAGATTGTCACCACGATAAAATACCTTGGTTCAGAGATGTTTCGGACCAGATTTGGTAACGTTTTCCTAGGTAGAGACGCAGTGTCCTAAGTCCCTAACGTATCAGTTAAAGAGATTGAATGCCTTCATGGAAAACAGAACTCTCGAGATATTAATTTCGAAATAAATGAAGCCAAAAATCGTAAATGGCCAAGGCCATTCCTATAAGAGAAACAATTGCGAGATCTATTTCGGCTACGTATACAACCAGAACACCCAAAAATAATGCAAGGGTGGTAAGAGCTATTCCTCCAAATACTTTTTCTCCGGAACGAAATCTCCAAGCCTCTTTAGAGTATTGCAAGCATGCAGATTTGGGATGATTTTTTTTATTTTGAATACTTTTAGCTCTAAAACTTAGCATTACGTTATGTCCATGTAGCGTGCCAGATGGTTTGATAAAAATCGAGCGTTGCGTAACAGGCGGCCATCATGACCACGTTGGCCTATCATCTGAACTCCAATTGGCATGCTGTTATCTCCAATTAGGAGAGGTAACGTAATCGCCGGTACTCCGCAATAAGTCCATAACGAACAAAAAACAGGATTACCCGTATATTTGAGCGTTTTTGGTGCCTCTCCGGTTGTTGATGGGGTAATGATGGCATCATATCGTTGAAAAATCTGATCCAATCCGGCATTTAAGACCTCTCTAAGCTCAATCGCGTTATTGTAGTCGATGGCCTTCACACTGCGGCCTTCCTCGATCATTTGACATAGCTCTGAGTTGATATCATTTTTGCTTTTGTCATAAAGAGGCCCCAGATTTCTAGCTACGTCAGCAATCATAATCGTACGGTGTAATTTTACTCCTTGCGTAAATATATCTGGGAGGTCCACTTCCTCACATAAATCGCCTAATTCTCCAGTGAGTTCACTGAAGCCAGCCTGGAGATCATCATGCCCTTTATTCCATGCTGGTGATTTTATGAAAGCAAAGGTTGGTTCAATAGATATTTCTGTATTCGTATTTTCTAATAAATTAGGACATGCTTTAGGGCTCATGCAATGATCAGAGGAGTCGAAAAATGCGAGGGCATCTCCGATTAATGCAACGTCCGTAATAGTTTCCCCGAATACGCCGACTGTGTCCAAAGGTGAGGAAAGAACAAGAGCGCCGCTTCGGGAAATTAACCCATAGGAGGGTTTATATCCGACTACACCGCAAAAAGACGCAGGTCGTATTATGGAACCATTGGTTTGGCTGCCGACTGCGAGTGGTGCCATTTTTGCGGTAACAACTGCAGCTGAACCACTTGATGAGCCTCCTGGGGTGCGAAATTTATCATGTGGATTTCTCGTTTTCCCTGGGCCGTACATTGCAAGTTCTGTAGTGACGCTCTTGCCAATGATGATTGCCCCTGCTTGGCGAAGCAAGGCTGCTACAGTTGAGTCATGTGCTGGCTGGCGACCAGAATACAAGGAGGTGCCACACTCAGTTGGCATATCATATGTATCAAAAATATCTTTTACTGCTACTGGGAGCCCAAATAATTTGCCTGCCGGCATACCTTGTGCACGTGTTTCATCAACTGCTCGGGCTTGATTAAGTGCATGCTGGTGGTCAAGAAATGACCAAGCATCAATGTCTCCATCAATTTCAGATATCTGATCTAAGTATGCATGCGTTAGGTCATATGCAGAAATCTCGCCCGTCATTAATTTATTACGAGCTTCTATTGCATTCAATTCTATAAGATTCATGAGAATGGGTTAACTTGAATAAAGTTTATTTGGAAGCCAAAGTGCCACTTGAGGAAAATTATATAGAATTATCATGGCAATTAGTACCATTGCTAGGAAAGGCATAATGCCTTTAAAAATAGCTATTAACTGGACCTCCGGCGGTGCAACCCCTTTAAGGTAGTATGCTGCCATAGCCATAGGTGGCGTGAGGAAGGAGGTCTGTAAGTTGAGTGCTACGAGAATACCGAAGAACAGCGGGTCAACGTTAAATAAACTGAGCATGGGCAAGAAGATAGGGACAAAAATTATGATAATTTCGCTCCATTCTAGCGGCCAGCCGAGCAAAAAAATAATCAACTGTGCTAAGATCAAGAACATTAGCGGCGATAAGTTCATCGATAGCACGATGTCTTTGACAATATCGTGACCTCCAAGGTAGGAAAAAACCGATGCGAAGGTCCAGGATCCAACAAAAAGCCAGCAGACCATTGCTGAGGTACGTACGGTCAAATAAACAGATTCTCGAAGCCGTTGCCAGGTAAGTGCCCGGTAGCAATACGCCAGGAATAGACCCCCTAGCGCTCCTATTGCGGCAGCTTCCGATGGTGTAGCCAATCCCATGAGTATAGCTCCCAACACTGAGACTATGAGGAAGGCTAGCGGAAAGAATGATGTGGCCAACATCAAAATTATTGCGCCAAAAGAGCTATCTTCTATGTCTTTTCCTTGGGGCTTCGGTGCTAGGGTCGGATTGAACGCAGCCCGACCGACCACATAAATGATGTAAAGCCCAGCAAGCAAAAATCCGGGAATTATTGCCCCCGCATAAAGCCTCATCACCGGAACGTTGGTTGTTGCTGAATAGACAATCAGCATGATGCTGGGCGGTATCAAGATTCCTAGGCAGCCGCCCGCACAGATTACACCTGCAGAGAAACTGGTGTCGTATTTTGCTTTGAGCATAGCGGGAAGGGCAAGAAGGCCCATCAAAGTTACAACAGCGCCTACAATTCCCGTAGCGGTAGCAAAAATCGCGCAAGTCGCGAGCGCGGCAATTGCCATTGAACCAGGCATCCGGCGCATTGATATTTGTAAAGTGAGGAATAAGCGATCAACAATATTTGCTCGTTCAATGATATAACCCATGAAAAGGAATAGTGGAACTGCTGTCAAAACATCGTTTGCCATTACCGAATAGGTTTGATTGACAAATAAATCGAAGATTTGGTTGTCGAAAATTGACGTCATGCGTGACGCGTCGTAATAGGCGTAGTAACCAAATGCAACGCCCATTGCCATTAGTGTAAAGCAAATAGGAAATCCAAGTAGGATGACAAAAATAAACAAAATCATCATCAGAATGGCAACTTGGGGATCTGTCATTGGACACCGTCGGAAGAGATGGACCTATTTTCCTTCATTTGTGGCTGCTGCGACTCCTTTTCCTCTACATCTCTGTAACTTGGTGGCCATTGGCCCGTTTTTATGCAGATAATACATCTGCAGAGTTGGGCTATTCCCTGAATAAAAAATAGCGAGCCTGCGACAGGAATGATGGTTTTAAATTGGAAAATGGGGATGTTGGCAGGGCTCATCACACTAACCTCGCCTCTGCCCGAGTTGTACGACCACGACTCTAATGCGTAATCGAAACCGGCGAAAATCAATGCGATGACCACTGGATAGAAGAACGCGATATATAGAGTAAATTCTATGATTGCCTGCGTTTTGGGCTTCAATAATCGGTAAATAACATCCGCTCTAACGTGGCCATTTCGGGACAAGGTATAGGCACCTGCCATCATAAAAAGCGCACCAAACATCATATAGCTAAGATCAAATGCCCAAGCCGTCGGGTCTTGATGCGCTCGGCGCATATAGACCTCATAACCAATACCAAGAGCCATTACTAAGATGCACCAAGCGAAAGCCCGACCTACCCAAGCGGTCGCAGTATCAATAATATTTATTAGCCGCTGCATTGGTTAATTTTTTCTCCCTGAAAGGGCTATTGGATTCTATAAAATTAGGTTCGAGCCAATTCACACAAGAAAGTGCAAAATCTCCATCTGCTAGGAACTAATTTCATTTGGAAAGTGATGTTTGAAGGCAAGCTTATAGTCAGCTGCATTCATAAGGTCATAAAAAGCTACCCTATATGACCAATCTTTTTGACTTTTGACAACTTTGGCGAAAAAAGGATCCTTTTCAAGTTTTTTAAGGACTTCGTCCCATGAAAATAGTTGTGCCTTCATAACTGCTTGTGGCGTTCGTTTTACATTGACCTTATCTTTTTTGATCAGCCCCTGCAGGTCTTTGGAATAGTTATCCATAGCAAAGCCATAATTCGCTGTGTTAGCTGCCTCCGCACTAAACTCCAATATTGCTTGTAGTTCTGGCGCCAGCTTTTCAAATCGGTTCTTATTAAAAATTATTTCAAAAAATTCTGCAGCCTGGTGGTAACTCCCAAGCATGTAATTTTTTGAAACATCGTGTGCTCCGAACTGACGGTCTGAGGTTGGATTATTAAATTCGAATGCCTCAATTACTCCACGCTCTAACGCCGGGATAATTTCGCCGCCTGGCAACTGTGTAACTTTGAGCCCCATACCTTGCATGATATCAGTTGCAAGCCCGACGGTCCGGTATTTTATACCTTTCATATCTTCCGTGGTTCGTATTTCTTTTTTAAACCAGCCAAGCGGTTGAGTAGGCATTGGCATGCAGAAAAATCCTACTAGGTTCAGTTTAAGAATGTCCTGTACTAGCTCACGATAAAGATCTTTTCCGCCACCATAGTGAATCCAAGCCAAAATTTGGGCGGCATTAGCACCAAACACAGGGCCAGTTCCAAAAAGAGATGCCGCTTTATTTTTGCCATACCAGTATGCAGTGACTGTATGAGCACCATCTAAAACACCTTTATGACAAGCATCCTGAACTTGAAATGCCTTAACTACTGCGCCTGCAGGTAGGAGGTCAATTTTAAGTCGGCCACCAGACATTTTGTCAACACGTTCAACGTACTGTTTCGCCATTTCTTGAAATACGGACTTAGAACCCCACGACGATTGTACTTTAAGGGTTACGGTCTCTGCCCTTGAAATATTAGGCGCTGACGGCGGGTTCTTTTTTTTCTTTTCCTCTTCGGAGCTCTCATCGCATCCTGCGAGAATAACGGCGGCGGTGCTGGTAGCGGCCGCAATACCCGCACCTTTGAGGAACTTCCGGCGCGAGGAACGAGATACAAGTGGTTTTTTTTCGGGAGCCGTCATAGTTATGTCCTCTTTGTTGGTAATTGTGATGTTGAAGGTAAGGATTACACTATTAAACTCCTCAACACCTCGAAGTTTCAAGTATGTTTCTTACCAGTCTGAAATCTGATGAGGCTAAAAAGTAATCTGAATTAGCAGGATGATGGTGTGTTTCCACTCAACATTAAAATGCTACTTAATCATCATTGAAACACATTGCGATGAGCAAAATTACTAAACGTTGCCGAGAAGCCCCTTCAAGCTGTAAAAATATAAGAATGTTTGAACAGTCTGAGATTTATAAGCATATTGTTGTTGATCCTATTACGCCTGTCATTGGGGCGGAAGTTACTTGTGCTAATTTAGCGCAAGTACCCCTGCCTGAGGTCATACAGGAAATTCATCTTGCACTGATGCGGCACCAGGTATTGTTCTTTCATAATCAGGATATAACACCCGTCGAATTCGCGGCCTGGGCTGGTCAATTCGGTAGGCTAAGAAGAGCGCGTAGGGCGGCTTTTGAATTACTTGAGGGGGCGCCTGAGGTTGCGGTGATAGTTAATGATAAGAGTCGTCCCCCTAATGTGAACCATTTCCATCCAGACGGAATATTTCGTAAGCAACCGGAATTTGCATCAATACTCCATAGCAAAGAAGTCCCAGAATACGGTGGGGATACTGTCTTTGTAAGTATGACCGCTGCTTATGAATCTCTTTCCACTGATATGAAGAGCTATCTGGCATCAAAGAGCGCGACGCAAGACTTTATGAAGTTACATGGCAGTGCAGTTAAGGCTCGCAGCTGGAAAGGTGAAAATGCAGTTCGGATGAAGTTGATGGCTAAAGATCATCCTCCTATTAGTCATCCAATAGTGCGTAAGCATCCAGTTACAGGCCTGCCTAGCCTCTATGTGTCAGAAAGTTTCACGACGTGTATAGATAAGGTGCCTGTAGATGAATCAGATGCGAAACTGTTAGAATTGTATCGCCACTACGAGAGGCCCGAATTTCAATGTCGCTTCCGGTGGCGTCCCAATTCAATTGCCTTTTGGGACAACCGAGCAACGTTACATTATGCCGTAGCCGATTATTGGCCTCAAAAAAGGCTGATGCATAGGCTGACAATTGAAACAGATGCGCTCGGCAGTGATGTCTGAGAACTTCGTATCCGTACATGTAATACTGAAGGTACCCCATTACAACGGAAGGACACCAATATGAATAAACTGTCTGAGCCCTTTAATGCTGGCGGAAATAGTGCAACCGCAGCGTTAGCAGAATTTGTTGTGAATTTTGATTTAGCGTCTATAGACGATTTTACTTTAAACAGGGCTCGTATTCACTTGTTTGATACCTTAGGCGCCTGCATTGCAGGCGCTGTGCAACAAGTGACAATTGCGAGTAAAAAAACGATGGCCGAATTAGCGCCCGATGGGGATGTGCCGGTTCCTGGGCAAAGCGGGCGGTATAATGTGCTTACGGCAGCATTTCTTGCGGGCACTGCGGGGCACGGGCTCGAATTGGATGACGGATATCGCCCGGCCGGCTCCCATCCTGGCGTGGCCATCGTTCCAGCCATTCTTGCCGCTGGCTATCGGTATAATATCAGTGGCCGAAGCTTTTTGAGCGCAATGATTGTTGGTTATGAAGTTATGGGTCGTGTTGCTGCAGCTATGCATCCACGTCAGCGTCAACGCGGGTTTCACGGCACTCCAATAGCTGGTGTTATCGGTGCTGCTGCCGCCGTATCTGCAATAAAAGGACATTCTGCTGCGATAATTCGCAACGCTTTTGGCCTAGCTGCATCAATGGCATCTGGAATCAATACTCATCGATCGGGCGGAGATGCAAAGCGTATGCATCCAGGGTTAGCCGCTCAAAATGGCATTATGGCATCAAACTTGGCGGAGAATGGGTTTTCCGGGCTTGAGACGGCTCTGGAAGATAAATATGGGTTTTTTGCTACGTTTGCTGGTACGGATGGAGACGCTCCAGATTGGGATAAAATTGATATTATGTGTCAGGGTGGACGGATAAATTCAGATTATGTAATCGGTGATTGCTATATTAAGCCGCACGCCTGTTGTAGGCATTTGCATCCAATGTTGGATGCGCTGATAGATATCCTTGTTAAGGAAGAATTAAACCCAAAGGATATTGAGAGTATTGATGTTGGCATTTACGAGGTGGGACTTGTGCACGGGGATATTGGTTGGGATACCTTTACAACAGCGCAGATGTCCATTCCCTTCACGGCAGCAACTGCACTTCATCATCGTTCTGTACAGCTTGGACATTTCACTCCGGAGGCGAGAAAAAATGTCTCCGTCATAGGGGATTGCGCTAAGGTGAATACTTATCTTGATAAGGAGTTAGATGCGGTTTATCCGCAAAAACGGCCAACCCGCGTCGAGGTAAGGACTGCGGATGGCCGTAAGTTTTCGAAACAAGTAGATGAGCCATTGGGTTCGGCGCGTAATCCCGTGTCAGATACTGCAATGATTGAAAAGTACCAAGGACTTACCGTGCCAGTCCTCGGTGAAACTCGTGCAAAAGAAGTATTAGCTAATCTGCAACAAATCGATACGGTAGATGACTTGCGTCGGGTTATTGAATTAATGGCGATATAGGTTTCCGTTGAGAATAAGGTTTGTCGCCCTATGGAGTTGCAAAGAGCTAGCTCAGTGAATGATGCCTAATGGAGAACAGAAATGAGTGAAAAAAAGATAGAGACAAGCGAGGTAATGAAGAAACTGGCTTCTTACATAGCCGACGCAGGTCAAATGAACTTACCTGCGGATGCTGCTGAACACGGGAAGCATCATCTTATCGATACTGTGGCTTCCATAATATCTGGCTCAAGATTAGCGCCTGGTAAAATCATTATGAAGTACATGAGAAGTCTGGGTGGCACTAAAGAGGCTTTGTTGTTAGGAAGTGATTATGTGACAACCGCAGTCAATGCTGCTTTTGGTAATGCTATGATAGCTCATGCCGATGAAACCGATGATTCACATAAAGAGTCCCGAAGCCACATAGGATGCGGGGCAGTGCCAGCAGCTCTTGCAATGGCTGAACGTGAGGGGGCCTCTGGTAGGGAGCTATTAAATGCAGTGGTCCTTGGTTACGACATAGGTGCCAGAACTAATTTCTCTATCGGTGTCCATTCTATGTATGATGCTGGACACAGCACGCATACTTTCGCTCCTACTTTTGGAGCGGCTGCCTCAGCCATGGCGTTAGCAGGCCTCAGCGCAGATCAGGTTCGCTGGGGCATATCGTATACGGCACAACAGGTGAGCGGCATAAACTGTTGGCAGCGTGATTTAGACCATGTTGAAAAGGGCTTTGATTTTGGTGGTATGGCTGGCCGAAATGGTGTTACGGCAGCCACACTTGTGCAGTCCGGTTTCACCGGCGTTGACGATGTGTTTGTTGGACCACGTAACTTCTATTCTACTTATTCAACTGAGCCTCGGCCTGAAGCCATGGTTGATGGGCTGGGTGAACGATTTGAAGTCATACAAACGAATATAAAGAAATGGACGGTTGGATCTCCCATACAAGCACCCCTCGACTGCATAGAAGTACTGCAGAGAGATAATGATTTATCGGGAGAAAATATCAAACATATTAAGCTTCGCCTTTCAGACATGGAAAGTCCGGTGGTTGATGATCGTCACATGGCCGATATTTGTATTCAACATATGGTTGCTTTGATGATCTTAGATGGTACAGCAACATTTGCTTCTGCTCATGATGAGGCACGTATGACAGACCCAGCTGTGGTTGAGTTCCGCAGGAAGATTGAGCTTGTTGGTGAAAAAGACATACCGCGACGTAATGCTATCGTAGAGGTTACCCTAACCAACGGCGATGTCCTCTCACATAAACAAGTTGCAGTTCGTGGCACTCCGGACAACCCAATGACGCGCCAGGAAGTAGATGAAAAAGCATTTGAGCTAATGGCGCCAATTTTAGGGCAGAGTAACACACGGTCCTTAATTGATAAGGTTTGGGAAATTGAGGTTATTGATAATGTGAGGGAATTACGACCATTGATGGTAGCTTGAACCTTCTGATTTATTCCTGAAACAGATCGTAATTAATGTCATTGGTCACTATTCTTGCTTCAAGAATATTAAAATGCGCTGCATTCCAAAGAATATTAATGCTGCGTGATTATGCGCCGGGGAAAAATCCAGGCGCCTTTAATTATTTTTTTAATAAATTGCACCTCGGCACGAGCTTCATAGCGGTCCGACCACCATTCAATCGGCAGTGTCTGGGATTGGCTGATATTTTTTGTTAGCAAAAAAGGTCTGCCCCTACCAGCCTAGTCCAGCGATTTGACTTCTATTGAGGGCCTCCAATCCAGAAAGGCATCTCATAATCAAAATATGTTGCAGTAAACCACTGCAAAAGCCCTGGAGGATATTCTAATGTCAGAGCGCCTGAGAGTATGCCTAGGAAAACAAAAGCAGATAATCCTAACAATCCATTCCTGAGATGGTTCTTTCCAACTTTAACGTGGACAAAATGCCATATAAAAAACATTGCTCCAAGCGGGTATCCGACAACTGACATGAACAAAAGCATGCCGATGATCCAGAGTAGATAATACCACTCTGAATGCACAGTCTCAGTGTTAGTTTCCCTGTCGCATAGGGCTGTTCGAGGCTCGGTTGCCAGCAATTGTTGATACAGTAATGGAAGAATAAATAATAAGCCTACTCCACCAACTGCAAATGGAAAAATTCGACCCATTGTTTCATACTTGAAACCGTCTAAGGCTGCGGCGGTTACGATTCCTAACATAAGAAGTGTAAATATAATTTGTGGACGCCGATTGCGTGTAGTGTGATCGCCATCCTCGCCGTATGTCTTGCCAGCATTTGGGTTATATCGGAGAGCAGCAATTATGGAAATTATTGTCAATGCCACCAGCAACCAAAGCATCCACCGATCTGCAATTTTGTCCCACGAATTATAGATTTGCAATGATTGATAGAGACTGGTCTCTATTCTTGTGGAGAGAAAGAAGCCTATTAACAATGCCGGACGCGACCAGCCAAAACGCTTCATAAAGACCCCAAGGGTACCAAAGATGAAAAGACTGATCAGGTCAGCCCAGATGCGCGTGGCCTGGAATGCAGCAAAAAAGATCAGAACTAGCATGAATGGCGCAAGGTATCCGTATTTTATAGTTGTTAAACGAGCGATGTAGGGAGCGAGGAGAATGCAGGAGCCTGCCCCGAAAACGTTCGCGAGGGCAAGTGACCAAATCATCGTGTATGTAAGATGGAGCTTGGTAGTGATCATTTCTGTGCCCGGCTCAATACCGATAAGAATAAAGCCTGACAACATGATTGCGTAGCTACCTGAACCTGGAATGCCAAATAATATTGTGGGAATCATTGCCCCGCCCTCTTTGGCATTATTTGACGACTCAGGAGCAAGCACACCACGAATGTCTCCAGTCCCAAATTTTTCTCGGTCTTTTGACGTTTGGATCACGTGTCCGTATGCAATCCAATCGACTACAGAACCGCCTAGCCCCGGGAGCGCACCGACGATGCACCCGATGGTTGCGCAACGAACAACGATAAACCAATTTTTAAAAGCGTCTTTTACACCGCGTATCCAGCCCTTGCCGAGAACTGTTCCATCTTCGGAAATTGTTTGATGACGGCGTACAAGATCAATGATCTCTGGCATTGCAAACATACCAAGGCCAATGATAACAATTTTTATTCCATCGCTTAAGTAAATGAGATCGAAAGTTAGACGAAATGCACCGTGGGGCTCATAGCCTACCATGCCAATTACGAGACCGACAACGCACGTCGCCAAACCCTTTAAGGCATTATTTCCTGTCAGCATGCCAATCATGCTCAGTGCCAGCATAATCAGCATGAATTGTTCAATCAGTCCGAATAGCAATATTATAGGACGTGCAGCAAAAATTGCCGCGGTGAGAACACATGCTCCAAAAAGCCCCCCAAACAATGACGCAGTGAAAGCTGCACCTAACGCCCGCGCACCCTCACCCCTTTTAGAGAGTGGGAAACCATCCATGACTGTAGCCTGCGATCCGGACGTACCAGGGATGCCCATTAAGACAGATGGAAATGTATCAGAGGTCGTTGTTGGTGCCAGAAGACCGACCATCATAGCTAGCGCGGAGGCTTGATCCATATCAAAAACAAAAGGAAGTAGCAGCGATAAACCAGCTACACCTCCAAGGCCCGGCAACACACCTACTACGAGCCCTAAAGCAGTTCCAAGTAATAAGAAAAACAGGTGCTCTAACGCAAAAAGATTTACTAGAGCCTGAAAGAAAACATCATCCATTGCTAACCCTCCACCCTTTTTCTCAGGGAGCCTTTATGCAATTCGTCGATATGGATACTAACCACTCCTAATACATTACTAATATTTAGCGCACTTATTGAAACCAGGAAAGTGGCAAATTCAATTAAGATGGCATGATGTTTGGCTTGTGCACAAACCGAGCAGCGCTATTGGAGGCGATTGATAACGTGCGGGGCTTGCATGCCTAAAAACTAAGCAGGTGCGAATGGAAAAGATGAAATTGTGAGGCGCGGCGTTAAATAGCTCCAATACCCTTATATATGTCATATCCCAAAAAGAAAGCGCCCGGATTGAGATCCGGGCGCTAACATTGTTCAAAACTTCTACAGTTTAGATCTTAAGATCAAGATTATACCTCGTTTTTAGGTATTTCCTGAAATATGCCTTCTCGCCTTTTGTCAGAGAGAAGTTCTTTTTCATAACGTCGCCAGCAGCTGCTCCAACGGTTACAGCGTATGGCCCAATGATACGATCTTTCCTCTTAATGAAGTCTGGATCTTTCATTGCTTTGTTAAAGGCGTCACGCCAAGCTTTGAGCACTGGAGCTGGAGTGCCACCTTGCAGCAAGTAAGCTTTATTGACGTTAACACCAATCTTCGTGAGCTTCATTGTCGCAGCAGCAGCTGCACCGGTGAATTTCTTTCCAGTAGCTGCCTCGTAATATTCAAAGTAAGAAGGAACGTTTGGATACACGGCATCGCGATTCCATTTCCCATTCTTATCTTTCCAATTGCCGCCACCATCTGGTGCGCCAAATGTGAATATTTCAACCGATAATCCTTCGTCGCGGAAAGATTTACGATTGTTGAGGTACGATAGACAATTATCATACATGAGCGTAAATTCACCGCGCTCAAATGCTAGAGCCATCGGGCCATTACCCTTCATGCCCCAGACGTTTTTGAGCTCTATACCCATCAACGAGAAGGCTGCCCGATAGTTGATGTCTGTAGATGTCGGTGTTTTACCGCCCATCACAAGCGCATCTTTAGGCAAAGATGCCATTTTTGCCAACTGAGCTTTCGGGCTTAATCCCTTAAGGCCAAGCTCTGGCCGACCATAAATCATCGAGCTACGTGGCAGAAGTGCAATTGGGTCCCATTTCATAATATCGAACTTCACGCGTGGGTCTTTTAGCACGTAGTTCATAACGGTTGAAATGGAGACAGCCATCACCCATGTGCCATCTTTTTTGGCGCGAGCTTGGAAGTAATTACCTCCAACTATGCCACCTGCGCCGGGTTTGTTGACAACCAAAATTTTTGGCTTGCCTGGCAGGGCCCGCTCCAAATATGGCTGCAAAAAACGGGCGAGGCTATCCGTGCCACCACCCTCGTTGAAGGGTATAATTACGCGGATGCGCTTACCCGCGAAGTCAACCGCTTTGGCTTCATTTGCGGTCGTCACGCCGAGCGAAATGGCAAATGCCGATATGGCAAGAGCGCAAGCCACGCGGCCTGAGAGCAATTTCTTGATCATAAAAAGGCCTCCCTTATGAGGTTACAAATTTTCCGAAAGCGATGCCACTCACTACTCGGATTTAAACATATAAGCGTTATGGTACAGTTATACCAATACACTATAGTGGGAGATATAGCGGTTTTGTGAAAAAGCCGCTAGTCCTGAATCGCACTCTTTTCAAATAAAAAAAAACGCAACCAAATCTAGCCGGTTGATGTTTTAGTTTTAAATGCAGGTATGTCAATATGTTAACGTTCAGATCATAACCGTTTTGCCATCGAGATCTCGTAAAAATTTTCCGCAAAAATCAGTAAGTTATTGAAATAAAACACCATTATTTCCGGAACATTTGATGTTGCCAGAAGCCCCCTACCAATTTGACTTTTTTCAGTAGTCGGTTTGATTTTATGTCAATCGAACCGCCATCCGATAAATTTTCGTGGATAAAAAAATATTTTTGACCAGGCAAGCGTTGCTTGCCAATTCGATTTTCTAACAAATTGCGGAATTATTTTTACTTTCTGCATTGGTGGCTTTACATAAGGTGGCTCGGCGAACGTATCCAACCCTCATCAACACATCGTAATACGCTCGCAATTCATCCGGACCTATTTGGCGGCGTCTATTATTAGTAGCAACTTTTATTAAGCCTCTTGGCAAGTTTATTAATATTTTGATAACACTCTGGAACGAGAAAAAAGGGAATCACAGAGATTTGCATTTAACCTCATTCATTAGCCTGATGGGTGGTAAGCTGAAAAGATCTAGACAGGGGAAGAGACATTGGCGCAGCATACAGTACGAGACAATCCTTATACACGTGGAATAGCTAAATTCGTTTCTGCATTAAGGTATGACGATATACCGAAGAATGTTCGCGATCGCATCAAATTGCTCGTTCTAGATTCCTTCGGTTGCGCTCTTTACGCTGTGGATTTGGAATGGTCTCAGATATTAATGAAAACACTTGGGCGCTCTGACATCTCTACACAATGCGGAGTGTGGGGAACCAACCAGCGTATTTCAGCACCTCATGCTGCTTTAATAAATGGTACCCTGACCCAGGGGTTTGAGCTCGATGATGTACATAGGCGGGGAATTTTGCATGTAGGCGCGGTTACGCTGCCTGCATTAGTTTCTGTGGTTGAGATGAAGGGTGGATTAACTGGAAAAGACTTTCTAACCTCTGCTGTTGCTGGATACGAAATCGGTCCTCGTGTTGGTGTCTGCATGGGTAACGAGCATATTACACAAGGTTGGCACTCTGGAGCTACTGTAGGTGTATTCTCGGCTGCCGCTGGCGCATCATCTGGGCTTGGCCTCTCTGAGGATCAAACAGTACATGCACTTGGTGTTGCTGGGACCCAGGCCGCCGGTCTTATGGCGGCACAATTCGGAGGCATGGTAAAACGAATGCATGCAGGTCGTTCCTCTCAAAGTGGTCTTTATGGTGCCCTTCTGGCAGAACAGGGATTTACCGGGATTACTGATGTGTTGGAGAGCGAGTATGGTGGCTTCTGCACCACTTTCTCGCGGTCTCAGGATCGCTTTGACCTAGAACAGTTAAATCATGGTTTTGGCGACGTCTGGGAGACGATGGGGATAGCTTTGAAATTTTATTCGTGTGTTGGCACTAATCACACCACTATGGATGCACTGAAAATAATTAGGGGACGGCGTCCTTTTGAGCCACATGACGTAAAGGAAATTATTATTCACGGCTCGAAAGTAACAGTTGAGCATGTCGGATGGGAATACAAGCCGGAGGGGGTAACATCAGCACAGCTAAACCTGCCATTCTGTGTAGCAACGATGCTGATTGAGGGTGACTGTTTTGTTGATCAATTTAGTGAAGCGATTGTTGCCGATCCAACAAGAATAGAATTTGCAAAAAAAGTTAAGACGGTTGAGGATCCTGAAATAACTGCTAAGGGACCGTCTTATAGACACAGTGTTAATGTTGAGATCCACTTTAACGATGGCTCTGTTGAGAAAGAAGCGGTCGAGGCAGCACGCGGTAGTGAGAAACACTTCGCATCCGATGCTGATGTGATAGAGAAATTTGAAAAGTTGGCCTCAAAGAGTTTGGATCAGAAACAAGTCGGTGAGTTACGCGATGTAATTTTAAATATTGAGGATGTTGAAGACGCTGGCACCATTGCGAGGCTTCTTGCTGTACATTAGAATTTCTAAAGTGGTTAAAGTCATAAATTGCTATTAGATTTTTTCAGTGCACTAGCATACTGCTTGATTATTGGAGTGTATTTGAGGCTTTGTGCTGGCAAACGCAACCAAAACACCTCCAAAGTAAATCGCCCGCTACTTCTGGGTTTGAAGCAGAACATTATTCATTCAGCCTATGATTTTTGATTTCTTAAGCTCAGCAATTTCGTCGCGTGAGTAGCCCAACTCTCTTAGAATTTCTGTATTGTGCTGACCGAAGGAAGGCGGCGGACTATCTACCCTAGGACCTTCCTCAGCATATTTAAATGCCGCAACAGGCACAGTGTACTCACCAGCAACTTCTCGGGATCCATCCTTATAACAGTGAAATATATTACGATGGCTTACCTGTGGGTCGGAAATCGCCTCTTCTACACTACGTTGGCGCGCAGCAGGAATATGATTGTCTTGAAGAAAGTCTTCCCATTCCTGGGCTGTTTTTGTTGCTATTAATTTTTTGAGGGCTTCAGCTTCATGAGCCCGATGGTGGCGCCTGTGAGAGTCCGATTTGTTAGCCCTCTCTGGCTGGCCAACCAACTCCCAAAATCGCGAATGTTGACGGTGGTTGCTTGCTCCGAGAAGCAGCATGTTGTCCTTTGCCATGTATTCACTATGAGTGGCCTGGCCTCTGTCGGGTGTTTGATAGTCCAATTTTTTGCCGGTTCTCAGCGCGCCAGTGATTTGGGCGCCCATCAAAATAAACGCTGTATCTGTTAGGCAGCCGTCAATATATTGGCCATTCCCAGTGCGTTCACGCTGAAAAAGCGCACTCGATATTGCAAAGGCGGCAGTAGTCCCTGTTGCAAAATCAATTAATTGAGGGCCGCACCGCATTGGACCTGTTTCGGAATTACCGGTTATGGACATCATTCCTGAATAACCCTGAATAACCTGATCGTATGCGGTTTGTTGGCCGCGCGGTCCTTCTTGACCCCATGCAGTTAAAGAGCAGTAAATGATCTTGGGATTAATTTTCTTAATATCTTCGTATCCAATACCCAAAGCACTGAGCGCACCGGACCTGTAATTCTCTACGAGCACATCAGCTTCCTTTGCCAACGCTCTTATTATTTCTTGCCCTTTTTTGGTTTTAAGATTTACCGTGAAAGATCGCTTGTTTGATCCTGTTGTAAGAAAACTTGTGCCCATGTTGCATTCATTCAGTGAATGGTCAGAACCCGTATTACGCGCTTGGTCTGGGTCTTCGGGATTTTCAACTTTGATAACATCAGCACCAAGGAGGGCAAGTTGATTGGTCGAGAAGGGTCCTGCTAATACGTGGGTAATATCGATAACCTTAATACCTTCAAAGGGACGACTCATATTAGTTGAACTCCTGTAATGACTGCCTCATGTTTCAAAGCCGCAAGGTATCAAAAGCATTCTTACATTGTGTTTTTTGTGCTAGCAGAGATTTAGAGGGTACCGTGCAAGAGGGATTGTGCTAATGCGCATTCTTGATCATATCACGAGCAATGATAAGTTGTTGAATTTGCGAGGTCCCCTCGTACAATCGGAATAAACGGACGTCGCGATAAAAACGTTCGACTTTATATTCTGCAATATAGCCCGCACCCCCATGAATCTGCACAGCACGGTCCGCGACGCGGCCAACCATTTCAGTTGCATAATATTTTGCACAAGCGGCTACACGCGCTGTATTTTCGCCCGCATCTCTGCGTCTGCAAGCATCCAAAGTCATGGTCTGTGCTGCATAAAGTTCGGTTTCGCTGTCCGCTAACATTGCCTGTATGAGCTGAAAGTCCGAAATCGGTTTTCCGAACTGCTTACGCTCCATAGCGTAGGCTAGTGAATCATCAATAAGACGTCTTGCCATGCCGACACAGGCTGCAGCCAGATGCAGCCGCCCCCTGTCCAACACTTTCATCGCGGTCTTAAAACCCATGCCTTCCTCATGTCCAAGTAATTGAGTTGCTGGCACACGGCAATTCTCAAAAATCACATCGGAGGTTAAAGTACCTTTTTGTCCCATTTTTTTGTCGGTCTTACCCGTAGTCATTCCATCTGTGCCTGCTTCCACAAGGATCGCAGAGACACCACTTGCATTCTTATCATTGGGATTGGTACGGGCATATACTGTGTATAACCCAGCACGCGGCGCATTGGTGATATAGCGTTTAGTTCCGTTCAGAACATACTCGTTGCCATCAAGAATAGCCGTGGTTTGGACCGCTTTTGCATCAGAACCAGCATTAGGTTCGGTGAGACAGAAAGATCCTATGATGTCACCTGCCGCCAATTGAGGTAAATATTTTTGTTTTTGCTCTTCCGTGCCATCCATAACTAGGCCTTGGCTTCCAATTCCTATTGTTGTTCCAAATACCGAGCGAAACGCGGGCGCAGCCCTACCAACCTCAAACATCAATCGCGCCTCTTCTTCGGTGTTAAGACCAAGCCCTCCGTATTCCTCCGGCACCGTCAGGCCGAACAAACCAAGTTCTTTCATTTCGTTTATGATATTTTCAGGAACTTCCCCCGTCTCCTCGACGTGGTCCTCGGCTGGCACCCATCGTTCGCGCACAACGCGCGCTATTGTATCTTCGAGTTGCTGAAATATTCCTGTATCGAGTGTCATAGCCTATCCCCTATAAACGACATAGATCTTTACTAATTTGCTAGAATTCTTCATGACACGGAAGACCTTATTCCTCATATAAAGTCAAGGGACAGTCTGTCGCTGGCAAATCGTAATGTATAAAAACTTTAAAGAGAGATATATCAGTGTTTCCGGAGTGGAAATATTTCTTCGCATCGGCGGAGAGGGCCCCCCTCTGTTACTGCTACATGGATACCCTCAAAATCATGTCATGTGGCACATAGTTGCCCCAAAGCTGGCAAACTATTTTACGGTAATCTGCCCAGATATGCGAGGTTATGGACGTTCAGACAAGCCTGCTCGAGTGAAAAACTTTGAAAATTTTTCAAAACGTGTGATGGCTAACGATATGGTGAAAGTCATGGAAACACTTGGCTACAAAAAATTTAGTGTGATTGGTCATGATAGAGGAGGGCGATGCGGCTATCGTTTGGCCTTAGATTTTCCTGATAGATTAGAAAAACTTGTTGTGCTTGATATTGTGCCGACGTACGAACAGTTACATCGTCTGAATGCGAGTGGTGCTTACGGTGGTTTTCACTGGTATTTTATGGGCCAGGAACCAGGCTTTCCAGAAAAATTAATTGGCGCCAACCCTGAGTTTTATTTTGCGTTTTTGTGCAACAAATGGGCTGGCAAGGAAGATCCTTTTACTCCGGAGGCACGCGAACGCTACATTGCTGATTTCAAAAACCCTGAAACTATTCGTGCAACTTGCGATGAATATCGCAATAATGCACGGGCGGATTTTGAACACGATAAAACTGACAAGGAGTCAGGACATAAAATTATCTGCCCTATTTTAGTACTATGGGGCAACCTAGGCAGGCCGGGTAGAAATGAGAACCCTTTAGAAATATGGCGTGAGTGGGCCGTGGACGTGAGGGGACGTGGGCTTGCGTGTGGGCATTTTCTAGCTGAAGAATTGCCTGATGAGACGGCAGCTGAGATAATATCATTCATGGTGGATTGAAAAATATGGCTCGCAAAGGGATCTTACTCGCAGGAGGCGCAGGTACCAGGCTGTACCCATTAACACTAGCGATCAGTAAGCAACTGATGCCTGTATATGACAAGCCTCTAATTTATTACCCTTTATCAGTTCTGATGTTGGCACACATCAGAGATGTTTTGATTATCTCGACGCCCAAAGATTTACCTATTTTTGAAAGGTTACTTGGTGATGGAACAGCGCTTGGCATGAGTTTTCAGTATGCGACTCAACCGTCACCCGATGGAATCGCACAATCCTTCTGTATAGCTAAAACTTTCTTGTCAGATAGCCCAGCTGCATTAGTTCTTGGAGACAACATTTTTTATGGACAAGGCCTTAGTGCTAGATTGCAGACTGCAAACGCTAATGAGGTTGGTGCGACAGTATTTGCATATGCGGTCAATGATGCGAAACGCTATGGTGTTGTTGAGATAAACGAATTTGGGCGCGCCACTTCAATTGAAGAAAAACCTACCCAGCCGAAATCTAATATGGCAGTCACAGGGCTCTATTTTTGTGATAATGAGGCAGTTGACATTGCATCGACCTTGAATCCGTCCGCAAGAGGTGAACTCGAAATTACAGACTTGTTGAATGAGTATATGGCCAGAGACGCGCTCAATGTTGAGCTGTTGGGACGCGGCTTTGCATGGCTTGATACCGGTACACATGATTCGCTTCTTGATGCGTCAACCTACGTCGCCGCTATTGAGCGCCGTCAGGACCAAAAGATCTCTTGTTTAGAGGAAATTGCTTGGCGGAATGAGTGGATTGGTGACGAAGAGCTATTAGCATTAGCACAACCGCTTTCCAAATGCGCATATGGTATCTATCTAAAATCCTTAATTCAGCGAGGTTAGGAGATGGATGTCTCCAAGACAGCACTGCCAGAGGTTTTGTTGATAAAACCGAAAAAGTTTGATGATAATCGAGGGTATTTCTATGAGAGTTGGAACCAGAATCGATACGCTGAGTGCGGTATGCCTAACGATTTCGTACAAGATAATGTGTCGCTATCAACAAAGGGCACACTGCGCGGACTTCATTATCAGGAACCAATGGCTCAAGGCAAATTGGTATCGGTGCTAGTTGGGCGAGTTTTTGATGTTGCAGTAGACTTGCGACGTGGAAGTCCTAGGTTCGGTGGTTGGGTTGGTGTTGAGCTCAGTGGTGAAACGCGCGAGCAGCTATGGATTCCAGAGGGTTTTGCACACGGTTTTTGTGTGATCAGTGAGCGAGCCGAATTTTTTTACAAATGTACGGCTCCTTATAATCCTGCGACTGAGCACACCATTCGATACGACGACCCAGACATTGGCATCAGGTGGCCGGTAGAGGTGCCGGTATTGTCTGAAAAGGATGAAAACGCTTTTTCCCTGGCAGACGCGATCACGCTGCCAATGTACAAAGGTAACCCATGAAGGTTTTGCTGACTGGTAGGCACGGGCAAATCGGCAGCCATTTAGGTCACTTTTTGCTGAAAGCATGTGAGTGCCGAGTGGTTGGCCGAGAAGAGTTTGATCTTACAAAACCAGAAGATCTGAGAGCTGCTTTAACAACTTTTAAACCAGATTTAATAGTTAATACAGCTGCTTATACCGATGTTGATGGTGCGGAGAAGAATCGAGAGCACGCATTCGCAGTGAATGCATTGGCGCCTGAGGTCATGGCTAATTGGTGTGCGGCTAATGATGCTGCCATGATACATTTTTCAACTGACTATGTTTACGACGGCATCGGAATTAGGCCTCATTTCGAAGAATCTGAGCCTAAGCCTATAAATGTTTATGGGGAGAGTAAGCTAGCTGGTGATCAAGCGATCGCTAAGAGTGGCATTCCTTATTTGATTTTGAGAACGAGCTGGATCTACAGCGCTATAGGGAGCAATTTCCTTGTAAAAATGTTAAAGCTTGGGGCTGCGCGGGAACAATTATCGGTTGTTTCAGATCAAATTGGTGCCCCAACATCTGCCGAATTGGTCGCTTCGACAACAGCCAGTATTATTGAACAAATACATGATCGTGGAAATAAAGAATTTTTTGGAAAGGCAAACTTGGTTCACTGTGCTGCGTCTGGTCAGACAAGTTGGCACGGCTTTTCAGAGGCTATATTCGCAGGAGCACGGCTGCGTGGGGTGCAGCTTCGTGTTAAAGAGGTGACACCAATATCTTCCGTCGAATATCCAACGCCAGCTATTAGACCTGCTAATAGTCGATTGTCGTTAAAACGTCTTAAAGACAACTATGCTATTGAAATGCCTGATTGGCGTGATGAACTTGATAATGTTCTCGATAAAATTTTTGGTTTGAGGTGAGGAATGGCGGTTTCGGCCACAGGTTTTCAAAAATTATATGTTTATGTCAGCTCACTGCCTTGGCCGTTCTGGGCCGTTTCCGGCACGTACTTTCTTTGCAATGTGGTAGTTGCTGTTTTTGCAGAGCCGGGCGCTAGTTTAGCCCAAGGTGGTGATGCGGGCTCCTATTGGGATCCGGCGATAGCATTTTTGAAGTATGGCGATTTTGTCCAGCTTGATAATCCAGCAGAACCGGACCTGTATCGCACGCCGCTCTATCCATTAATGATCTCGGCGCTGATGTTTTTATTTGGTGAATCGCCAGGGGTAGTTATTAGTGTGCAGTTGATTTTGCTTTTTGGTGTTGGGGTTCTATTTCGTAGCATTGTTATTGATTGGCTGCCCGGCTGGGAGGACGTTGGGATGGCGTTGGTTATCTTAAATCCTAATCTTCTTGGCACAGCCCATTTAATTCAAAGTGAAACACTTTATCTTTGTTTTATATCTATCGGCTTCTGGTCATTGCTTCGTATCGTCCGCAAAGATTTTCGATGGCAGAATGCATTTATTGTTGGGATTGCCTTGGCTTTAGCATGCCTTGTAAAACCTACGTCACAATTTCTTGTCATCATTCTTCCGATTTGTTTGCCAATAATCGCTCTATTAGCTGGCGCCAAATCTTCTTTTTGGAAGCTTTTTATTCAAGGAACTACAGCTGCTCTAATAGCAATGGCGATACTGGCACCATGGGCTATGAAGCTTTCTGCTGCGGGCAATGGTTATTCCCTATCAGAGCACGAAATTAGATATCGGTTTTTATGGGACCAGGTAGTAATGCTTGAGGCAAATATGCATGGGGTCAGCTACCATGAGGCAGAAATACGTATCACCGCCCCGGGATCTTATCACGCAAAAGTGATAGCCGCTCAAGGGGAGGCCTGGAATACTTTGAGTGGTGTGGAGAAATTCGCGGTGTTAGAGCGACATGGTTATGACGCTATTTTGTCATATCCCGCTGAAGTTATAGCAAAAGTGACGGCTCGATCTTTCATTCAGTTTATGTTCTCAGGTGGTGCTGGAAATCTTCACAATATTCTGGGAATTGATACAGCACGGTTAAATCGCGTCTGGTTCAAGACATCCCAACAAGACGTAAAAGCCATGCTAAATACATTTTTTGGTGAGGCGCCGATGGCTGCTCTTGGATTAAGTGTCGTGGCGCTTTCTTTTGCCTTTCTTACAAAATGTCTTGGCTTTATCGGGATTTTTGCGATGTGGCGTCGTGGGCATTATGCCTTAATGTTCACCCTTTTGGGGCTCATTGGTTATTTCGTCGCAGTACACCTATTTCATGGTAATTCTCGTTATAGAATACCAGTAGAACCGGCTATGATATTGTTTGCTTTGTATGGTCTCCAATCCGTTTGGGCGATATTTTGTAACTGGCAGCGTAATAAGCTGATGGATAAAGTTAAATGACAGTCGTTAACTACAAAAACTTGGCAGCGCGGTTATCCTCCGACAAAGCAACTTTTCGGAATGCAGATCCGTTCCCATATATAGTCATCGACAATTTTCTGGAAAATGAGAGCGCGGAGCTGTTATTAAAAGAGTTTGTTCAACCGCCAAGCGACGGTGGCTCTTGGAACCAATATACTCATTTTAATGAGCGCAAATCAGGCCTTACGCGGATGGATGCAATGGGTAATGTCACGCGCGGTGTTATTAATGAATTATCATCGCCAGAATTTATTGGTTGGTTAGGTGACCTTTCAGGCATTGAGGGTCTTATGCCTGATCCCGATCTAGATGGCGGCGGCCTGCATGAAATAAAGGCTGGGGGCTTTCTGAACATTCATACGGATTTTTTATCTCACACAGAGCGTCCTCATTGGCGCAGACAACTCAATTTACTTCTTTATCTTAACAAGGGTTGGCAGCGCGAGTGGAATGGTGATTTGGAATTGTGGGGTGAGGGCATGCAATCTCAGGCTGCTTCTATTGAGCCCCTATTTAATAGATGTGTAATTTTTCATACAACAGAGAAAAGTTTTCATGGGCACCCTGTTCCTGTGGATTGCCCTGCAAATGACTCACGAAAATCGTTAGCACTCTATTATTTTAGTGATGCTGGTGTGCCATTAAAGTTGAAACCGACTTACTATAGGGCAAAGCCCGACGAATCCGCCTCAAAGCATGTATTGGTGGCGTTTGACCGTTGGCTCGTGAGAGCATACTCTTTTCTAAAAAGGTATACCCCCCTAAATGACAGCACTATCAGCAAGTTTTTACGGAAAAAATAATACTATCGGGAATCTTTGTTGATTGGACCATTACCTTCAATCGAACGCTTTTTTGACTGAACTATTGCATCTTTGAGTAAAAAAGGTAGAGACGGCGTCGGCTGAAATTCATAAAACATTTGATAGGAAAACGCATTGCGCCAAACTTTTATCAACAATTTATTAAAAGCAAAGAGGGCTTTGCTGGTGACAGTATCTCCAAGAACCATTGGGAACGGTGCCGGTACGCCCTCGCATTTGACCAATTCAAATCCCCCTTGCTCAAATAAACGTTTTAAAGTTGTAAACGTAAAAAGTCTTGTATGGGTTATGTCCAGAATCCCTCGTTTGCCATAGTTAAATTGCCCAAAAAGATGCATGATACGTGCAACCATAAAGCTTACGTTGCCACTAGATACTAATATTCGAACACTCGGTGCCATTTCTGATGCAGAACGCAACTGATCGACGAAAGTTTCAGGCGCAAGCAGGTGTTCTATGACGTCTAACATCAGCACGAAGTCGTACCCCTCTAGCGTAATTGGCAGTTTTTCGTGGTTGAGGTCGTGCTCAATGAACCTTCGAAACTTTATCTCTTCAGCAGGAGCGAAGGTATCTATACCTGTGACGTCATTACCTGATTTGGTGAGTGCATTAGCGATATGGCCCCCTGCACAGCCGAGATCGAGTACGCGCTTTTTTGTTCCCACTATTTCTAAAGCAATACTATGTGGGCTTTTAAAGTCAAATTTCGGTAGATAGTGAGAGGTGTCGGCCGTGCTGCTCCTGCAGTCAAATCGTCTATCATAAAAAATGCTAAGTTGTTGAGCTCGAGCTTTAAGCACTGTCATAGTTACGTCCCAAGCATATTTCAGTCCGTCAACGTGGCAAATTTCGTCACCGTAATAAGTAGGAATTTCTATTTCTTTGATCCTAAGTTGTGCGATTACAAATTGGACTATTATTTCACTATCGAAGTGGAAGTCTTTGGTATTCAGGTCGAATGGAATTTGCTGCAATGCTGCAACTGAGTATAGACGATACCCGGAGTGGAACTCAGTCAACTGAGTGCGAAGCATTTTATTTTCAAACCAACTAAGGATCTTATTTCCAACGTATTTATATTTAGGCATGCCTCCTTTCAATGCAGCCCCTTTTTTCATCATCCGGCTTCCAAACACCGCATCGGCTTTTCCCTCTTTAAGCGGTCTAGCAAGATCTGGCAGACACTCAGGTGCGTACTGACCATCTCCATGCAAAAGTGCGACAAAGTCGAACATCTTTTCGATAGCAAAGTGATAACCTATTTTCTGGTTGCCGCCGTATCCTTGATTTACAGAATTAAAAAGTACGTGGAGCGTGAATGGAAATTCACCTTTATTTTGAATTTCTTTGCCGCGCTCGAAGGTATTATCATCGCTAGCATCATCGATGATAAGCACTTCGACTGTAAACTCGTTAGCAAGCGTTTCCGGAATACGTGTTAGGACGTCTTCAATCGTCTTCTCCGCATTGTACGCCACAATGAAGATCAATAATTTTGGCTTATGCCCCTCGGGAATATTTCTTTCAGTGGCCGATTTGCTCACAGGAAACTCACCTTTAATAGCTAACACCATGCAAAATAATAACCTCTGACCCATCTCATCGCTAGCCTTTAACAAACGTATCAGCTCGACAGGATTACTACTCTTGTAAAGTGGTGCTGTATTCCTCAACGTGTCAATAATTTATAACTTTTCACTCTAAGAAATATCGAAACTCTTAGTAACGAGAAGGGAATGAAAACTAGGGAGCGTTTAAGTCAGTCTTTATGAAACAAATAACACTGGGTTAATTATCCGAGCAACCGATACAAATGAAAAATTATAGTGAAAAAATCGGGGCCTCACTTGCCAATAATGCAATAACTTGAGTTTGATAGCATTGTTTCCTATTAAGAGGCTTGCCATGCGGCGAATCAGGCCATAAAACCCAGACATATGTGGGTGTGGTAGTTATGTTTGGGTGTAGTATTGACCATAGAGGCAAAACAATTGGCGGAAAGGATGCCAAATACGTTCGGCCTCATGAAAAATTAAAAATATGAATTAATTTTTGTTATGGAGTGGGACCAATAGGTGGCGATGTTTAAGAAAATTCTGATAGCGAATCGAGGTGCCATTGCATCACGCATACTTCGCACTCTCAAGAAACTTGGTGTTGGATCGGTAGTCGTATACTCAGAAGCCGATGCTAGGGCACCCTACGTGGAGGAGGCCGACGAGGCTTTTGCAATAGGCCCAGCACATCCAAAAGAAAGCTACCTCAACCAAAAAGCGATTGGTGATGCAATTCGTAGCAGCGGTGCCGACGGAGTCCATCCAGGTTATGGTTTTCTTGCTGAAAACCCAGATTTTTGTGACTGCGTTGAAAAAGCGGGTGCGACCTTTATTGGTCCCTCCTCACAGTGGATTACAGCTATGGGGCATAAGACCAAAGCGCGGGAATTGATGGTCCAACACGGAATGCAAGTCGGCAGTGGTTCAGGATTATTAACAGAAGATGCAGTAATGATTAAGGAGGCAAACCGTATAGGTTACCCAGTATTAATCAAGCCGGCTGCCGGTGGCGGTGGTATCGGCATGTTGCCAGCCCACGATGAGACCCAAATGCTAAAGGCTGCAAGTCGGGCGCGATCAATGGCTGAGCGTGGATTTGGCAACGGTGACATTTACATCGAGAAACTTGTTGAAAAACCCAGGCACGTGGAATTTCAGGTTCTTGGTGATGTAAATGGTAATGTTCGCCACATTTTTGAACGAGACTGCTCAATACAACGCCGACACCAAAAAATCATAGAGGAAGCGCCAGCGCCCGGTGTAGCGCGCAGCGTCATTTTGGACAGAGCAAGCAGTATTGTTTCTACTCTCAAGGCGCTGCCTTATGACAATATAGGCACTGTTGAAATGCTAATGGATCAAAACAATAATTTCAGCTTTTTAGAGATGAATACGAGACTGCAAGTGGAGCACGGAGTGAGTGAAGAAATTACTGGCGTTGATCTCGTTGCTGCGCAAATCCGTTCGGCTGCGGGTGAGTCAGTTGCGGATATCATTCCGCAAGACATTTCGGTTTCTGGGCATTCAATTCAAGCCAGGGTTTATGCCGAGGATCCTCAAAAATTTTTTCCATCGCCAGGGCCTCTTGAAAAATATTGTCCGCCGGAGGGCGACGGTGTCCGTGTGGAGACTGGCTTTGTTGAAGGTATGGATGTAACTCCCTATTATGATCCCTTGCTTGCTAAGGTTATAGCTCATGGAGAAAATCGCGAGGAGGTTACGCAAATTCTTATATCCGCATTGGAAAATTTTCAAATTGAAGGAATAAAGTGTAATATTCCTGCGTTGGTAAAAATACTTCGATCTGAAGAATTCCAATCGGGCGATGTTCACACTGGCCTCGTAAATGAGGTTATTCAAGGTTAGGGAGACGTAGAAGTATGGCGACGGAAAATATTGAATCTGAAGTAACGGGCACCGTTTGGAAGATTGAATGCAAAGTAGGTGACGAGGTTGTTGATGGTGATACATTAATGATACTTGAGTCTATGAAAATGGAAATACCAGTAATTTGTCCTGAGGATGGGACGGTTACTGAAATTAAGGTAAAAGAAGAAGATCCTGTTGCTGAGGGTGATGTTGTAGTTATTCTTGAAGTTCAATGAGCTGACAACGCATCGTACCATTCGTTATAGCTTTCACTATTGCATCTCCTTTAAAAGATGACACCGTCTGTGAATTATTATGGATGTGTTAGTTTTAGCGGTTTGTTTATATTTTCAAGTTTAATAGAGTCCTTTGATAAGGAATATCAAAAGAGGTTTACAATACTGTTGTATTCAGAAAACATTTGGTCCCGTTTCGTAGTGGCTTTCTTACGTTTTAAACGAGCAAACACATAGCACTACTCTTCAAAAAGGCATGGCGAAGGTAATAAAAACAATTCAATGTCGATAATATGGGCCACCCATTTGTCGTATGCAGTTGGGTGGTCTCTAGGCCGGGTTAAAAAAGTGTGCATCAAATTTTAGTTTTCTGATGATTTTATCCCTGACCACAATTTCCGGTCTTTTAATTTTGATATGGTGATTTATCAAACGCAAGCCATTTGATTATTCGAAAGTTTTTTTATGCGTAGCCCCAAGACACTAGTTCGCCGTGTCCCTTTTTTCTACGGCTGGGTAATCGTTGGGTGTGCGATGTGTGCCAACTTTTCTCGGCAGGGCGCAGCCGTCGCCACGCTCTCGATTTTTGCAGTGCCTATGACAGCAGAATTCGATTGGTCCAGAACGGCATTCTCTGGTGCTGTGTCCTTAGGGGGGCTTTTGGGTGCTCTTATATCGCCAAAGGTCGGCGTATTTGTTGATCGTAGGGGTTCTGGACAAGTTCTGGCTATTGGCACCTTATTAATTGGAATGAGCGCGGCAGCACTCTCGCAGACTAATTCCTTAATCTGGTTTTATGTAGCATTCTGTCTTGGGCGCATGTCTTTTTCCGGGCCTTTTGAAATTGCCGTCACGAGCGCTGTAGCCAATTGGTTCATTGTGTCACGGGGACGAGCCATGTCGTTGGCGGCCCTTGCTCATAGTATAGGCCTTACTGTGCTACCGATTATTTCTTTTGCTGCCATAGCAATATGGAATTGGCGTGTCGGATGGTTCGCCGTGGCTACTGTAGTGCTGCTCGTGGGGATTTTGCCCAACATATTTTTGATGGTTCATCGACCTGAGGATGTAGGTCTTCAGCCGTTTTCCAATCGTAAATCGTCCAAAGAGTCACAAAGTACATTGGACAAGTCGTCAGAAAGTACGGAATATAGCTTCACGCGACGCGAGGCTTCAAGGACACGGACATTCTGGATTCTCGTTGTTTTTTCAATATTTATATACCCTGTACAAGCGGGTGTGAGTTTGCACCAAGCTCCCCATCTCATTGAACGAGGAATATCACTCGGGGTCGCAGCAACAGCTGTGAGTAGTTTCTCATTTATGAGTGCTATAGGCGGATTAGCATTTGGCCAATTTGAAGTAAAGTTTGGTGCCAGGAAGAGCTTGTCTTTTGCCGCAGCGTTAATGGCGATAGGAACGGTTTTAATGATACTCGTTATCGATAATTTGACAGCATATATGTCAGCGATGGTTTTTGGTGCGGGAATTGGCGGGCTTATGACATTATTGCCCGTTGCTTGGGCTGATAGCTTCGGGCGTCAGTATATTGGGTCGATTAGAGGTATCACGGTTCCTCTACAGACACTTGCACAGGCCTCAGGTCCTCTTATTTCAGGAGCGTTATATGACTTAACTGGTGGATATGATGTGGCACTCAGGTTATTTTGTGTTTGCAGCTTAATAGCCATGGTAATGGCACTTTTTGCTGTGAAACCAGAAGTTACGATTAACAATACGTTAAAATAGCTTAAAGAATAAAATTGTGTGAAATAGCTTTTTATCCTCAATCAAGCTCTAATGTACCAACAAGGATATGATCTTATGGCCAGTGAAAAAAAAATAAATGTGAATTTTGAAGTTACCGAAGAGATGAAAGAATTTCTGGAAAAAATGGTTAAAGAATACGATTTACCGGATATTTCGAAAGCTCTTAGATGCCTTTTAGATTTTGCGCAAGAAGATGGTGACTTGGAAGAGATTTTTGAGGAAATTCGTTGCAGAAGATGCTGATCGTATTTTTGAAAAGTGACGGTCGTTATGCCTCATATACACTAAGCCAATCTAGGAAATTCATTTACATTCTTGAGTTTCGTGGAGCCTGCGATAGCAGGGGTATTTTGCAATCAGTTTGAAAGTGCTGAGGATAATGAGACTTCAAAGCATAGGGACTTTGGTACTTGCCGGATACATATCATCGTGCGCCTCAATTATCGAGGGAACTGATCAAGTTGTAGATTTCAGTATCTCTCCGGAAACAGTTACTTGCGAGATCAAGCAAAAAGACAAAACGCTAGCCACGCTCAAAGATGGAGGTGGGTCGATACGGGTGTCGAAAAGTTTTACGGCACTTACTGCAGATTGCATGGCACCGGGTGTGGTGCGCAAAAAATTTAAAATAGAGTCCTCGCCGTCTAGATGGGGCATAGCAGGTTGTCTCCTTGATCTTTGTATCACAGACCATACCACGGGGGCGTTTAATAAATATGAAGATGAAATTTCAATTAAGCTTGAAAATATTGACTTACCCGTGTCTACGGCAAGGCCGGCGCTTGTAAACCAATACCTAGAGAAGCACAAAGAGTTAGCAAGGCCTGCACGCGATCCTGGCAGTGGTCCCCAGGCAACTTCAAATTTGGTCTCGTCTCGCAATTCCTCGGCCAAGATATCTCGAGTATGGAAAACGGTACATTCGCGCGTGCGGGCATATTGGGGGCCAAACCCACACCGCGATTTTTTTGAAATGCCCGAGCATGTACTTCTTACGAGAATTCGGCGGCAACAACACTGGGGATTATTTAAATATGTTGCACGTAACAGTAAGCAAGGGACCGTCTGGATTGCATTAGAGGAGGTTGAAGAGACTGCTAGTCCCTGACTTATTGAGAAATAGATCGCTAGCTGACCCGAAATGGATTTCCAATAATGATTTTATAATGTCCCTCCTTTTCCCGATCGCCTTGTAATTTCAGGTATATAAATACAGGTCGACGCTTATCATCGTCGGACCAATAGGCAAGATATTGTCCTGCATTCACATTGGGGTTGAGCGCCTTCCAAAAAGACATTGTTGTTGGAACCCTCCGGGTAGCGACACCAATATGATCCCGCGGAAGGCGCGCTTTTATAGATTTCAGCACCTGTTCAAAACGTCTCCTTGCTTCTATCCCGTGAGCGCTTTCATCTTTTAATTGCTTACTTTTAATTTTAATTGCAACTAGCCTATTCTTCGCCCGGCTATCAAATTGTGCTTCTACATTTGCTACATCGCGTAACCATCCAGTAGACTTGACGGTGCAAATTAGATACCGGAGGTCAACTTTTTGGCATTTCTCTGCTTTGTGGCGTACTGAGTCGATATTATCAAACCAAGAGAAGCCTAGCATGATCTCGTCATATTTTTGCGCTTCTGCGCGGAATACAAGAAGTTCATGAAGCCCCTTATCGCCATGCATGGCAGCGAACTCAGCTGCAGTCATTCCCACTTTTGTCTGCGCACCGGGGTTCGCTCCATGCGTCAGCATTAAGGTCACCAATTTCCGGTTGCCGATGAATGCTGCACGCATAAGTGCAGTGAGTCCATCGTAAAAAGTGTTTAAATCACTACCATTTTTAACAAGAAAGTTAGCAAGTTTTTGCATATCAGCTTGGTCATAATTGCTTATAGCTTGATGGAAAAGCTTTGTGCTTGGCACCATTCCAGCATTCATTAATCCTAGAGCGATAGAATATTTACCCGAAAGTAATGAATGATCAATGGCTGAACGGTATCCTGTTGCGAATTTGTCGCTTACAAATCTGGTGACTGTATCTAGCTGAACGAGTTCTGGCCTATTGAGTAAAAGATTTTGCGTGAGTTTGACGTTGTTGACCTCAATGGCATCAAATAACTCCTGTTCAAAGGTATCTGGATCTTGTGGTATTTTCGTTCCCAGAATCTTCGATTTAAAAGACGCTAACCTGGTCGTGCTTGAATTTGGTTTTGCACGGTTAGGTAGAGAACGTGCTGTTGAATCGCCATTTTTCTCTTGTTCCAAGTCAGAGATGTCAGTTGATCGATCCTGCTTTTCAATAACAAAAGTACTTTTTATATATGCATACACTTCATCGAGCTTGTCGGTGGTGAGGCCCGATAGAGATACGCCAGAGACCAGAACCACCAAAGATATTATTGATGCTCCTAATACCGTAATATGTTTTCGGTATAAATTGTTTTCAGGCTCGATCGGTTTAGTCTTAAGGTGCTGCGAGTAACGTGGAAAAAGAATTTGGTCTTTCTCATTTTGGCACGATACGTTCTCGGAAGATTGTGAAAATACTTTTGTTTTAGATTGGGCCAGAAACGAAGGGCTATCAGTATTTGGTGATCCGAATGGGTGGGCAGATTTATGTAATATGCTTTCGGCGGGCGTTTCGGGCACCTTCAGGTCTGACTGAATGTCAGACAATTCATTTGCAGCGGGTTGCCCCAAACCCTCCAATTCAATAGACCCGTTGGAAGAAACTTCTTGCGTGTCGGGAGCTCCTTCTTTTATTTTTTCAAGCAACTCACAATTTATCTCTTGGCTAGCGCAGCTTAAAATTTCTCCGTATCGAACTACCGCTAGTTCAGTGTAGATCGTTTCACTGCCATCCTTGGGAAGGCTCGCTTTGTTGAGGCGGAGCTCTTGGTATTCATTACTACGAACTAACGTGGTAATATGCGTGAGTGCAACATTTTGATTATTGCAACTATGAAGGTTATGCCACTCCTTGTTGCGAAAGCCCTGGACCCAATAAAAGTGACTAATAAACAAAATGTTCGAAGCCTCCTCGTGACGTTCAACAATCAACTATTGGCGTATTTGTTACTCTTTGCGCATCTGAAACATTAAGATTTCCATAATAGCTATACAATATATAGTAAGGAATAAAAAATTGGCACCAAATGTTGAACTAAAATGGTTGGGTGTCAAGCCACACAGGATGTAAATCCCTATTCTCCAACCCCCTATTAGCCTGGGGTCCGTACCTTTTGGCGAGAATCTCTGATTTTAATCTCATTATTTGTGATTAACGGAATGGAATTAGCAGTATGACTGCGGATTATTGAAGAGTTCAGCTTCGTTGTGATCATTGCAAGCGGTTTTCTATCCTCGCCAGCAAGCCCTTTAGTCCCGTCTTTTTGATGATAGCAGCAAACTCCGAACGTTGTGTAACTGCCATGCTGATTCCTTCGACATATACATCGATAATTTTTAGCTGCCCTTTAAAATTCCTTACTCGCCAATTACATTTGATTGACGGACTTCCATTGGTTTGGAGAATACGAGAATGCACAATGATATCGCCTTTGCCAGCGTCGGAGGCTCGAGTAACTTGAAATGTCTCTCCGGAATATCCACCGAGCCGTGCTGCATACGTTTTGAGAACCCATTCGGAAAACAGATGTTCATATTTACGGCGTTGAGAGCTGTTCATTTGTCGCCAATGAATGCCAATAACAAAACGGGCTATTCTTTTCATTGCAAATTCTTTTTGCAAAATAGCGCGTAATTTTTTTTCACGGTTTGCAATTGTGCCAGTTGTATCACCAAGCGTGGCTAACGCTTTGGTTGCTAGCGATTGAATAAACCGTTGTGAGTCACCTATGGCGGTGTGAGCTTGCGCGGTGCCAGCATGGCTAGAGGTATGACTGCCGATTAACAATAATAAAATTAAGATTATTATTATGTTCGGTCGAAAAGCTCTCATACTAAAAATTCCAAACTCATAAAAGATTATGCAGGAGTTCCCTGCTTTTCGCCTCTACATGAAAGTCAGTGCGTGTAAGAGAATGGGCACCCCGCACCTAAAACTTCTATGTAGGCAAAGTGCATTCTAAAGTACAGTAATGGTTATAAAGATAGTAAATTCAAAATTACAAGCGAAGAAGTATGAGATTTAATCAAACTAGCTTAACTACCTGTACAATATGCAAAACATTTTTTTTGTGCGCGCGATTATGTCTGCTCCAATGTAGCCATGTTAACGTATAATTAGAACTCGACAATCGATTCGGGTTTAATTGGGTCTTCTGCGATGTTTTTTTATATGAGTGTGTGGGGGGGTAATGCTTCTTAATGATCATTTTGAATGGGGGAGCCGTTGTTACCTAATGGGCATCTTGAACGTAACTCCAGATTCATTTTCGGGTGATGGAGTGCTGGGTCAAGGAGACCCAATATCTGTTGCGGTTGATCAAGCATGCACATTTTTCAATCATGGGGCTGACATAATTGATATTGGCGGTGAAAGTACCCGCCCTGGTGCAACACCCGTAGGAGTTTCTGAAGAAATTGATCGTGTGGTGCCTGTGATTGAGGCAGTTACCTCTGCTTTACCTGAATGCATAATTTCAATCGATACAAGCAAAGCTGAAGTTGCCGCTGCTGCATTAGTTGCAGGAGCTGATATCATTAATGATATTTGGGCTTTGAAGCACGATAAAAATATTGCAGCTGTAGCAGCTGATGCAAGGGCACCCGTGATCCTAATGCACAATGCAAGCTGTGCATTTAAAGTTGAAAAGCTTGAAAAGGGGGGTGCTCAGTATACTCCACGTAGCTATGAACATTTGCTGGACGAAGTGTGCAGTGAATTATCACATAGTGCACACAGAGCGGAAGCAGTAGGTATCCCAACCGATCAAATTATTTTGGATCCAGGTGTAGGGTTTGGCAAGTCACCATCGCAGAACTTGTCTCTAATTAATCACTTAGATCGCATACGGGCTCTTGGGTATCCAGTTTTGGTCGGGCCTAGCCGGAAATCATTTATTAGCAGAGTATTAGGGGTTGAAGCTGAGTGTCGTGAAGAAGGAACAGCTGCCGCGATAGCCGCTGCCGTTATGCGTGGGGCTGATATAGTGAGAGTTCACGATGTTACTGCGATGAAACGTATTGTAGACATGTGCAGTGCAATTATCCGTGCTTCAGAAGATGGAAGTATTTCTCCTGAGAGAGTGGCTTGATATGGAGGAGGTTTATATTGGGGTTGGTAGCAATGTAGGAGATAGGAAAGCCAATTTGAATAACGCCAGCTGTAAACTCTCAGAATTTATGATTATTACCAATAAATCAGAAGTTTATGAGACCGATCCTCAATATGTTCTTAATCAGGCGAAATTTTTTAATGCGGTTCTGTGTGGTTACACCGAATTTGAGCCGTTTGATGTGTTGAAGAAATTAAAAAAGTTGGAAACTTCGTTAGGCCGTGTTGACGGGCCTCGAAATGGTCCGCGGCTAATTGATCTCGATTTACTCTATTACGGTAGACGTTGCATTTCGACTGATACATTGACAGTGCCCCACCCTCGGATACAGGAGCGATATTTCGTACTTCGCCCGCTCTTAGATATTGCGCCAAATTTGAAACATCCTATTAGCGGTAAAACTGTTAAACAGCTAATTAGAGAGTTGCCGATAGGCACTGGTAAGGGAACACCAACTCTTATGGGACTAGAATGAAGTATCTGGTAACGTCATAACCTCTTCATAACCATACTCAATTGTTTGCCGGAGTCCCGAGATCTGCGGCAATATGTGACTCGAGTAAAACTTTGCTGTTATTAACTTTGCATTATGAAATGCACTTGTTTTATATCTGGGTTGGTTTGCCAGTTCAGTGGCATTGTTTAGTTGAACTCCGCCTGCGACCACACCGAAAATTCTCAAATAAGCATTAGCGCCAGCCAATGCCGGGTTTACCGTGGTTACCGAATTTTCTAGCATCCAATCTGTTAACTCCGCTAGATGATCAAGCCCTTGCTGAGTTGCTTGACCGACGTCATTTTTCGCACCATTTTTTATCGTTTCACGAGCATCATTGATCCATGCAAACATTGCTGTGCCTTTGTCACGTAAAACTTTACGGCTTATCAGGTCAATAGACTGAATGCCGTTGGTGCCTTCGTAGATTGGGGCTATGCGCGCATCACGAAAATGCTGAGCTACACCTGTGCTCTCCATGAAGCCAGCACCTCCGTGAATTTGAAGAGCAAGGGATGTGATCTCCACGCCGAGATCTGCGCACCATGCCTTGACCATTGGGATCAGTAAATTAATTCGAGCTTGTTGTGCTATTCCCGGTGATTTTTTTGCATAATCAAGTGCAAGTGCTGCGTCAAAAATCACTGCACGCATTGCTTCAATTTGGGCTTTCATTGTCATTAACATGCGCCGGATATCGGGATGTTTTACGATTGGCCCAAATTGATGACGTTCCTTAGCGTAGTCTCGAGCTTGCTGGTATGCGCGTTCAGCGATTGCAAGGCCAGAGATCCCGATGTTTAGACGAGCGTTATTCATCATCGTAAACATTGCGTTTAGACCTCTCCCTTCCTCGCCAACTAGGTAGCCCACGGCTCCATCGTTATCGCCGTAAGACATTACACAAGTGGGACTTGCATTAATGCCTAGCTTTTTCTCAAGAGATAAACATCGCAAATCATTAAGGGCACCAAGTGTGCCATCCGGATTTACGAGAACTTTTGGAACTATGAATAATGAAATACCCTTTGGCCCACTGTTTGCTTCTGGCGTGCGAGCAAGCACGAAATGGATGATGTTATCGGCCATGTCGTGGTCGCCGTACGTGATGTAAATTTTTTGTCCTTGAATATTATAATGATCGCCTGCTGGTATTGCTTTGCAGCTTAATTTCCCCAAGTCCGATCCAGCGTGCGGTTCAGTCAAATTCATAGTCCCTGACCATGAGCCAGAAATAAGTTTACCAAGGTAGAGTGATTTCTGCTCATCAGTTCCATGCTCACTGAGAAGTTCAACCGCTCCGGTAGTAAGGATTTGGCATAACGACCATGATGTATTAGCGGAAATCCACATTTCCTGTGTTGCTGCCGCGAGGACCCACGGCAGGTTTTGCCCGCCATAGACTGGATTGAAAGGAAGAGATGCCCAGCCTCCGTCCACAAATTTTTGATAGGCCTCCGCAAATCCATCTGGTGTGCTCACCACTCCATCGCTGATTGAGGCACCCTCTATGTCGGCTGTGTGGTTTATTGGTGCCAACACCTCCCGGGCAAATGTTCCACTTCCCTCTAAAACTGCATCAATCACGTCATTTCCAAGGTTTTCAAAGGCAGATAATTTGCGCAGACGATCTATCACCCCCATCTCATGCAGACAGAACTGCATGTCGCGAAGCGGCGGCACGTAATCGGTCACAACCTTTTCCCTTTAGAGTAGTTTGCCAGGATTCATGATCTTGTTAGGATCCAAAGTATTCTTCAACTGTCTCATTAAATATAGATCGATCGATGGCGTATAATGAAGAAACGAATCACGTTTAAGCTGTCCGATCCCGTGCTCGGCGCTGAGGGATCCTCCCAAAGACGCGACGATGTCTAAAACTATTTCATTGATCTTGTCCTTATGAAGGAAAAAAGATTTATCCTTCATTGTTTTTGGCTTTGCGAAGTTAAAATGTAAATTGCCATCCCCTACATGGCCAAAGTATATCGGGCGGATACCTGGCAGGTACTGATTTACCGCCAAAATCGCAGTTTCGACAAATTCGGGGATAGAGCTTACGGGGACAGAGATGTCGTGCTTCACACTAGCCCCTTCAATTTTTTCTGCCTCCGGCAAAAATTCGCGTAGTCTCCACAATGCTTGCCGCTGAGTCTCAGATTTTGCGATGACTGCATCGGATACCAAACCATCTGTTAGCGCAGATTCTAGAAAACCTTCCATGATTTCTTCATTCACTTCAGCACTACTCGAAAACTCGATCAAAGCGTAAAGTTCGGAGGGCTCAGCGAGTGGGTCTGCCAAATTTTTTCCATGCTGAAAGGCAAGCTCCAAAGGTGGGCGAGTGATTAATTCAAAGCTGCTTACTCCATCGCCACTGCGATGACGCGCACGGTCCAGAAGCTCGATAATTTCTTGCAGGCCTACTACGGCGGCAAAACAGGTATCAAAATGTTTTGGTTTAGGGAAAAGTTTCAAAGTAGCAGCGGTAATTATGCCAAGTGTACCCTCAGAACCAATGAAAAGATGCTTGAGATCATAACCCGTATTGTCTTTACGCAACCCTTTTAAGCCGCTCCAAATCTCACCATTTGGCAAGACTGTCTCAAGCCCCAGAACAAGATCACGCATATTACCGTAACGAAGAACGTTAACTCCGCCGGCATTCGTTGCCAGGTTCCCACCAATTTGGCAGGACCCTTCTGCACCTAAACTCAACGGGAAAAGACGATCTATTTGAGCTGCCTCTTTTTGAATATTTTGAAGCACACATCCTGCTTCGACGGCGATCGTGTAGTTAAGTGGGTCGAGGTGCCGAATTTTATTCAATCGAGCTGTGCTTACGATTATGGAACTGCCGCTATCGTCTGGTGTTGCGGCCCCGTTCATCCCTGTATTTCCACCCTGAGGCACAATCTTTATATTATATTCGTTGCATATACAGACAATATCCGCAATTTGCTGAGTTGTATCAGGTCGGAGTGCCAGAGGGGAGATGCCCCGAAATTGCCCGCGCCAATCCAATAGATATGGCGCTAAGTCTGCTTCATTTGATATAAAACCCTTATGTCCGACGACATTTTTTAGTTGCTCAAGGGCTTCAACGGGCAGCAGACTTCTTGAATCATCAGGAGACATAATTGTTCTCATTTTGTCTTTCTTAACGAATCTTACGCTTTATGTTACCATAATGATAAGTAAGGTAATCAGTTTGACGTTAAGTCACCATTAAAATTTTAATTCGAAATACACATTTAAAAAGTCAGGGATTAAAAAGTCTAAAACAGTTCATCATAACACGCCTTTTTTTTTTAATAATAGATTGCCGATTATCTTTCTCAAGCCAATCTGACCTGAAAATCCATAACTCTTCTGTTGCAGGGCCTATGAAATTAAAACTTCATAAAACCAAGCTATTGTTTTGAATAAATTTCGAATGCTATATCTCAAGACTATTAGATTAAAACTTTGTGGTATGCTGACAATCGCTCGGCCTTTTGTCTCGTTGGTGGATTATAATTTTACTCGAGCCTTTGGCCTATCGGCAGGCGGCACGCTCCAGCCTATCATTGATCGCCCAACCGATAGTCTCGGTCGGTATTGGCATCACGGCGATTCCTTTTGCTGGCATTGAGTCAAGCTGATGCAAATATGCGAAAAGATTTGCAGCCGCCTCTAATAAATCTCCCGTCGGGCTTAAGTTCAAGTCAGCATTGATTGCATCTTTGCCGAATCCTAGGAATACTTCACCTGGCCGTGGCTTTTGTGCATTTATTCGTAGGGCTAAAGAGGGAGCATAGTGGTTAACAAGCATTCCCGGCGACTTAATGTCGGTGCCATTTCCAGTGTCCTGAAGTAATTTCTGGCCAATCGCCTGCTCCATCATCTCGCTTGGTAGTCCGCCGGGCCGCAATATCACGGGAATATTATTGCTCACATCGACTACCGTAGATTCCAACCCAATGTCGCAAGGACCACCATCAAGAATTAATGACACTTTTCTCTTAAGCTGGTTAGCAACATGTTCTGCACAGGTAGGACTTAGTCGACCTGAAAGATTAGCGCTTGGCGCTGCGATTGGTTTACGGGCAGCTGTAATCAATCCTCTTGCAGCTGCGCTGGCAGGAACCCGAAGCGCGACCGTATCGAGTCCAGCGCTTGCAAGTGGTGATATTTCACATCTTTCCTGGCGCGGAAGAATGAGCGTTAGGGGGCCGGGCCAAAATGCATCCGCTAGAGCTTTAGCCGAGCTATTTAAAACTGCGTGTTTATGAGCCTCGCCTTGATCGCTTAAATGAACAATTAATGGATTGAAACTAGGTCTATTTTTAGCGGCAAATATTTTTGCTACTGCTTGACTATCTTTTGCGTTCGCGCCGAGCCCATAAACAGTCTCAGTTGGGAAAGCTACCAAATTACCTTTGGCAAGCAGTTGACCTCCGAATTTAATACTAGCCTTGTTAACCTGTCTTATCAATTTCATCTTAATGGCTTACACTTGCTCAATCGTACTTGCAATCTCTCTAAAGCTTTGAGACAAGGCAACGTAGAAAAATATTAAGGGAGAAACTAATGGCAGGTCATAAAGAAACAACATCTTTCAGCATAGCGAATATTCCAGGCGATGGTATCGGAAAAGAGGTCTTGCCAGAGGGGCTTAGGGTTTTGGATAAAGTGGCCAGCAGGTTTGGCCTCCACTTTAAGACTAGCGATTTTCCATGGAGTTGCCAAACATACTTAAATGATGGAAGGATGATGCCTGAGGATGGCATCGATCAATTAAGGTCTCATGACGCCATATTTTTGGGTGCTGTGGGGTATCCCGGGGTGCCCGATCACGTATCGCTTTGGGGCCTTCTGATTCCGATACGTCGTCATTTCGACCAGTACGTGAACCTGCGTCCAGTTAGGCTTCTGCCCGGGATCGAGGCCCCAGTAAAAGGTTATAAGCCTGGTGACATTGATATGTACGTTGTTCGAGAGAACGTTGAGGGCGAATATTCAGAAATGGGGGGACGAATATTTGAGGGCACGGACCGTGAGACGGTTGTTCAAGAGACAGTTTTTACACGTCAGGGTGTAGATCGCATTCAACGGTTTGCTTTTGAGCTTGCTTTAAAGAGAAGGAAAAAGCTCACATCAGCAACAAAATCTAACGGTATTATTTACACCATGCCGTACTGGGATGAGCGGTTTGCTGAAAATGCAAAGGATTATAGAGAAGTTGAGACCGATCAATATCATATTGATATCCTGACCGCACATTTCGTTGGGCGCCCGCATACCTTTGACGTTGTGGTCGGATCAAACTTGTTTGGTGATATTTTGTCTGACTTGGGTCCTGGTGTGACCGGAACAATTGGGGTCGCGCCGTCGGCTAACATCAACCCTGAGGGTGAACACCCTTCGATGTTTGAGCCCGTGCATGGATCTGCGCCGGATATTGCCGGAGAGGGTATTGCTAATCCAATTGGCCAAATCTGGTCTGCGGCCATGATGTTAAATCATTTGGGGCAGCATAACGCCGGCGCCGCAATCATAGAGGCTATCGAAAACGTATTAGCCGACCCAAAAGCGCCTAAAACCCCTGATATGGGAGGTAAAGCTAAGACTGAAGAGCTGGGCAAAGCGATTGCTGACGCAATTTAAGCCATTACGTTTTTCAAAAAATTATTGAGCAACAACATCTATTCCGCTCAAATGCAAAAGGTATGTTCTCGTCCTTTAACTTTACGGCTGAACTTACATACTCATTCTGCAGCTTCAATTTTTATTTGTTCAGGTGATTCTTTTTTGCTGGGCTGATAAAGCTCGGAGCCTTCCTCTACAAACTTGTCAGACATTTCTGACATTCCCTTTTCAGCAAACTCACGTATTTCTTGTGTTATTTGCATTGAACAGAACTTAGGACCGCACATTGAGCAGAAATGGGCCACCTTTGCACCTTCAGCTGGTAGGGTTTGATCGTGAAAATCTTCTGCCGTTTCAGGGTCCATCGCTAATTTAAATTGATCACGCCAACGGAAGTCGAAACGCGCTCGGCTCAGAGCATCGTCCCAGAGGCGTGCGCCCGGATGTCCTTTTGCAAGGTCAGCGGCATGGGCAGCCAATTTATAAGTTATCACACCGTCTTTCACGTCCTTTCGATTCGGCAGGCCCAAGTGCTCTTTCGGTGTGACGTAGCAAAGCATAGCAGTTCCGTACCAACCAATCATTGCAGCACCGATCGCTGACGTAATGTGGTCATAACCGGGCGCGGTATCTGTTGTTAGCGGGCCAAGCGTATAAAACGGTGCTTCATGACAAATTTCCAGTTGCTTATCCATATTTTCTTTAATTTTGTGCATAGGTACATGCCCTGGACCTTCGATCATCACCTGCACGTCGTGTTTCCATGCTATATCAGTTAATTCACCTAGCGTTTCAAGTTCGGCAAACTGTGATTGATCATTGGCATCTGCAATTGAACCAGGACGGAGGCCATCTCCTAACGAGAAGGTTACATCATACTCCTTCATTAATTCGCAGATTTCTTCAAATTGTGTGTAGAGGAAACTTTCTTTATGATGAGCAAGACACCATTTCGCCATAATAGAGCCACCACGGCTCACGATTCCTGTGAGGCGCTGCGCTGTTAGGTGGATATATTTGAGCCTCACGCCAGCATGTATGGTGAAATAATCTACTCCCTGCTCGCACTGTTCAATCAACGTATCCCGGTAAATATCCCAAGTAAGTTCTTCAGCTATTCCTCCAACCTTTTCAAGCGCTTGATATATCGGTACCGTACCAATGGGCACGGGTGAATTACGGATAATCCACTCTCTGGTGTTGTGTATATCTTTACCTGTGGACAAATCCATAACCGTGTCGCCGCCCCACCGGGTTGACCAAACCATTTTTTCGACTTCTTCCGCGACCGATGATGAAACTGCGGAATTCCCAATGTTGGAATTAATTTTAACTAAGAAATTACGCCCGATGATCATTGGCTCCGTCTCAGGATGATTGATGTTGGCAGGAATTACCGCTCTGCCCCTCGCGACTTCCTCGCGCACAAACTCCGGTGTCACGTATTCGGGAATCTCAGCACCGAAACTCTCTCCATCACCAAAAAAGTCGGACCGACCTAGGTTCTCACGTATTGCAATATACTCCATTTCTGGCGTAATGATGCCCTCACGAGCATACCTCATTTGGCTTACATTCTTTCCCGCCTTTGCCTTTATTGGGGCACGTTTTGATGGAAATTCTGGAACCGCCTTCGGGTCGCCCATGTTCCGGTGATTGTCCTCAGGGCGAATTTCACGACCCGTGTAGGGCTCCGTATCACCCCGAGCGGAAATCCATGGGCTTCGCAGCGCGGGCAGGCCTTTTTCTACATTCAACGCTACATCAGGGTCCGTGTAGGGACCTGAAGTATCATAGAGGCGAACAGGCGGTTCATTCGCGCTCTTTTCTAACACAACTTCACGAAAGGGAACGCGAATTCCGTTTGTACCTTCTTCATAAACCTTTTTAGACCCTGGGATCGGGCCTGTTGTAATAGAAATAGCGTCGTTGTCTCTAGGCATGCCTCAGTCCTCCAACCAAAATTCCAATCGACACAGGAAACGCAACGGAAATGAGGAAGTTGTTTCGGAGCTAAACTGCGAAAGCGCTCCTTTCCTCCGCCGGCATAACCCGGATCAGGTTCTCAGGGTCACCGCATCAGCGATATCTCAGCCTCTTAAAAAAGGCACCCCTAGGATAATTCTATATTGATACTTTCCACACAGTTCGTCAATCATTGCTAATGCCAAATGTTGGAGTTTATGACAGAACCTTGATGCATGCGCTCGTTTTGTCACCCTTACGACGTAAAATAATAATTTGTGTTTTGCAGAGGAACGCCATGACCTGCGGCAAAGGGGCGCAGGCAACCAAGAAATATTGCGTAGCAACATCTATCCGGTTGACGCGATGACCGGGGGTTCATAAGGTCATAGAGGTTGGTATAAGCTAACTAGTTCTTTTGGAGTCATTAATGAATAAGCCGCAAAGTAAGCCGAAGAACCCCAATTTCTCCTCCGGTCCTTGTGCGAAGCCTCCAGGCTGGTCACTCGAAGGGCTAGATGATGCCGCTTTGGGGCGTTCGCACCGGGCTGCCGTAGGCTTAGAAAAGCTGCGTAATGTGATAGACACAAGTAAAGAGTTATTGGGTATTCCTGACGATTATCGGTTAGCTATAGTGCCTGGGTCAGACACTGGTGCGATTGAAATGGCCATGTGGTCGCTTCTAGGTCAACGCGGCGTTGATGTATTGGCATGGGAAAACTTTGGCCAAATGTGGGTCGTTGATATCATTAAACATCTCAGTATTGAGGATAGCAGAGTTATGGATGCTCCTTATGGCGAGATAACCGACCTATCTTCGGTGGATTGCAATCGAGATGTAATTTTTACGTGGAATGGAACTACAAGTGGAGTTTGCGTGCCTAATGGAGACTGGATCGATCCCAATCGTGATGGGCTTACATTTTGTGATGCTACCTCCGCGGTATTTGCGATGGAATTGCCTTGGAATAAGCTTGATGTCGTTACTTGGTCTTGGCAAAAGGTGCTAGGTGGTGAGGCTGCACACGGAATGCTGGCTTTGAGCCCTCGTGCTGTCCAACGTTTGGAGTCCCAAACTCCGTCTTGGCCAATGCCGAAGGTTTTCCGGATGACTTCCAAAGGTAAAGTTGATGAGGCATTATTTCGAGGAGCTACAATTAACACGCCTTCAATGTTATGTGTGGAGGACGCGATATTTGCGCTTGAGTGGGCTCGATCAGTTGGCGGTCTAAAAGGATTAGTATCTCGATCTGCTGCGAATCTGAATGCTGTGGCTGAATGGGTTGAAAAAACTACCTGGGTGGAATTTCTTCCAAAAAACCCTGCTACACGATCTTGTACATCAATTTGTGTTGAAATTGCTGAAGCAAGTGGCCTGGACACCGAGGCATTGAAAAATGCACCGAAGTATATTTCTTCATTGCTGGAAAATGAGGGTGTGGCCTATGACCTTAACAATCACAGAGCTGCGCCTCCAAGTTTGCGCATTTGGGGCGGAGCAACTGTTGAGACTGCGGATATAAAAGCATTGCTTCCGTGGCTAGACTGGGCGTTTACTCAATACACAAACCAGACAAATTAATTTTGGAACAGCAGATATAGGACGTAAAACCATGGCAAAAGTTCTGATTTCGGACAAACTAAGCCAAGATGCGGCCAAAGTGTTTGAGAACCGCGGTATCGAAGTGGATTTCAAGCCAGGGCTGAGCAAGGACAATTTGTTAGACATCATTGGACAGTATGACGGACTGGCCGTTCGCTCTGCGACAAAGGTGACCGCAGAGGTGTTGGATGCTGCGGAAAAACTAAAGTTAGTCGGAAGAGCAGGAATCGGCGTAGACAATATCGATTTGGATGCAGCGTCAAAAAAAGGCGTTATTGTTATGAATACGCCGTTTGGAAACACCACAACAACGGCAGAACATGCCATTGCTATGTTAATGGCTCTTGCGCGACAAATTCCTGCAGCGAACTCATCGACGCAAGATGGGAAATGGGAAAAAAATAAGTTTATGGGTGTCGAGATTACGGGAAAGACGTTAGGTGTGGTTGGCTGCGGCAATATCGGAACAATTGTAGTGGACCGCGCAAAGGGACTCAAAATGAGGGTTGTTGTTTATGATCCTTTTCTTTCTGAAGAGCGTGCGAGTGAAATGGGTGCGGAGAAAGTAGAATTGGAAACGCTTTTTGCCCGTGCTGATTTTATAACAGTGCATACCCCGCTGGTGGAGGCAACGCGTAATCTTATTAATAAAAGCGCAATAGAAAAAATGCGTGATGGAGTGCGGATCATTAATTGTGCAAGGGGCGGAATAGTTGATGAGGGTGATCTTCGCGAAGCGCTCGACAATGGTAAAGTAGCTGGAGCCGCATTTGATGTGTTCGTCAATGAGCCGGCGGATAGCAATCCTTTGTTTGGGCATGAGGAATTTGTCGCGACGCCGCATCTTGGCGCTGCAACAACTGAGGCACAGGAAATTGTCTCAGTGCAGGTTGCAGAGCAAATGGCCGACTACTTATTAACGGGGACTGTGCAAAATGCGATTAATGCGCCCTCAGTCTCTGCGGAAGATGCTCCTCGCTTACAACCCTACATGACACTAGCTGAGGAGCTTGGTAGCTTTGCCGGCCAGTTGACCGAAACCGGGCTAACGGCAGTCACTATTGAGTTTTATGGGACTGTTACACAGCTAAACACCAAGCCTTTAGTTAGTTGTGCTCTGCATGGGCTGCTAAAACCTCTCCTCGAAAATGTGAACATGGTAAGTGCACCAATCATAGCAAGGGACAGGGGCATTGACGTCGGGGTTGTTAGTCACGAAAATCCTGATGAATATGAGAATTTGATTCGCGTAATAGTAAAGACTGAGCGCCGTGAACGAAGTGTGTCAGGCACTCTGTTTGGTGGTAATAGAGGGCGCGTTGTCGCAATAAATGAAACACCAATTGAGGCTGAACTTGGGCCACATATGTTGTATATTGCAAACGATGATCGGCCAGGAGTAATTGGAGCTATTGGCGACGCTTTAGGTAAAGCGAATGTTAATATTGCTACTTTTCACCTAGGCCGTGTTAAAGCAGGGGAGGAAGCAATTGCTCTGATACAAATTGATGACGCCGCTGGTTTTGAGACGCTTGACTCGATTAGAGCACTCCCGAATGTGACACAGGTCAAACCGCTTAAATTCTGATATGTTCACTAAAAAGGCACTAGTGTTGATTACCCTTTTGTTCTTGAGGAATTTGAGTGGACTGAATTAATATTTTGAAGACAATTGTTATCCGAAGAATTAGTTAATTGCTAAGACATAGAGCTTAATTTTTTCTTTTAGAAAGGCCTTCCTAGTAATATTCTAGAATGCTGCCAGGATTATGGGACCAGTTTGATGGAAGTCCGCTTTGTTAACGCCATCTTAAACTCCAAGGCATATTTATTGATAAGAATATCAAAGTATGGAATGCATTTGGGTAATGCCTAATTGGAGTGCAACAAAACGATAGAGCACGAGCTTTCATAAAACTATAATGTTGGCTACACCGCTTATCATTAATATTGTTTAGTGAGAGACGAGCAATAGAAATGGAGGGACTATGAGTAATGTGGTCGTTGTTGGCGCTCAATGGGGTGATGAGGGAAAGGGCAAAATTGTCGACTGGCTCAGTGAACGGGCAGATGTAATTGTTCGTTTTCAAGGAGGGCACAATGCTGGCCATACCCTCGTCATTAATGGAACTGAATATAAGTTAAGCCTATTGCCGTCAGGAGTGGTGCGGCCCGGCAAGCTTTCAGTTATTGGTAACGGCGTGGTTGTTGATCCGCGTGCTCTAATAGATGAAATACAGCGGCTGCGCTCAGCGGGTGTTGATGTTTCTCCGGAGAAATTAAAAATAGCAGACAATGCGGTATTGATTCTGCCACTGCACCAGGAACTGGATGTAGCAAGAGAAAAGGCCAGCGGGAAATCAGCTATTGGTACAACTGGCCGTGGCATAGGGCCTGCCTATGAGGACAAGGCCGCACGGCGGGCTATTCGCGTTTGTGATTTAAAAGATCCTGATATATTGGAGTTCAAAGCAAAAGAATTATTGAGACATCACAATCCTTTGCGGCGCAGTTTCGGCATAGCGTCTTTAGACGCATCAATGATACTCAATACACTTGCGGGAATAAAAGACGAGCTCCTTAGTTATGCAGCTCCGGTCTGGTTGGAGTTAGATAATGCACGAAACGGGGGCAAGCGGATCTTGTTTGAAGGAGCTCAAGGCGTCATGCTCGATGTTGATCATGGGACTTACCCTTTTGTTACTTCATCAAATACCCTTGCAGGGCAAGCAGCAACAGGCGCGGGTATCGGTATTGGAGCTTTAGATTACGTCTTAGGAATTACGAAAGCTTATACAACAAGGGTTGGCAGTGGCCCATTTCCAACGGAATTGAGCGATGAAATAGGGCAGCGTATTGGGCAAAAAGGGCGCGAATTTGGTACAGTTACGGGTCGCCAACGGCGGTGTGGCTGGTTTGATGCGGTTATGGTCCGTCAAGCAATCAAAACGGCTGGTATTAATGGTATTGCACTCACTAAGCTTGATGTTCTCGACGGGCTCAATAGTCTTAATATCTGCACTTCTTATGACTTAGATGGCGAAAGTGTCGACTACTTGCCTGCTTCGATGCGGGGTCAATCTTCAGTCTTGCCGTGTTATGAGACGTTAGAAGGCTGGCAAGAGAGCACAGAAGGAGCGAGATCATGGGATGAGCTGCCTGCTGCAGCTATAGAATATATACGGCGGATCGAAGAACTCATTGAAGCACCAGTTTCATTACTTTCAACTAGTCCGGAGCGGGACGACACCATTACCGTTATCGATCCGTTTGGTACATGAAAATTTCCGATCAGTGACTTTTTGTGCAGGAAATGGGTGATGGAAACTCATAAATGTGATTAGATAAGGAGCCCAGGGCATAATTGCCGTTTTGACTGATTTGAGATTGCATTTGCTGCGGGCACAGGAATGCGTATCCGACGAAACTGTGATTACTAGGTATCGGAGCCCTTATGGCTGATGAAAACGGGCAACCGGGCGAACAACTTGGCGGCACTGTAAGTACTCAGGATTGGTTTGATGTTTTTTCAGATCAGCCGTTAAAGGAATTTGACTCTCCGCCGGCACTAGCTTATGTCGCGGCAGATGTTAACAATGCTGGCCGAGAATTATTGGCTTTGGTGTGCGATCCCAAGCAGCCCCCACGCCATGAACAGGTGTCGACGATGCACCGCATTGATCAACCCGGGTTGGTCCGAGTTGTGGATTGGAAGGTATTAGATTGGCCCCTAGAAGGTCGTCGATGCCCAGTTTTAATCTACGAACGCCCCCGTGGGAAAAGGGTAATTGATAGCATAGATAGCCCAATTCAGATTGCTTCTGAGGAAATAATCACACAGAACTTTATAAAACCAGTAACAGCGGCGCTTCGCGATATTGATCACCAGAACCTGACGCATCGTGCGGTTAGGCCAACCAATCTTTTTTACGACAGTGTTTCCACAGCCCAGGCGACAATTATGTTGGGTGAGTGCCTTTCGGCTCCACCAGCAATAAATCAGCCAGCAGCTTATGAGACGGTAGAAACCTCCATGGCTCCTACAAACGGGCGTGGCCTTGGATTGATATCGGATGATCTTTACTCTTTTGGCGTTTGCATATTGGCACTTTTGATCGGGCAAAGCCCCGGAATTGGGATGAGTGACGATGAGATTCTTTCTGCAAAATTAGAACGTGGAAGCTATAACGCACTCATATCTGGCCACCGCCTATCCCTGACTATGTTGGAGATTGTGCGGGGACTCCTTATGGACGATGTTGATGAGCGCTGGACATTAGATGATATAGACCTTTGGCTGGCCGGGCGCAGATTAAGTCCTAAACAACAAGAAATGTCGAGAGCAACGCAGGCGTTTTCCTTCGGAGGTAAAAATATTTTGACCCGACGCAATGTTGCGCGCGTATTTGGAGAAAATTGGGACTCTGCTGTTGAGCCAGTGCGTGGTGGTTTGCTCGATGAATGGCTAAGGCGAAGTTTGGGGAATGAGGAAGCAATCGAGGCTGTCAATACGGCTAAAGAACCCATAGTAGGCGGCATTGAGACTGATGACCGCATGTTAGCCCGTATTATCATTGCTCTAGATCCGCTGGGGCCAATTCGATTTAAAAATTTTTCTGCTACGCTTGATGGAATTGGTTATCTGATCGCCGCTCCGGGGGGTGACAAAGATCTTCACAAAAATTTTTCGGAAGTTCTTAAAGCTGATCTAATATCTTTTGCCTATAAGATGATGGGAAAAGCAGGAGATGATATAACTCGCTTCATTTCGTTATATGACCAAATGATCCCATTTCTAGCTCATTCAGAACTTGGTCAGGGGTTCGAAAGGGTAATATACGAGCTCAACCCCAACGTGCCTTGCCAATCACCGCTTCTTGAATCAGAGTATGTTTACGATATGATTGAGATGCTTGATGCATTCGAGCGTATAGCTATTGCCAATCCGGACACGCTTATAGAGCCGGTTGATTCGCATATTGCCGCATTTATAGTTGCTCGCATGAAGGGTGGCATTATGACTGAATTGCGTGAGCTTCAAAACCGTTCAGACCCTGCTATCCTAGCTATTGCTAACGTTCGTATCCTGGGACACGTGCAGGAGCAAGCGGGCTCGGCGGCGGCACCTAACCTGTGTAAGATAGCGGTAAAAATACTTGACCCGGCTGTCGAACGGTTTCGCAGTCGACGTCAGAGAGAGCAAGTTAGAAAACGATTGTCAGAAATTTCTAAAGATGGACGTTTAGCGGATATCTTGCGACTTGTTGATAATTCAAAATATCTTGAAAGTGATAGATCAGATAACGACAAAGCAGTTAAAGAATTTGCTAATTCTATTCAAGCTATGCAAAGGATGGAATTTGAAAAAACTCATCGACCAGAATTGGCAAAAGTAATTGGAGCTGAGATAAGTGCCTTCTTCTCATTAATTCTGTCGATGATTGTCCTGATAAGTATGGGAGTGTATTGGATACTTGGGTAAGGGTTAATGGCAGATAACAATAAAAAATCAAATTCCATTAAAGCAGGCTCAATGAAAGCCTGGATATACACCTTAGTTGCTGCGGCTTTAATCTTTTTTGTCTTCTTAGATGTTTTTATCTTAGTCGTTATAGGTATGGCGCCTACGATGGGAGCATTAGTAATAGACCGATCATCGCGGCGTTATTTTACGATGACCGTTGCTTTTCCCAACGGGGTTGGGGTTTTACCTAGTGCAATTAAATTATTTAGTGGAGGTAGCGGGGGGGTTGATGCAGCTCTCGAATTGGTTAGTGATCCAATTGTCTTAGTTACAATGTATGCTGCTGGTGCTGTTGGCTGGGTAATTTATTACAGCGTGCCACCCTTTGTTGCTGTTTGGTTATCTATGCAAAGTGAGGTTAGAGCAGCAGCAATAAAGAAAAGACAAAAGGCATTAATAAAAAACTGGGGAAACGAAGTGCGCATCGAAGCAGAAAAACTACTACCTGACGATGTCAATGTATCCAAACTTTTAGGTGAAACAGTTGATGAAGAAGATACCGACTCTACCGGTGAAAAAATGTAACTATTGTTGTGTGCTAAAGTTTGTATCCGCAGCTTGGGACTGAATAGATTTCTGAAGCTTTTCGAAGGCACGCACTTCTATTTGGCGAACTCGTTCTCGACTAATGCCAAATTCATGGCTCAATTCTTCCAAAGTCATGGAATCATCTTCCAAACGGCGCATCTGTATTATACGTTTTTCTCGCTCGTTCAGGATAGCCATGGCATTCGACAACATCTCGCGCCGTTTCTGCAATTCTTGAGCCTCGGCAACCCTTATTTCTTGGCTTTCGGTTTCATCCTCTAACCAATCTTGCCATTCACCATCGCCCGATGCTTTTAGCGGCGCATTAAGAGAGTGGTCCTGTGCAGCAAGACGCCTGTTCATCGATACCACGTCATGCTCGGGAACGTTTAACTCCGTCGATATATGCTCAACATGCTCAGGTGACAAGTCACCCTCTTCAAAGGCCTCTAATTTACTTTTCATTTTACGAAGGTTGAAGAATAACTTCTTCTGCGCTGCAGTAGTTCCCATCTTAACAAGAGACCAGGAATGTAAAACATACTCTTGAATAGACGCCTTAATCCACCACATGGCATAAGTAGCGAGACGGAATCCTCTATCTGGCTCAAACCTTTTCACAGCTTGCATCAAGCCAACATTACCCTCAGAGATTAGGTCGCTCACAGGCAGACCAGACCCCCGGTAACCCATAGCAATTTTCGCAACAAGTCTTAAATGACTGGTCACTAACTTGTGAGCTGCTTCAGTATCTTCATGTTCACGCCATCTTTTTGCCAGCATATACTCTTCTTGCTTCTCCAGCATTGGAAACTGGCGAATTTGTTGCAAGTACCGCTGCAGATTACCCTCTGGACTAATACTCAAGGATGGTAAAGTTGTTCCGGCCACCAATGCTCACTCCTAAAACACACGAAATCATCGCATTATAGCCCTTTATATATGCGATTTTTTTTACTTTTTTCAATAATACTACTGAAATATATTTTTGAGTACCCTTAGCTGAACGATTTAGTCCGTTCAAATATCGACTCTAAATTTCTAAGTTCTTCAGGGAATTCCGAGCTAAACTTCATTTCTAATCCGCTCCTTGGGTGCACGAAGCCCAGAGTTACTGCGTGGAGGGCTTGACGTCGGCAAGTTGTTATTAACTCTATATCGCTATCTGGAATACCGCTAAGACGCGCTTCGGTTGTGCGACCGTAAACAGGATCACCCACTAACGGGTGCCCTATATGTGCCAAATGTACGCGGATTTGATGCGTACGTCCTGTTGCTAGCCGACACTCTGCCTTAAATACTCGCAAACCATAACGTTTAAGGGTCCGAAAACGCGTGAGTGCAAATTTACCCACGTTCTCAGATACCACGGCCATCTTTTTGCGTTTATACGGGTGACGACCGATTCTTTCTTCAATTTGACCTGAAGGTGGTTTTGGAGAGCCCCATGCTAATGCATGGTATGCACGCTCGACGCTGCGTTGTTCGAACTGCGAACTGAGGCATCTGTGGCTTCGGTCATTTTTGGCCGCCACTATTAAACCACTAGTGTCCTTGTCTAATCTGTGCACAATCCCTGGTCGTTTTATGCCACCGATACCCGAAAGTGATGTTCCGCAGTGGTTGAGCAAACCATTTACCAGTGTACCATTTGGAGTGCCCGCTCCAGGATGAACTACAAGGCCAGCAGGCTTATTAACTACGATCAAATCATCGTCTTCGTAGTATATGTCAAGATTTATATTTTCGGGCTCGAGGTCTAAAGGCTCCGAGTGAGGGACTATTAAAGTGAAAGTTTGTTCCTGTTTGACGCGATAGGCAGGGTCAGTTATCGTTTTCCCTGCATGGTTCACATTTCCTGCTAAAATTAATCTTTTTAGCTGTGATCGAGATAGTTCTGGGAAAGCCCTCACAAGACTCACATCAAGTCTTATGCCCTCATCGTCAGCTGTAGTGGTCAATATTTTTTCTTCGTCACTCATTTTTGTAAAACGAACGGTAGCCTCTTATTATGAAACTACAAGCTCTTAAAATTCTAGTTGTCACAATGGCCATCTTAATAATAGTCGGTTTGGGTTTTTTAGCCTATGGAATAACCGCAAATTTTGCTGAGGGTGAAAAAGGAGTTTTCTTGGTTCGAAGTCCTCTGCCTTTAACCCTCCCTGTAGGAGCGGAAATTCGTGAGACCATAATGGACGGTAATCGCGTCTTGATAAGATTGTCTATGCCAGATGATCAAACGCGCCTGATAATTTTTGATATGCAGGAGGGACGAGAGGTCCAGCGAATAGAAATAAACAACAGCCGCTGATAATACAATTCATGAGAAATCAGTTTTCATTTTCTTTAAAATCGCTGACGCATCTTCATTACTAATCTTTTGCAGTTGACCCTTCTCTGAATCGTATAGTTGATCAATGAGATCTTGAAGTGCTTGTTTGTCCAAAGTTTCTGGGGACGATTTTTGAGCGAGCTTATTATTACCTTTTATTTTTTCTTTTAGACTCGTTACGTCATTTTCTAGTTCCTCGACTCGTGCCTCAGCAATGACTGCGCGTTCTTGCCAATCAATTGACCCGGCCTTGGTGCGTGCAGCACTGGTTTTTCTTTTGTTTTTCGATACTGTTTTTGAGCCGGTCGAAATATTAAGCCGATCCGCTAAGGCCTGCACATAAGCTTCATCATCTTTATGGAAATTACCATTTTCAATGTCTTTTTTAAAGTCACCTAAATCCTCGCGTGTGTCATCACTCAATTCTTTACTGGCGAGTAAAGATTGGATCAGTTTCATAGTATCATTTTCGCTCATCATAACTCTCATCGAATAGCTGAGTTTATTTAAATGACAATACAGTGAAATCTCGGTTTAGGGTAGGGGCAAAACGGCAGAGATATTGACGTTTACTTACAAAGCCTTTTCTAAGCTGTATGTGTTGCCAGTAAAAAAATAACAAATTACAGTAATTAAACAAATAATTAAATAAAAAAGTTGTAATTATTAAATTTAATGCATCATAATAAATTAAAAAATTTAAATACAAGTATTTATGAAAAAAACTACATTTAATTATTACTATAGCTATGGACTCTTTATCTGCAAACAACGTGTGTGAGTGATATGGATAATAAGTGTAATCAAACAGTAGTAGGAATTGGTTTCTATTGGGATGATCTAAAGAGCGGGGATACTTTTAAAACGTTGAAGCGCACCATTACAGAAACTGATATTGTAAATTTTATAAGTGTTACTGGAATGTTAGAGACGGTATTTACCGACCTTTCATTTTCAGAGGAGCATGGTGCCATCAAGGGTCGGGTCGTTCCGGCAGCATTGAGCTACACCTTAATTGAGGGGATACTTTGTCAATCAACTATGCAAACAACAGGTCTTGCGTTATTGGAGGTGACTAAAAAAATCAAAGCACCTGTCTTCGCCGGCGATACCATACACTGTGTCGTTTCAGTAGAGAGCTCTCGCGAAACTTCCAAGGGTGGACGTGGGATCGTTATTACCAACAACGACATTATCAACCAAAAAGACGAAACAGTAATTTCTTATCGTGCAGTCCGAATGATGGCAGGAAGGCCCAACAAGGCGCATATATAATTACTCAAGAGCTAAAGTGGGCGTCCTAGTCATAACTTTTTAACCACAAATAAAAGACGTTGGGTTTAAGAATACAGGTTTCAAGAATCGCCGTAAAAATAATGCTGATGGTATGAACGGAATAGTGTAATTATTAATGTTGGAGAATTATTTTTATTTGTAAAGTAATTTACACATGATTATTATACTATCAAAAATATTATTTATTGATTAATGTATATATACTGTAGATTACATTTATTTATTTAAAAAATCTATCATTGAAAATAGACGCTTGTTACTGAACATTACCATTTCGATCCGTGATAATGTTTGGGCTACAATGAGTTCATTGCAGATACCTGCGAAAAGATATGCCGTACTGTTTTGAGTTCGTCAGTATGAGAGAGCGCAACCATTAATAAGATGCGGGCTTTTACGCAGCTTAAATAACCACTGGGAATAGCTCCTTTATCAATCATACTTCTAAACGAACCGTTGTGTCCTTTATTGAAAAATGGACTGCCGCTAGACATTCGATGACCTATTACTAAGGGAATGTCTGCCTTAAGCGCATCGCAAACAGCGTTATAATATGGAATATTTACGTTGCCGGCGCCGATGCCCTCGATCACGATACCGTCAACATCATTTTCTATACAAGCTCGAATTAAAAGATCGTCAATGCCCTGAGTGACTTTTAACAATTGGACATTTGCACTTATCTCTTCCACATTTATGAATATGCGACGCTCCGGTTTTGCAAAATATATCAAACCGTCTTTTGAAACCATACCTAGAGGCCCGCTATCGCGTGATGCATAGGCGTTAACTTGCATGGAGTGAACTTTGATAACATCGCGAGCACTGTAGATTTCCCCGTTGAAACAGACCAAAACTCCGCGACCCCGAGAGTCGCTATGGGCTGCAGTCAATACGCTATAGAGGATATTGCGAGGACCATCAGCATCTGTTTCAGACAGATTGCGCATGGCTCCAGTCACAACCACGGGTTTTTCATTTTTGATAGTGAGATCAAGAAAGAATGCAGTTTCCTCTAATGTCGCAGTACCATGAGTGATCACCACACCAGTGACCCTATTATCTTCAAGTAATTTGCGCACAAGTTTTCCCAGCTCAACAACGCTGGAAATATCCATGAGGTCGCTTGTGATATTTGTGTGTTGTACTGATCGAACTTCTGCGTATGAGGCTAATTCCGGAGTAGCGGAAACTAGATCGTCTGCGGTTGCTGGGGCAACTAAGTCCCCTTCAGATGCTAAATAGTTGGATGCAATAGTTCCGCCGGTCGCTACGATATAAACAAGGGGCTGCATCAAAAACTCTTTCAATAAATTAGGTTATGGTTTCCAATTTTCGGCACCCTAATTAATTACTTTGACTGATACCGGATCTATTTTCATAAAAACAGTTTCATCTTCGCTGAATGGTGGTAACCGGTGACCATGAATGCGTATTTGCTGACCGTACGCGTCCGCCCATAATTCTAACATTCCTCCCATATACACAGATTTTTCAATAGTACATTGTAGGATATTTGGATCATTTTTCTTGGGCTTTTGAGAGATCATGACTAAATCCTCGGGCCTAACGGATAGAGTTACTTTTTGGCCCTTTTTCGCGCCCACAGCATCACAAAAGATTGTAGCCCCACCGAGTTTCATTGGGGTTAATCCATCACTTCTGGCAACTCCTAATACTTCGGCGGAGAGAAGGTTGGAAATACCTACAAAACCTGCGACGAATTGATTTGCTGGATTCTGATAGACTTCATGGGGTGGTCCCATCTGCTCAATGTGACCGTTATTCATAACTATAATCGTGTCGCTCATCACCATCGCTTCAACTTGGTCATGTGTGACAAAGATCGTCGTTATGCCTGTTTTTGTTTGAAGATCTTTTAATTCCAGCCTCATTTCCTCGCGCAGCGCCGCATCCAGATTTGATAGCGGCTCATCGAGTAACAATACGTCAGGCTCATAGACTAACGCACGCGCGAACGCGACGCGTTGTTGTTGACCGCCGGATAGCTGTGATGGGTATCGATCACCCAAGCCGGTGAGGCGCACCAAATCTAGTGCTTTTTCCACGGCTGCCGAGATCTGGTTCTTATTTTCTTTTCGCATTTGCAGTCCAAAAGCCACATTCTCGCTAACCTTTAGATGTGGCCAAAGACCGTAAGATTGGAATACCATGCCGAGGTTACGCTCATGCGGAGGCAGAAGCACTTTTTCCAACGAACTAGATATAAGTCGGTCACCAACGTAGACGTCTCCCCCATCCGGGTCTTCGAAGCCCGCAATCATGTTCAACGTCGTTGTTTTTCCGCATCCACTTGGGCCTAATAACGTGAGCAACTCGCCTTTTGGCACATCAAAAGAAACCCCGGCAACTGCTGTCACATCGCCGAAGCGCTTCAGAAGATTATCTACACGTACGTTCTGCATTAGGTTATTCCCTCCACATCAGTTTGTTTGGTGAGCCAACGTACTAATGCTACTGACCCAAGCGATAGGATCACAATAATTAATGATAAAATGCACACATGCGAAAATAAGCCTTCGTCATAGAGTTGGATAAGTATGGTACCTATGACTTCTTTATTTGAACTAAAGAGCATTATTGATGCTGACAATTCCCGCATCATTGAGACAAATAAAATAATCCAACCAGCCACTATGCCCGGCATCGCTAGCGGTACTAGAACTCGCCAAAAAACCGTGAACCAGTTAGCTCCGCTTACTGCTGCTGCCCTCTCAAGCTCCTCATGAATTTGCGTGATGGAATTAGAAACAGCCTTCACCCCAAATGGGAGGAATCGCGTTATGTAGGCAAGCAATATTATCCAAAGAGTATGATAAAGATTAAAAGGTTCTCGAATATAGGCCCATAACATTGCGATAGCAATTACTGCACCTGGTATGGCTACGGGAATTAGCGCAAGGAAATCAAGTGTGCCGCGCAAGCGCCACTTACTTCTAACGACAAAGTAAGCGACTACGGCCGCTAATGCGATTCCTATTGTGGCACCAAGAAAACTCAAAAGAAGACTATTTTCTATGGAGCGCAATATCACCGCACCCCCATCGCCAAGCAGTACTTCTTCTATGTGCCCTAGCGTAAGAAACTCGAGTGTCGGTGGGCGCCCACGGTTTGATATAAAAGTGCCGTAGATTAATGTTAACATTGGTAAAATTGCTGATACTAGAAGATAAAAACCAGAGAAGCCAAGAGCTAGGTATTTCCATCTGCCCAGTTGAACCAAGCGCGGGCGAAAACTTTTGCCTCCAACCGTGGTGTATTTCGCACTGCGGCCAAGGGCTTTGGTTTGCCCCCAAAGGGCCAAGCCACAAACTAGTAGGATAGGTATAGACATTGCTGCGGCATGAGAGAAGTTTGGCGGAATGCCGATCATCATCCGCCATAATTGAGTTGCGAAGACATATATGCCGCCTGATACGCCAATCGTTGCTGGAATTGCGAATATCTCAAGCGATTGAATGAACACTAACAGGGCTCCGGATAATATTGCCGGCGCTGCCATTGGAATAGTAATCCTAAGAGTTGTTTGCCACTTATTTGCACCGCTTATGTGAGCCGCATTTTCCAATGTTGGATCCATATTTTTAAATGCGGTGACTGTAAATATGAAGACATAGGGTGCAAGCGACAAAGCCATAACAAAAATTAAACCGCCCATTGTAAATATATCAAATAGGGGGTCTTTGGTGTCCATGACCCATTTCCAAAACATATTAACGAAGCCGACTCTCGGTGTGCCAAGATATGCCCATGCGACAGCTACGACTACTGGCGGCATAATAAAGGGTAGTATCGCTGTCATACTGATATAATTTTTGAGTGGGGTGTCGGTCCGACCCACTATCCAAGCCAGTGGCACACCAATCAAGACTGAGAGGATTGTTACACCAATCGACATAACCGCAGTATTACGAAGCACCTCTCCCATGTACCGAGATTCGTAAATTGCAACGAATGCATCCAAGTTATATTCGCTACTAGAGAGGTCTGGTTTTACACTGCCTAACAGTAGCCAAAACAATGGGTAGAGAACAATGAAGCCGACAACAATAAGACATCCCCATTCGAGACTACGAACGGTGCTTGGAAACTTGAACATATTCATCGGATGGGGATGCTCTTAATTACAAGTTAATTCAGTTCGAACTTACTTCTTTTTTGCGTCGCGAATATGCTTAGTCATAAAGTCTCGATATTTATTTTGTTCTTTGTATACTTTCTCGGCATTTGAACTGATCGCTTTGAAAGGGTACGGAATACCTTTGACATGCGGTACATCAGAGCGAGCTGAATTTATTTTAACGTTTTGTGTTATGACTGTTTGCCCCTCCTTGGAAAGGATCCACCTGTACACTTTCTCGGCATTCTTCGGGTTTGGGGCACCTTTTACCATGCCAAAAGAGGCAGGAACGACCGGTGTACCCTCTTTCATGGGGGCGATTTTGATTTTGGCGCCTTTGTTGATACGTCGAATGGCTATATATTCGAAAACCATGGTGACGTCTCGTTCGCCAGTTGCAACGCGTTCAGTTGATGCTCCCATTCGCGATTGCACAAGTGCACCATTATATAGCAGACCTTTTATGTACTTCTCACCGAAGCCGTCAGCCGCATAAAAGAAATCCCAAAGGCCCGCTGATTGGAACGGGTCAACCAACACTAGTCGATCCTTCCATTTTGGTGTGGTTAGCTCAGCAAAACTTTTCGGCTCTTCGCCTGGTTTTACATTATCCGTGTTGTAAATCACTTGAAGAGTAGGTGCGCGAAGGCCAACCCATTGTGCTTTTTCATCCTTACCCCAAGCTGGAAATTTTTTCGCTTCGGGAAACTGAGTAACATTACTCACATACCCCCGTTTTGCAAGATCATACCAACCGGGCGTATAGCTGAAGTGCAGAAGATCAATTTTACCTTTGCCAGCGGTTCGTTCTGCAACGAAACGCTGATAAAGACTGACGCCGCCGGCAGTGATTGATTCTACCTTTATGTCAGGAAATTTCTTTTCAATTGCCTTAACTAGCGTCGCTTGAGCCGCAGTGCTGAGAGAAGAATAGAAGATTAAATTAGAATCTTTCGCCACTGCTATCGTGGAGCTACAAAAGGCAAAGGCCATAAAGCCTAATGCTACTAACAAACCGTTTGTGTGTTTTATCATAAAGTAAATCCTCCGTAGGTTTTATACTAAACGATGCATAATCTCTCGGAGAACGACAAAATAAAGTTAACTAATAACTTTGTGGTTTAAATATATTCGCCCGATAGACGTTGCACCCAATCAATTCGCTTCGTTCTGCATAATTCATGCCGTTATATAACACGATGTTTTCAAACAGAAAATTTACTAAGCAATTATTATTCAGCCCACAAATTACGCTATTCAAAGTTCTTTGCCTACATATTACACAATCTATAACTGATTGTAAGATAGGTGCCACCCCACATGCAGCCACCATTTAAGTGGCAAGCGCATTAATTAATGGGATACGTTGCCGACTATGAAAACAACAGGCCTTGCGTTATTGGAGGTGACTAAAAAATCAAAGCACCTGCCTTTGTCGGCGACAGCATACACTGTGTCGTTTCCGTAGAGAGCTCTCGCGAAACGTCCAAGGGTGGGCGTGGAATTGTTATTACCAACAACGACATTATTAACCAAAAAAACGATACAGTAATTTCTTATCGTGCAGTGCGACTGATGGCATGAAAACCCCAATTGCTTATCAAGGATCCTAGGGCCAAGGTGACTATTTTCATGACAGTACTTTAGGTAACAGAGATTATTGTGGGCAAAATTTTAGATGCTATATATTTTCGCGGCATTGTCGTGAAATAGTGCTGCTTTCTCTGAGGATGAAAACTTTTCCGTTATTCGCTTAAAGCTGTTCCACAAAACGCCGTAACTGCAACTAAATTTATCAACGGGGAAATTAGACTCAAACATGCAGCGTTTGGTCCCAAATGACTCGATAGTATGATGGTACCAAGGCTGCGTTGCCTTCATAAGTTCTATGCTTGAGGGTGGCATTTTCCGCTTGTGCCATCCAAAACCATTAACGTCCATTTGCAGCCCCCCCAGTTTAGCATACACATTTTCGCAAGTTGACAGCTCTTTCATATCAATCTGCCACTTTGTGAAGACCTCTTGATGCTTGTTTGCAAAGGGGCCAACTCCGATCGGTCCGCCAAAGTGATTAAGGATAATAACGGTATCGGGAAAAGCTCGAGCAAGGCCGGTAACCTGTTTTATATGGGTATGGTAACACCACGCCTCAAACACAAGGTTACGAGTTCGAAGCTCGCCAAAGCCTTCCCTGAAGGCTACATTTTGAAACTGATCATTTATCGGATTGTTGCTGCCGTTACGTATTTTTGGGTCTTCATTCCATGTGCCAGCGAATCTTATACCTTTAAACCTATTGCCAGCTGCAGCCAATTCGGCATCAAGTACACTGCCAACAGCATCACCCAAGCGCAGATCGGCATAGCCGATTATGCCGGCACAGATTTTCGTATTTCCGTAGAGTCCACTTGCCGCCATTGCTGCTTGCCCATTAGCAAACTCCACCTCGCCGACCGGCTTCAATTCTTCGGGGCCATCATTTCGGTACATAGCTTTACATTCAATGTAAACCGTAGACACGACGTTGTGACCACTAGCTGCAATTTCAGATGCAAACTTTGATTGGAAATAGTTGACCTCTGTGTTTGGCCGACGAATAAATAAGTGGTGATGCGGGTCACAGATTTGTCTCCCTGGGTCAATTGGCTCCTCTGTGACCTGCTTGAGCCATTCCTGATTATTAAATGTCATGGTACTATAACCCCATATTTTTACCTGATTTTCAGCTTTAAGGTCAGTGGCATTATTGTTGATTTTAATTCAGTCGTCTTTGAGGAGAAAATTTAACATAATCGACTATACTGTAACTCGAAGTGAGGACTACTTTAAAAGACTTTATTTGAATGGCTGGAGCTTTCGAGCTGGATGTCAAAGGAATATTTGGGCCAAGTAATCTTTGAAAAGAATTTTTATGGAGAATTTTGAAATGAGTGACTACAAAACTATTCTGACCGAGGTGGAGAACGGTGTTGGCATTGTTACCTTAAATCGGCCTGAAAAACTTAATGCTATGAATCGAGACTTGAATGCGGAGCTACAAGAGGCAGTGTTCAATTTCGATGGTAATCCTGCGATTGGCTGTATCGTTATAACCGGTTCCGGTGACCGTGCATTTACTGCCGGGGGAGATATTCACGAGCAAGTAGCCGATGAGGGCTGTGACCCAAAAGATGTTGCCGAAAAGAAACGTCGAACTCGTTACGGGGGTTACCAAATGGCTGCTGCTGATACGCCCACAATTGGTATGATTAATGGTATTGCTTATGGTGGTGGTGCAGTTTTGGCTTCATCCCTTGATATGCGTATTGGCAGTGAGAAGACAAAATTTCGGTTTCTCGCGGCAGCTTACAAACGTATAAATGCTACATGGACTTTGCCAAACCAAGTAGGTTGGCCCAAGGCAAAAGAATTCTTATTTACAGCAAAAATAGTTGAGGCTCAGGAAGCACTTGACTGCGGATTATTGAATCATCTTGTTCCGTCTGCTGACCTTCGCAATAAAACCATGGAAATTGCTACCATGATTGCTGGTAATAGCCACGAAGCTGTGGCGGGTTGTAAGCGACTTCTTTTACAAGATATGAACGCAGACCTTGAGCAGCAATGGGAAAATGAACAGAACTATGCTCGAGATATAATGCCAAATGCTTCTGCAACTGAGGCGTTTCCAGAGTTTTTGGCGCGTAAAGGGGAGCATGCGGCTGAATGACAATAATAAAACCACATAGCAGAGCACCTCGACTTATTGTAAAATTAGAGCCGAGATAGTGCTGCAACATTTACATTAATTCGCCTGCTGATCGGATTTAACCTGTTTGTCAACGTAACCGTTGGGGTCTCTTTTGGCCATTTTTATTGGGTCTGAGCCTGGGCGGTTAGACGGTCGCCCAAACTGCATGATCAATACACTGGCACCATCATTGCCAGATTTGAGGACTGGGGCGTCTTCCTCGGGCTCCAAGTGTATAAGTGAATTCGGTTCCATAATCTTGCCATCTAACTCTAATCCACCGAAGCAAGTAAGTATAAATTGCCCGCCAGCATCAGAAGGCGGGCTTTGTAAATCTGTGTTTGGGCCTAAACGAAATCCGATAGCATTTACACCGTCCTTTTGAGGTTCCATCAAGTCTTCGCTTTCGATTTTCCCACGATCAGTAAGTTTCTTTTTATAATCGAAGAGGCCGGCAATGTTTCTTCCTGCTCGACCTTTCATGTTTTCACGATTTCCTGGCATTACCCAGTGACCACCGCTTGCAATTGGACGTAATGTGAAAAAAGAAATTCCATCATCATTGCCGACTATTGGGCCATAAGGAGTGTATGCGTCCGCATACTGAAAAGTAATAGGTGCGACTTTCTGCTTTCCCATGCTGCCATCGCCTGCAACCACAACTTGAAATTGGTCTACATCGTGAAAATGTGGATCAATCACCGGGTTTGGGTACATTCTTTCAACAAGAAAGCCCTGAGGGCCCATCGCTATAGTACCAGACTTTCCAACATAATTTCGTCTATAACCCATGCCGCCAGGGCGTGGAACTTCAGTACGTTCTGTGTCTGAAATAGGAACTGTTTGCATCTGACATCTCCCCATTTTAAGAAGCCTTCATTGAAGGCTTATACAGTTGCTGACAGGCATGTTACTCAAAAAAAGTTCATCTGTCTCTATAGTAGCGACATATGAGGTGAGAGGGCAGATCGATGATAACTCATCTAAAACATTATCAATGAAAACTTTAAGGCAGATATGTTTTATGGTAACGAAACCGATTCTGTTTTGAAGTTGACCCTTTTTACAATACCTTCAAAACGGTATGACGGGTGTTTCTCCAAAAAAAGTAATGTTAGTAATCTGTATAGCCCAGCTATTTTCGCAGATGGGTGCCTATACGTTGCCAGCATTGCTACCATCTTTCATAAGCGAATGGTCGCTCAGCAACAGTGAAGCAGGGTGGCTAACGGGCATTTTCTATGGTGCTTATATGATCTCGGTTCCCTTCCTTGTGCCTTTGACAGATCGAATCGATCCCAAGAAAATTTATGTAAGCTCTGTTTTTATGACTTTGCTGGCACACCTTGGGTTTGTGTTTGTGGCCCACGATTTTATTGGCGGTCTGATTTTCCGTATATTGGCTGGTTTCGGTTGGGCTGGTACATACATGCCAGGCCTCAAAATTTTAGCCGATCACTTGACTGGTAAATTACAGACCCGTTCGGTAGCTTTTCATGCTGCTAGCGTTGGAATTGCTGGTTCTTTGTCCTTCATAATAGCAGCCACCTTAGAGAGGTTTGGCTCATGGCATACGGCGTTTATCTCGGCAGCTTTATTTACATTTATCGCTCTCATATTGGCTGTTGTATATATTCCTAGACAACTATGCTCTTCGAAAATTTCGTCAATTTCTTATTCTAATTTTGTTCCAATATTGAAGAATTTTTCATCGGTAGCGTATTCCTTATGTTATTTTTCGCATACTTGGGAAATGTTTGTTCAGCGAAGTTGGATAGTTGTTTTTTTGGCTTATGTTGCCGCTGATTCTGGGACATCCACACTTTTTGTCTCACCCGTCTACATTCCATTCGTAGTAGGTTTGTTAGGGACGTGGGCCAGTATTTCTGGCAATGAAGTGGCCATGAAAGTAGGGCGTCAAAAGTGGGTGTTAGGCGTCTCATTTGCATCCATGGCGACGCTCGTTTTAGTCGCACTTTCTGTGAATACTTCTCTTTATACATTTGTAGCGGGTCTGTGCCTTATCCATGGTATCCTCATATATGCAGACTCGTCGGCGCTAACAGCTGGGGCGTCTGGCAATGCAGATCCTGCTAGGCGTGGTGCACAATTGGCATTGCATTCTATGCTAGGTTACGGCGGAGGTTTCGTGGGATCGGTAACTTTTGGTGTTGTGCTGGATTTTGCGGGAGGGCAAACAATCACTGGCTGGATGGCTGCATTCGCAAGTGTTCTCTTGATTTTGGTTGTTGGGCCGATTGCGATTTGGTGGTTGAAACCGAATGATTTGGCCGGCGATGCACCTTGGCGGCATAAACGAAAGAGTTGAGCCGACGAATTGGCTGTTCATTTAGAGAACAATGCAAGGAGGGGAAGTATGAGGGCAATGGTATTGACGGCTGTTGGTGCCCCTTTCCAATTAAAGGAAATTCCTGATCCAAAGCCGAACAACGGTGAAGCTGTTGCGCGTGTTATTTCTTGTGGTTCAGGTTTAACAATCCAGCATATTAGAGCTGGCCGATCAAAAGTGGCTTACCCAAGGGTTATTGGGCATGAAATCACAGCAGAGATTGTCGAGCTCGGCAAGAACGTCAACGGCCTCAGTATTGGTGATCCGGTCACAGCATATTACTATCTGAATTGTGGTGACTGCCATTGGTGTCGAGCCGGGCGCGAAACTTTATGTTTGAAAAATAAAGGCAATGTTGGGCGCGCTTGTGACGGGGGCTATGCAGAATTTATCAAGCTTCCCGAATACAATTTTATAAGGATGCCTGATGGTTTGGATTACAAAAGGTGTCCAGCCGAAGCTGGTGTAATCACAGACGCGATTGCAACGCCAATCAAGGTGATAAAAAAGGGTAGAATAAAACCAGAGGAATGGGTTGCAGTGATTGGTGCTGGAGGTGGACTTGGACTGCAAATGGTGCAAGTAGCCAAATGGGCACAAGCTAATGTAGTTGCAGTTGATACACGGGCAGAAAAGTTTGACGCTTGCACTAATATGGGTGCTGATCTGACTATCGATGCATCAAAAGGAAATGTCGGGGAAGCACTGCGTCATGTAAACGGTGGATTTGGCGTTGATGTTGTGATTGATTTTATTGCGTCGGCATCGACTTTAGAAGAGGGTTTTGCCGGTCTAAATCGTGGTGGCAGACTTGTAGTCCTTGGGGGAGTGCCACAAAAGTTTTCTTTGGACACCAATGCATTGAAATATGAGCGTGAGGTGATTGGTAGTAAGTATTGTACACGTGGTGAGGTGGAGGAGGCCTTGAAGCTAGTTGCCTCCGGTGAGATTTGGCCGATAGTTAGTGAAGTCGTCCCACTAGAGGAAGCGGAGGCGTTGCATGCACGTATTGAAGCAGGCCTGGTCACTGGCAGAGCAGCCGTGCTAGTGGACAGCTTTGCAAGTGTTGTTAAATAATCAGTTGGTAACGAAAAAACTATGCTGTCATCATTAATAAAACTCATGGCAATGCATCGTTGCCTGACCCAGCCACTTTTTCGTTCATAATAACGGAGTTAAGGTCAATAAGATTATTGCTACAATAACCCACATCATGAACGTGAGGACTGCAATTGATCTCGTTCCATAGCGCTTGGTAAGAAAAAGCAAGCTGCCAACGGTACCTATCGTCGTTGTTAACGAAATATTTTTTGCGCTAATATTGTATTCGCGCAGCAAATAAATCAGTGCAGTGATAAGAGCAGCCAACGCTGTTGTTGAGAAAAATTGTAGTAATTTCCGAGGCTTTCCGGGTTCAATTTTTTTCATTAAAAGTTACCGGTTAGATTTATTGTGCTTATATCATCAATGTTTTTGATATTGCAGAGTTGGTCAAAAAGGCGTTCCGCCTCATTATCCCCCAAGCGGTAACAAAGTTTTGAGAATTTTTGCCATAAGCCCTCGCGATCAAGTGGGTCGGTTGGAAGACCCTTAAAGCTAGGTGCGTCATGTCTTAACTCCCGTCCGTCAGCAAGAGATATGGTAATCCGACTGCCATAATTGTAGTCGAACTTTTCAGTCTCTGGCAGCTCCTTGATTTTGACATTGCGGCAAATTTCCCTGATGTCAGGGTTATCGATATTCTCCTGGCTAAAGCTTCGAGGGTCCATCGGATCTTTGAATAATGCTAATGCGATGCAAAAATTATTTGAATACTGCCCGAGCATGACATCCGACGGCTCGGCAATGTCATGGTGAGAGACGCATTTTTTATTACCTTCAATGAGAATTCCTGCAATATCAACGGCCTTTAATCCATGTTTAGCCTGAACATCAAGAATACCCTGGATGGGCGTATGGCTTGTGATGTGGCATGCAAATCGCTTGAAGACGATATGTGATGCATCCCATTGCTTGCCAAGATCAGCTGTAAGCTTTGACTGATCTGCACCACGGCAAAAAACATTGGTCCAACCAAATTTTCCTTCGAGAACTGTTGAAGGTCCAGTGAACCCATCTCTCGCAAGAGTTGCAGCTAGAGCACCGCTTTCTGACGCACGTCCAAGGTGAAGTCGCTTTACCATTCCACCGGTGCCAGATGTTGCAAACTCTAATAAGCCAGAACAAAGCGACCCCGCAACACCGAGTGCATTAGTCATTTGTTTTTGGTCAAGTCCCATTAGCCATCCGGCTGCCATTGCCGCGCCAAAGCAACCATTTATACCAGGATTGTGAAAACCAATATCCTCACAGGAGTGGTTAGACGATTGGCCAATACGGCTCAAAACTTCGATGCCTGCGGTAAATGCAGTTATTAGATCTTTTCCGCTGACGCCTTTTTCTTGCCCAAAGCTAAACGCACATGGCACTAGGCTTGCTCCTGGATGTATTCCCACAGAGGGCATGCGCAAATTGTCGAGTTCGAACGAGTGAGACAAGGTACCGTTGGCAAGTGCTGCCATGGCAGGCGTTATTTTATGACCCTCTGGTCCAAAAATACTGGCTTTGCCGGGTTTGCTTGCAGCAAGGGCGTGGTTTATTACCATTTTGCTCCACGGCAATTCAGACCCAAATGTACATGCGGCTATTGTGTCGATTATGCAATCAATCGTGCGTTCTACGATCTCAGGCGGTATCTCATCAAAGTTAAGTTCGGTTGCAAACTTGGCAAGTGTTTCAGTCTGTGTGGTCATCATTTGTCTCATCTGTTGGGATAAATAAATGGAAGCGTGCTCACCTAAATTATACTGGTGGTGTCTATGAATGGATAGTGTTCGGTCTTGACCCTCGATCTTCAGCCGCTCATCATGCCATGACATATTTCGAGGGAGGTATAAATGGACCAACAGGTACGCGAGAGGGCAGGCTCTCTAAATGTTACTCGATTATCTGAACCGGCGGGTGCCGAAGTTGTAGGGATCGATCTATCATTGCAATTGGGAACAAAGAAACGTGATATACTTTTTGAAGCTTTACTCAAGCACCACGTCTTGGTGATTCGCGATCAAGACCTGACGCCTGATCAGCAAATGACTCTCACGGCAATGTTTGGAAAACCAGAGAGCCATGTTTTTCATGATGCTGAGGGACAATCTGGTCCCCAAGTACACGTAGTAAATAACCTGGATAAACAAGGAAACCCAAGTAGCCGACCGACCACGTTCGGGAGTTTTTTTTGGCATACGGATAAATCATACCATGAGGTTCCATCGCTTGCGACATTCTTGCATGCTCGTGAGCTACCCCCTGGAGGTGGGGGAGATACTGAATTTGCCAATATGTACAATGCATATGAAAGTCTGGATGATGCAGTTAAAAAACAAATTGCTAATTTACGCGCGGTACATAGTTGGGAGGCCAATCGACGAAATACTGGAAATCGTGCGGCTACGGAGGAGGAAAAGAAGCTTCGTCCTCCAGTTAGTCATCCGTTGGTGCGCACTCACCCGGACACAAAACGGAAGGCGCTCTACATCGGTATACATGCTGATTGCATCGAAGGTTTGGAGCGTGAGCAAGGGATTGAGCTTTTGAAAAAGCTATATCGGCATTCGACAGAGCGCAAAAATGTTTATGCCCATAGTTGGAAACCGGGCGATCTTGTGATTTGGGATAACCGGTGTTTGCTTCACCGTGTAGTTGGAAACTACGATATGGACACACATCGTCGTATCTTACATCGTTCGGTAGTGATAGGAACAAAGCCTTGTTGATAGATTGCGTCAATATTTATGGCTTTTTTTAATAGTTTCTCCGATATGACTGCACCATGATCAGATTAAGGACTTAAAGTGAATCTGGCTGAACGGATGGACCGTGCAATTTTATTGGCAGGTCAAAAAGACTTTGTTGGAGCTGATGCTGTATGTGAAGAAATTTGTTTTGCTCTGCCAGATCAACCAGATGGCTATTATCTTCGCGGGCTGATCGCATTCCGGTCGGGCTCGTTAGAGCGAGCGCTGCAATATTTAACACAAGCTGAGATACTTGGATCTACGGAAGTGGGGCTTAAAAGGTCATTGGCCTTAATTCTTCTCTCGCAAGCTGATTATAATGGGGCGAAGCAACGTTATCGGGACCTCGCCAATCAAGGAGACCTTGATCAGGCGGATGCTCTTCCATTGGCGCAGCTTGGTGAGGCATTTCGTGATGATGGAGCCGTTGGATTGGCAATGGAATTTTTCGCTCATTCCCGAACTCTTAATTCAAAACATAATCCAGCTATCGTAGGGCTTTTTCTATGCGCCCAATTGACTTGCGATTGGCAGGAGATTGATGCATTGGAAAAAGAAGTCGAAGCATTAACACAGGTTGCTTTGATTGATGGTGAGGTTCCAGTTGAAAGTCCTTTTGTTCATGTAACGCGTGTCATGGATAGTGAGATGAACTACGCTGTTGCAAGTGCATGGAGCGATTCTTTAAAGGTAGATGGGATTAAACCCAGCTATAAGCGATCGGCTACAGACCCTATACGCCTTGCATATATTTCAAGTGATTTTCATGAACATGCGACGTCGTATCTAATACATCGCCTTTTCAAATTGCATGATAGGCAACGTTTTAAGGTGTTTGCTTATTCGTGTAATTCCTCATCAGATAGCAGTCTTTATCAAGAAATTGAATCTGACTGCGATTTCTTTTTTGAAATCACCGGATGGAGTGCAGACAAAGCGGCACAGCATATTTCAAACAACGGTATCGATATTTTAATTGATTTGAAGGGGCATACCCGGAAAAACAGATTGGATATTGCTGCGCGGAGGCCTGCTCCTTTACAAGTTGCATATCTGGGTTTTCCCGGTTCTAGTGGTGCTGATTTTTTTGACTATGTTGTGGCTGACCCAATTGTGTTGCCTAGGGCTGATTGGAAATTTTATTCTGAAAGTCCGATACTGTTGCCACATTGCTATCAGATCAACAGCCACACAGGTACGCCCCTAGCAATGACAAAAAGAGAGGCAGGTCTGCCTGAGGGGGTCTTTGTATTCTGTTCCTTCACGAATACATATAAAATCGATCCATTGATGTTCTCAACTTGGATGCGTGTGCTCGGCGCTGTTAAAGAATCCGTGCTTTGGTTATGCGTAAATAATTCTCGGGCAGAGAAAAATCTCACACGAGTTGCCCGTGAGCATGGTATTGACCCTCACAGAATTATTTTTGCGCCTTTTGTAGATCAGGAATTTCATCTAAAGCGCCTAAGTGCAGCTGATCTTGCGCTCGACACCCGTATATATAACGGTCACACGACAACCAGTGACGCACTATGGGCGGGAGTTCCTGTTCTTACATTGAAAGGAATGCATTTTGCTTCTCGTGTCTCCGAGAGTATCTTGCATGCTATCGGGCTTGATGAATTGGTTATTGATGGTCTTGAGGCCTTTGAGGGTGCAGCAATTGACTTGGCTTCAAAGCGAGGCAAAATTGATACAATCAAGGCAAAAATTGCCGATCTAAGAAATGATGCACCCCTATTCGATACAGTTGGGTTCGTCCACGATTTTGAACGCGGTCTCGCAGAAATCCATAGGAAGAGGATGTTGGGGGAGATGCCTTCCCCTGTAATATTGTGACTAGCAAATCCGGCCCGTAAATTGCAACGTTTAGAATATGAAAACTAATGTTTATCTTCGTTTGATATTTTGCGGACTTGTTTTTTTTATGGTCGCATCTTCGGCTCGAGAAGTTGTGGCTCAACGCACAAAAATAGTGACTTGGAATATTCAATGCTTTTTGAAGCACAAGCTCGGTGAATGTAAGTCTGGGCGGCCGATTCGCATGGAAGTCAGGGCAACAAACCCAGAGCTAGCAAGGAAGATAGCAAATACCGCTGGTCAGCGTAAGAAACAATGGAGCAGGTGTTTTCGTGTTGCACGAAAGAAGCGCCAGTTGCCAACTTGTGACCCTACGACGGGTCGTACAGTACGTTAGTACTTTTATACGTTGACGGAACTAAACCTCCTGCTCTGATTGGGTTTTGTTCTCGAAGATATTCTTCAGTTTTAGTACTGCGCTTTCCGGTGCATCCAAAACGGGTATTTTAGCCTGATCTTCAATGAGAGGCTTAGTCGGACCCATGGAAAATTGACCAAGCAATATTGCGTCACAATCTTTTGTTTTCGCTGCCGCATTTACGACCAATGTATCATGTCCTTTTTGGTCTCCAGCTGAGATTAATTTCATGGCTGAGTCAACAAAGACAGCTTCCGTTTGGGGGGTGGGTTTTTTGTTCCTTTTTGCGTAAATTTGCAGGTCTTGGTTCAACAGCTTGTTTGTTCCAGGATCGGTAGCGATTAGTGCGAAACGGTTTCCAACCATAAAGGCTGTTTCCACGAGGGCCTCGAATGATGTAAGAACTGGAATATCTATTTCCTTGCGAGCCGTCTCAATAGCTTTTCCAAACAGGGAACCGGTACACAAGATCGCATCGGCATCTGCAGCCACACAATGATTGACCAAGTTTTGTACTCGCCACATCACTTTAGGCGGCATTGTTCTGTCTGAGTTTAGGTCAATGTAGAGTGATTGATCGTAAATGCTCACTCGTTGAGCTTCCGGCCAATGTTTTTCGAACATAGATTCGACGGCAGTAATAGCGGGAAGCACCGAATGTATTAATCCAATTCTAACCGCCATCTTCTATCCCCCTCAAATCTTATTAACTTTTCGAAATGTATTCTTAATTTGGACAAACAAAAAGATTAGTTTCTGAAATTCTTTTTTGGCTTAATATTCTCATATTTGTCCAAGTTGGTTTAGCGCACGGTAACATGCTGCTGTAGGTATATCTCCTCTATTTTTAATACCTAATAAAAGTATAGGTTGATTTCTGAAACTAAAGGAGATTTGATTTTTGGTTAGTCTTGGTTGGAGCTTTGTGAAGAGATCAACAGATTATTAGGTCAGATACGAATTCTTTGTTACTTAGGATTTGGCTGCCACAATTGACTAATGAGAAAAATACAAAATGCCGCGACTACAATTGTTGGGCCCGATGGAGTATCAAGTGGCAAAGAACCGAAAAGGCCCAATACAACCGATAAAGAACCAATAATTGCTGCGATTACTGCCATTTGTTCGGGTGTACGCGCAAACCGGCGTGCTGTAGCCGCGGGAATAATGAGTAGTGATGTTATCAGCAATATGCCGATAATCTTCATACCGATTGCGATTGTAATTGCGAGCAGGAGCGTAAAGGTAAGGCGAGTAGCCAAAACTGGCGCACCTTCCGCACGGGCCAACTCTTCGTGAAGGGAAAGCGAAATTAGTGGTCGCCAGATTGTGGCCAATATGGCGAGGACAACAATTACACCGATATAAATAGTGATCAAATCAAGCTTACTCACTGACAGTACATCACCAAAAAGATAGGCTAAAAGGTCTACTTGCATATTTGGAAGCAACGCGAGCACTACTAAGCCTAAAGATAATGCGGTGTGAGAGAGTATGCCTAGTAACGTATCAGATGTTAAATGTATGTCTCTGCGTTCTTGCAAAAACACGATAATTAAAGAGAATAAAATACACGTTATTATGTTCCCTAGTGTTAAGTTAACACCCAACAGAAAGCCGAGGCCAATACCAAGAAAAGCAGAATGGGCCAGTGAGTCCCCAAAATATGCCATTTGTCGCCAGACCACAAAACACCCTAAAGGTCCGCCCATGAGCGCTATGCCAATGCCTGCCATTAGACCGGTTATAAGAAACTCATCAATCATTTGATTGTCGCGATTGCTCGTCCTCAGCTTGTTTTAACAAATTGTGTTGATGGTCATGCTGATGGCTATAAACTGCTAAACCTTCGGCCACATTTGGGCCAAACAGTGCTTGGTATTCTGGATGTCTACTGACGGCTTCCGGCTGGCCTTCGCAGCAGACATGTTTATTAAGGCACAGCACGTGATCTGTTTTGGACATAACTAAATGAAGGTCATGCGATATTATCAATATACCGCATTTCCTTTTATTTCGAATTTTACTGATGAGGGCATAGAGCTCTGCTTGACCTGAATAGTCAACGTTTTGGGTGGGCTCATCGAGGACTAGCAGGTCAGGACCAGGAAGGAGTGCCCGCGCTATATGAATACGCTGTAATTCTCCGCCGGACAAATTTGTCACTAGAGTATCGCCGACTTTAGGCGCTCCTACCTCAACTAAAGCAGAGTTTATTTTCTCATCACTAAGAGCAATCGCCATTTTCAAAAAACGGTTCACTGTCATTGGCATGGTCGGGTTAGCAGCAAGTTTCTGTGGGACGTACCCGACAGTGAGGTTCTCTTTTCGTTCAATTTTGCCAGCATCAGGTTTAATAAGGCCCAGTAAAATTCGGACTAACGTTGTTTTGCCTGCGCCATTCGGACCGATCAATGTAACGATTTCTCTAGATCTAATTGCGATCGATACATTAACCAACCCGGCCTGTTGACCCAATTTCAGACTTATATTTTCCGCATTTATCAAGCAGTCCGAACTTTGGTTCATACCCTATCCTGACATTGGGAGCAGCGTCCACTCACCTCGACTGTATTCAGATTAACTATAAAGCCGATTCGATTGGCTTTTTCCGAGATTGCTTTCTCCACATCATCATCTGCCACCTCAGCGGCTTGGCCACAATCGTCGCAAACAAAAAAGTAGGAGTTATGATCATCATTTAAGCTGGTGGAGCCTATGTACGCATTAAGCCTCGCGAGGCGATGAACAAGTCCTTGTTCTATCAAAAAATCAAGAGCTCGATACACTGTCATTGGTGCTGGCCGTTTTCCATTTTGTTCGCATAACAAATCAAGGACCTCGTATGCTCCTACGGGTTTGTGACTTTTCCAAACTATTTCCAGCACGCGCCGCCTTTGAGTAGTAAGTCTTACACCTTGTGATTGGCAAATCTCCTCAGCATGCTTCAGCGCTGTATTGATGCAGTCCTTATGATTGTGCTCAGGAGAAGGGAAAATGTTATGAGCTGTCATGAAATCGCCTCTTTTAAAAAAAATCACTTACACTCGACTTGACCACGGGTATGTTATACTATAACAAATGTTATATTATAACATTAAAAAATCTTCTAGGACAAAAACATGCTTTTTGCTCGTTTAATAGCTTTTATTATGGCCATAATAGCAGGCGCAGCGCTACCAGCAAGTGCTACGCCTAAAGTGGCAGCATCTATTATGCCAATACACTCATTAGTATCTTCATTGATGAAAGGTGTAGGGGTACCAACCTTATTGATTCCAAGCAATGTCTCTCCCCACCAATTTTCATTAAAACCCTCCCAACGTAGGGCCATTGCAGATGCGGACGTGGTTTTCTGGATTGGTCACGGTATCGAGGGTAGGTTATCAAAACTCATGTCTGGTAAGGGGACGCGCGCCGTATCGCTCATCAAATCAGCTGGGTTACAGATTTTGAAGGCGCGGAGTGGCGGGGTATGGGGAAGCCACGATGGACATGACCACCATGATCATCATGGGGAGGGAGAACATGCAGACAGCACCAAGGATATGCATATTTGGTTGGATCCAGCGAACGCCCGCTTAATGACTCAGGCGATGGTTCGAGCACTAAGCGAGGCAGATAAAAAAAACCAATCACTATATGAGGCAAATGGCAAAAAGTTACTCGCAGATTTAGAAAAGCTTGAAAATGAGATTGTGCGAGCTCTGGCGCCGGTAAAGAATAAGCCGTTCATTGTTTTTCATGACGCATTTCAGTACTTTGAAAGACGGTTTGGCCTGAATGGAGCGGGGGCTCTGATGGTGCACTCGGTGCATTCACCAAGCGCAAAACGATTATTTGAAGTTCGTAAAAAAATTCTGCGGGCAGGAGTTAGCTGTGTTTTCCGTGAGCCTCAATTCGACGGCAGATTAGCTGTATCTGTTGTGCGTGGCACGTCGGCAAAAGTAGGGATTCTGGACCCGCTGGGTAGTGACATTACGCCTGGTCCCACTGGTTACAGTCAATTAATTCGCAGTGCTGCCAAGAGTCTTGGTGATTGTTTGAAGAATTAATAGTGCCGACAGCAATTGAAAAAACATAAAATTGAACAGGAAAATATGATGCTATATCATAATATAAAAAAAAAAGTTTGGGGATACGTAGCGGCAAGTTGCACAGCATTGATGTTGGTAACGTTATATCCTTCTGATGGCTTTGCACAAGCATCTATGGAACAGCGGATGCAATTGCTCGAGGCAACCTTAAAAGATCTGCTTGATAGAGATGTTGCCAAAGACAAAGAGATCGCCCGTTTAAAACGTGCGCTTGGAAATAAGCGTGGCGTTAAAAAGAAGGCAGGACAAAGCGGGCATTCGGACCACGGCGGGCATTCTGATCACCACGGTAGTCACTCAGACCCTCACGATAGCCATGACGAAGCTCTTGCCTCAACAGTTATTCAAGGCCGAAAGGTAGCACTGGATTATCTTGGGTTAAGCGTAAATATGGCCGGTGGCTACAGCTCTGAACCAAGTGCGGTTTCGCAAAACCTGACTGCGGGTGGCCACGACCCGAAAGCATCTGGCTTTCGATTGCAAGCCGCAGATTTTGCAATGATGGGAAGTGTTGAACGCGCGTTCGATGCTGAACTTCACATCGCTTTTCATATTAATCAATTGACCGGTGCAACCGTTGTTGATTTGGAAGAAGCCTTCATGCGCACGAACAGTTTGCCTTATGGCTTCGACATTGAGGCAGGTCACATGTTTACGGAATTCGGGGTACATAACCCTAAACACCTGCATGATTGGGAATGGATTGATCAGCCCGTAGTTATGTCACGGATGTTCGGCCCCGATGGTATGCGGCAAACCGGCATGAGGGTTGGCTGGGAAACACCAAAAGTGGGCCTATGGAAAGCACACTTCCATGTCGGAGCTCAAAATCCAACCGGGGAAACAATGAAAAGTTTCCTTAATAACGATGAAACACTCAGTGATCGGACACGAAATAAAGGCAATGTTAACGGTCTCGATGACCTCGTTTATTTAACTCGGTGGGATAATAGATTTGATTTCGGTAAAACCAAAATACGCGCAGGATTTTCCGGTGTTTATGGCCCGAATGCAACCGGACAGTCCGCAAACACACAGATTTATGGAATGGACTTAACGGTAAAACACGCCCTAGCGAAAAAGTGGGATCTACGTTGGACGAATGAACTGATGTACCGACGTTTCCAAGCAGCCTTTGATGAGGCAGGGGGGTTCGAAGCTGATAATTTGATTGATCATGGATTTTATACTCAGGTAGCATTAGAGTTTAATAATACGTATTGGGCGGGCCTACGCTACGAACGTGCAACCGGTAGTGGCGACGAAGATACACGAGATAGTAATTCGGATTTGGATCAACGTCAGCGCTACTCTCCAATCGTTGGTTGGCGATTTGCGCCTAACGGTAACCTACGTCTGCAATACAATTACGATAAAGCAGACCATCTTAACGAGGTTGATACTAAAGATGATCCATCAGCTCATGCATTCTGGTTTGGGCTCGATTGGACGTTTGGAGCGGGATCTAAAGGGCACCATGACCATTAAATCTTAGATCCATGTGTGTTGACTGTTGTTCTATCGGCGTCGGGTTCAAGCGAAGCTTATATCTTGTGCGATCGCTACCTCGACGCCGGTATCTTTCTGATATATTGAATAACTACTTCCATTAATGGACGTAGTCCCAGTGTTGCTCCAGTCGCCAGCTATGTCGACGTGATGCCCTTTTTGTCCGCTAATCACCAATGAATTTTCGTTGCCAGTGAGGCCGTTCATCCCTCCGAAGAGCCCATTTAAGTTTTCGTCGCTAAGCGTAAGTGTTGCTGAGTCAAGTGCACTGAGATCGATATGCTCAATATTCTGAATTTGGTCACTGCGCAAATTTGTTAGATTGAATGCTTGATCCTCTCCAGTAAAATAAAGCGTGTCAGTGCCGGTACCACCGTCAATTCTGGAAAAACCTAGCTCCTGAAGTTCAAACGTATCGTCTCCGGCTTCTCCAAACATAATATCCTGGCCACCATTGCTGATAATCGTGTCTCGACCAGCGCCGCCCTTAATGACATCTTCATTATCGGAGCCGATCAAATTATCATTATCTGAAGTTCCGTGAAGGGTTACGGCCGTTCCACTAAGCAGCACAAAGTTATCACGCTGATCCATATCTAGTATGACGTCATCGCTGAAATTAAAACCTACTACCTTACTGAAGCCGCCGCTTATATTGTCAGCCTCGAAGATAGTAAAACTATCGCCAACGCCAACTTTGAAGCCGCCATATTCTAAAACCTGCAAAGTGCCATCCAAATGCAGATCGCCATTTACGACGACTTTGTCATGTTCAGAACCAGGCTCAGTGCCGCCAATTTCAATATGAGAAATTGCACTTTCACCGTTCGTGAAGTTTCCAGCAAATGTAAGCATGCCTGGTGATTGTCCCGCACTAATTATCCCATTATTTTCTAACGTAACATCTGTGTCGGTAGTATTGAGAGTTCCTGTGCCACTGATAGTTTGGCCCGATGAGTTGGTAAAAGTAGCTCCTCCAGTGTCGCTTTGTACCATCACGGTGACTCCATCTATCTCTATACTACCGTTGTTAGTGAACTCTCCTCCATTGAGCTCGATGGTGCTGTCATTTGTATTAAAAATCATGGTTCCGTTGTTAGTATTATCAGCGCCATGTAGGTTAAAAGTCGTATCATCGGAGACGGTGATGGTTTGACTAGCCGAATTTAGAAGGGCTCCGTTGAAAACGGAGCTGTTATCGTTGTCGGAATTAAAGTTAATAGTGGTGTTGTTTGTGAGGGTGCCCGCGCTGTCATTAATTGTCAGTGTACTGCCTGTAATATCGAATATTCCGGTGTTGGTGAAAGTGTCTGACTGAATGTCCAACGTCGCTGAATTAACCAGCGAGATAGGCCCAGAGGAATTGAATTCAGCGCCCACGATCGTCGCATCTGCGTTCGCACTCAGTGACAATGTGTTACTAAGCGTTACTATGCCCTGATGGCCGAGCGTTCCCTGAGTTAGTGCCACAGGACCGGTAAGTGTTAGTCTGTCTCCGCTATTTGGGCCTAATTGGCCACCATTAATAGAAATAGTACCGCTGAGTGTTGAATTACTATCTATGAGAAGTTGCCCACTAGTTAATGAAAGCCCCTCACTTCCACTAATAGCCGAAACGGTAACAGAATTTGCATTACTTCCTGCGCCACCATCAAATACTACGTTAGTTGTGCTAGCGATATTAGGAATATCAATCGTTGACCCACTAGCCTCCGGCGCCACATTGTTGTCCCAATTAGCGGCTGTAAACCAGCTGTCATCGGTGCCGCCGCCATCAAATGAATACTGAGTTGTTTTAATGTCATCTATGTTGATGGCAGTATCAACAACCAATGTTGCAGAGTTACTTGTGAGTGTTTCGAACCCGCTTGCTGTACCCGTTGAAATCCATGAGTCTGCCGATGCAATTGCAAGCCCAGAGGTTTTTCTATTTGTTGCGTCAACCGTCAAAACCGAACCGCCGATTACGCTACCGGTAACATCGGCGGCATCGACAGTTAATGTCTGATTGGAACCTTCTAGTTCAACCCATTCAAAATCCTTGAATACGCTGGCGAAAGTTTCCTCGCCTAAATCAACCGCATTTATATTTCCATCTATCACAAGTGTATCTGTACCTGCGCCGCCGTCGACAGTATTACCAGCGGAGCTGTCTCCAGCGGAATATTCCACAATATCATCGCCGCCGCCGGCATCAATTTTATCGACGCCGTCACCGCCATTAATAGTGTCGTTGCCATCTCCGGTAGTAATTGTGTCGTTGCCTGACCCTCCTTCAACGACATCACTGCCTGAACCTGTCGTGATAACGTCCTGACCTGACCCCGTGTCGACGGTATAGTTCTCGTTATCAGATGGTGTAAAATCAACTCCGGTGGAATTGGTGGTGTAGTCGTAGGTTCCACCACCAGTAGGGGTGACCGTTAAGCGATCACTATCACTATCCCCATTATCTCCCTCATCTGGTGGGTCTGTTGATTTGGGAGGGTTCGGAGGGGGGGGTGATGACTCTGGTAAAGATGATGCCGGTGGTTGAGGAGGCGGCTCTGGCGGTGGCGGCGGCGCGGCTGTCGCATTTCCCCCTCTAGGTTCAGAGCTAATATTTCCTAGTTCACCCTGCGTGCGATTACTTGGGGGGGGCTGTGTGGGGTTAGTATTTCCTTCTGGGCCTTGTTTTCCAGGTTGTTCTGCCTCTGCTTCTGCTTCTGCCTCTGCTTCTGCTTCTGCTTCTGCTTCTTGGTCGTCGCCGCCCTGTTCTTCGTTGGTGCCCTCGCCCTCCTGTTGTGAGCCCTCACTGCCTTCTGAGCTATCTTCGCTGCCTTCATTGCTTGAGCTATCACTAGACCCACTACTTGAATTCTCTCCGTCGGCACCCTCATTCGTCTTATTCCCGGAGGTTCCAAGCTTTGTACCGCTCGAAACACTTGCAACACTGCCATAGGCTTTCTGCAGTTGAGCCGCGTTAAGAGTAAATGTTTCACTTGGAGCCGAATTAATGTCAGAGATAGAGGTAGTTTCGCCTTGAGAACCTAAGGTGGCGGTGCCTGCGTTAGTGGATACAGTCACAGTTCCATCTAAAACCGTAATTTGGGCCCCCTCGTCGGAAATGTTCCCCGATACTTCTGTTCCGCGAATGCCAATGGTGGCAACTGGCGTGGTAACTATCATTTTTGAACTATCGGTTTTAGCAATTTCGCCAGACGCGAATACAAAAACACCTTTTAAGATAGAGAATTGGGATTGGCCTTCCTTAGTGGCGGGGTTATATACCATTTCGTCGAGTGCGAGACGGGCTTCATCCCCTATTGCAAAGGTTGTTTTATCGGCCAGCAACATATTGGCGGCGCTCTCTTTTTCGGTTTCTATTACATCCCCTTGAAATACATTGTCCCCTTTTTTGAGCGCGACCCTTGTCCCATCGGTGCGAACCGCGAAAACTGTGCCTTTTAATTCCGCAACCACACCAATGGGCTCTGCTGAGCTAGCTGGAACGGCACTGCCGATTTGGGCATATTGATTGGAAGGCGTGGGCAGAATGAATGATTCAACCAATTCTGCACCTACGGCCTGTCTGCCGTCGGGAGAGATAAGGTCGGGTTTTACGATAACATCAAAATAATTTTTAACTATCAGTTGGGTGCCATCCGCATCCGAAAGAACTAAATCGGCGCCTCGCTGTTGGTAGGTGGCATCCGATAGAAAAGCCTTATGGGGAGCCCGTACTGAAGTGCCTGTAATAGCGTCAACTACAGTAACTTTTTGGTCTTCGTTTGGGGTGGACACATTCAACTCTTCCACATTAAGAAAAACTGGCTCTTCCTTAGCCATTTGCGCAGAACCCCTCGGAACACCCTATGTTTTCAAATTGAGACAAGCTATTTCCTAAATTAAATTGATATCGCGCCTATCTAACTAATCATGCAAGAACTATGCTTTAAATTGCTAAAAATTGGAATAATCATTTGGTTAGATGTATTAATAACTTTTTGTAACGCCTCTCAATGTCAGATATCGCCGCGGCATTTTTGTATCTAGGCCCTTTATATTTGTTGTGCACATATTAGGATCAGCATTTGGTTGAAGATAGTTGCGGTTTCTTTTGGCAAACTTTTTTACGGCCTGTTTCCTTGGCGGCAGGTGCGATACATTTTCAACATTTTATTTAAGTCAAATTAATTGTTTGTGTTGAACACATCTAGGATGAATTCTTATGGTCCAGCGACTCTCTCATGAGGCTAAGCGAGAACAATGGGGTACGAAATTAGGTTTTGTGTGTGCTGCAATGGGTTCTGCTCTTGGTTTGGGGAATATTTGGCGGTTTCCTTATATTGTTGGTGAAAATGGGGGAGGAGCATTTATTCTCGTTTATCTGGCCTGTATTATTATTTGTGGCCTACCGATTATGCTTGGGGAATTGGTGATAGGCCGTACCGCTCAAAGTGATGCTGTTGGTTCCTTTGGAAAGTTGGCCCCGAAACAAATCTGGTCGATTGGGGGACTGCTTGGGGTGCTCGCCGGGTTCTTTATTTTATCATTCTACAGTGTTGTTGCAGGCTGGGCTCTGAAATACCTGTTTTCTGCTGTAGGCGGTAGTTTGTGGGAAGTTGATATTGCTAACTATGGTAAGTTTTTCGGGGTCTTCATCTCAGAAGTATGGGAGCCATTGATTTGGCAAGGCGCGATGATGGTGGCGACGATCATTATGGTCGCGCGCGGAGTGAAAAAAGGCTTGGAACACTGGAATCGAATTCTAATACCAATTTTAGCCATATTGGTATTAATTCTTGCTGGATACAGCATGAGTTTGGATGGTGCTGTAAAGGGGCTTACTTTTTTATTCGCCCCCGATTGGGCAAAGTTGCTTGAACCTGAAATTTACATAATTGCGCTAGGGCAAGCATTTTTTTCTCTCTCAATAGGTATGGCAGTATTTATCACATACGGCAGCTATCTAGCACCAAATACTCGGTTGCCGATTTCGGCCGGAGCTATTGCGACCGGTGATACGGTTTTTGCGATTGTAGCAGGGTTGGCTATTTTCCCTGCAGTATTTGCATTTGGCTTAAGCCCGTCAGCTGGCCCTGGACTCAGTTTTATTGTGTTGCCCGAACTTTTTCAAACAATGCCCTTTGGGAAAATTATAGGTATTCTGTTTTTTCTCCTATTGGTATTCGCGGCGCTCACCTCGATGGCTTCGTTACTCGAAGTGCCAGTTTCTTTCTTTATGAGGGTTTTTGATCAAGGCCGTTCAAGGACTACCCTCATCGTCGGCTTTCTAATCTATGCTATCGGCATACCGTCGTCCCTCGGATTTGGAGTTTTAAATGATGTTAAATGGGGCACGAAAAGCATTATTGATGTCATGGAATTCCTTACTCTCAATCTTGCACTACCAATTGGTGGTATGATCACTGCGTTTTTTGTAGGATGGGCTTGGCGAGATCGTCCTGGTAGCAGTGTTATCGGATTTAAAAACCAGGTATTAGGGGTCCTGTGGTTGTGGTCGCTCCGTATTGTTGCGCCGATCACTGTTTTTTGTGTATTCCTGCGTAGTGTGGGTCTGATCTGACTTTGAGCATTGAATGCGTGAGATGGCGACTGAGAGACTGAGTGAAAGTATAAAGGGTTTAAAATGGCTGAAGCGATATTTGCTGCGGGATGTTTTTGGGGTGTTGAACAAGCGTTTCGTGACACAAGCGGTGTAATGGAGACAGCGGTTGGGTACATTGGTGGTAATTCAGAGGATCCAACCTACGAAGAGGTTTGTACCGGGCAAACGGGACATGCTGAGGCAGTAAAGGTGCAATATGATCCCATTGAAATTAGCTTTGAGGCACTCCTGAATGTGTTCTGGAGCTGTCACAACCCAACCGAAGTTGATCGTCAGGGTCCTGATGTGGGCACGCAGTATAGGAGCGCTATTTTTTATGTTGATGAGGATCAAAGGGCCGCAGCTGAGACATCTAAGCTTGCTTTACAGTCAACAGGTCAGTTAAAGGCGGCAATTGCGACCCAGATAGTGTCAGCGGAGCATTTCTACATGGCCGAAGATTATCACCAGCAGTATTTTGAAAAACGTGGCAAGCGGCCACATCTTTTTGGACCATGGGGGCAATAATTAGCCTGAGTACTCACAAATGTGTAGGCTTAGTGCGAATGCTTAACTTGAAATGAAGTCGAAAAAAACCGTAATGTATTTTTGGTTCGAGATTAACATCGTTTAAAAGGCTACCAGAATCAATTCGGAGAGAGATAATGCGGGTCGATTTGATCGACACAACCAGTGACTATATCCCTTTGGCGCTTTTTTATTTAAAAAGTTACGCCGAGACGGACCCATTTTTACAAGATAACTCAAGTGTTAATATCGTAACTCCAAATAATATTTTCGATCATAAAAGTACTGCAGAACAAATAATAAGTAATGATCCCGATATTATTGGGTTTTCATGTTATATTTGGAATATGGAAAACACTGTAATGATTTGCGATGAAGTAAAAAAAATTAGGCCCGATGTAAAGATTATTGTGGGAGGCCCAGACGTTAGTTCCGTTCCTGTGAAATCACTTAATAAATATGAATCAATCGATCTAATTGTTTGTGGAGAGGGAGAAGAAACGTTTAGAGAATTAATCTCTTATTGGGAAAAGAAAAGTAATACAATTATCAGCTCAAGTATTAGTGAAGTTAAAGGAATAGCTTACCGAGACAATAGTGAGGTAATAATTACTGACAAAAGGCCATTTATTGATGATCTTGATATCATACCTTCTCCTTATTTAAATGGATGCATTGATCTCAATAATGAAAATAGAACTATACTATTCGAGACTTATAGAGGTTGCCCTTTTAAATGTAGTTTCTGCTATTACCCAAAAGATTATGGTCAATTACTGCATAAATTCTCAATGAAACGCGTAGAAGAAAATATAAAAGAGATACTATCAAGTAATGTAAGAGAAATATTTCTTATGGATCCAACATTTAATATTCCGAAAAAAAGAGCTAAAGAAATATTGACAATAATAAAAAAGTATAGAAAAGACGATGATTTGTCAGTTACTGTTGAATTGAGAGTAGACCTTCTAGATCAAGAAGTAATGGATCTTTTAAAAGATGCTAATATTACAGTAATTGAAGTAGGATTGCAAAGTTCGAACATGGATGTGATGCAGGCTGTTGATCGCAAGCAAAGCACTAAATTAATTGCTGAAAATGTTAAATACATGCAAAGTCTAGGCATTGAAACGGTGATACAATTGATTTATGGATTGCCACAAGAAACAAGTAATACTTACCTGGACTCAATAGATTACGGTGTTTCACTTGGAGTAAGTAAAGTAGAGCCGTATCAATTACAGCTTTTGCCCGGAACACCCATGTATAAAAACTCTGAAATACTTGGTTTAGAATTTGTAGATGAAGGCGAACGCCGAATCATCTCTACGCCCACCATGAGCTCCTCTGATCTAACGGAGGCGGGGCACATAGCCGAATTGGTACAGGTATTTTTCAATAATAGGACAGCGCGAAGTCCACTGTTATGGTATTCATCATATAGTGGTACGTCATTTGCCAGTATAATCAAAGAGTACATGGGTTGGCGCATCAGTAATATAGAAATTGATGGCATAGAATGGCAAAAAGAAGGAAACTATTTTATTTATGATTACTTGAGAAGTTGTTTAGAGGATCGTTTCTTAGATATTTGGCCTTTGTTACAGGATCTTAATCGTTTTGACTATTACACTAGTCATCTTAATTTCATAGGTGAAGAAGTTTATGCTGCATTTTCTTACGATCCTGTAGAATTGAAAGCCTCGCCTGGCGTAATTCTAGAGCAGTCACCATGTTGGTATCGATTTCGAACTGATCAACAAATAAATAGTAATTTTTTTAACGGCCAATTTTTGAGAAAGGCGTATGATCTCAGTGACGCTGACACGGCTGCGAGTTACAGGCAAAGTTCACTGCCGGATTCTTATGAAAGTGTTAGTGGTGTAGTTTCTGATGCTGAATCGGCGTTGGAAGCAGGGAATATCGTTGTAGCTGAAAGTCTACTTAGGGCGGCTCTGCCAGCAGCCCCGGAAAATGGTGAACTGCTTCATCTTCTAGGGTTAGCGGTTGCAGGCGGAGGGCCAGCAGATGAAGCCATATCACTTTTACGTCGGGCCGTAACCTCCGATAGAGACCAACCAATCTACAGAGTGGCTCTTGGTGCTGTGGCTGCTCAAAATAGACGACCGTTGGAGGCAGAGCGAGAATATCAGATTGCGCTATCTATCGATCCCATGCTTGTTGAAGCTCATTTCAATTTGGCCGATCTGCTCACAGAAACCGGTCGGCCAGATGATGCAGTCCGTTCATATCGCGAGGCGCTAGCCGTTCAGCCTGACCTCGTTGAGGCGCATTATAACCTTGGTTCGGTTCTTGATGATCTTGGGCGTCACGAAGAAGCGGCAAAGGCCATGCAGAAGGCATATGAATTAGCGCCGGAACTGTTCGATGAGGAAATTCAAACACGGCATTAATAAGCCACTGAAGATATTAGGCGGTTTCGTCGCCATCTCTTTCGGATTGGTCAATCTGATGAGATGTGAGATGCCTTTCGGCCTTTTCTTTTTCATTAGCTATGCGCAAGCGGTCGGCTTTATTTTGGCCAGTCAAGGCTCGTTTTTCGGATGACTCAGCTTGTTTTTGATTTCGTTTTTGGCGTTTGCGAAACTCCCGCAAGTTGACGATGACGCCCATGAGTAAGTGCTCCAGCTTGATACAGACACAAACAAGTGTAGCAAGTTGATTTGTAAGAGTCCCCCGGTGGATTGCCCAAAATCGATAGATATTAGCCGGTAAAATGGGGAAAGCGGGGAAAACTTTTTGCCGCAAACTAATTTAGTATAGTTGTCAGTTTGTTTTTTATATTTAGGCGGAAAAATACATTGTTCTGAATATCTAATGTTTAAGAGCTACCTAAGTCCGAAGCTTAATAATCCCGATAGAAATTAAGGGAAAAAAAATTCTATGAAAATCTATCGGTTTTCACGCAGGAGATATTACCCTAATTTTTTTGTAAAATTGTCGATAGTGTTAATTGAAATCAATTGCGAAGTTACATTTTTTGATATTCAAAATGAAGTCGATTGTTTGAGGGGCGCGGCGGATCGTCTCATGCAAACGATGCCCGACTGGAAGCGTGGTAAGAAAAACTGTATATAATCATTATAACGTGGCGTTAATTAGTTTACACGCACGCGTTAACAACAATATTAGGCGAGGCAGTAGTTTTAATAATGGATTACGAGGGCTTTTTTAAGCAGAAGATACAATCGCTTAGAGGCGACGGTAACTACCGCGTTTTCGCTGATATAGAACGTGAGGCGGGTCGTTTCCCAACCGCTGTTCGCCATAATGATGAGACAGTTTGTGACGTCACGGTTTGGTGTTCAAATGATTACTTGTGTATGGGGCAACACCCTAAGGTCATAGCGGCAATGACCGGTGCACTTGAGCGGTGCGGCGCTGGGGCAGGGGGCACTCGCAATATTTCGGGTACAAATCATTACCATGTATTGTTGGAACGCGCATTGGCTGACCTTCACTCCACGGAGGCAGCGCTATTATTTACATCAGGGTATGTCGCTAACATGACAGTTTTGTCTACCCTCGCTGCCTCGATGCCTGAGTGTGTAATTTTTTCAGATTCGCACAACCATAACTCGATGATAGAGGGTATCCGTCATAGTAGAGCTTCGAAACAAATTTTTAATCACAACGACCCTGAGGATCTTGCTCGTAAGCTTGCAGCCGTTGATCCGAGCATACCAAAAATTGTGGCGTTTGAGTCTATCTACTCTATGGATGGTGATATTGCTCCAATTGCCAAGTTTTGTGATGTTGCCGACGAATTCGGCGCAATGACCTATCTGGATGAAGTTCATGCCGTAGGTCTTTACGGTGAACGTGGTGGTGGGATTGCTGAGCGTGATGGTGTATCTCGTCGGATTACAGTAATTCAGGGAACCCTCGCTAAAGGCTTTGGTGTGATTGGTGGATATATAGCTGGCTCTGCCGCCTTGATTGATTTTGTTAGATCTTTTGGATCAGGGTTTATATTTACTACGGCGCTTCCTCCCGCGATTGCTGCCGGCGTACTTGCCAGTATAGAGGTAGTGCGTGGGCAAGAGGGTGGAGCCATGCGTGCGAAACACCAGCAAAACACGCGTAGCTTAATGGCTAAATTACGGGAAGCTGGGCTTCCGGTCATGCCGTCGCAGAGTCATATTGTCCCGGTATTGGTCGGTGACCCTGTGTTATGTAAAGATGCCAGCGACATGCTTCTCAATGAGTATGGGATTTATGTACAACCTATTAACTACCCCACTGTTCCGAAGGGTAAAGAGCGGCTTCGTATCACACCTTCGCCTGAGCACACCGATGAGATGATGGACGAGTTGGTGTGTGCGTTGGAGAAAGTATGGGAAAAATTAGGGCTTGGCTTGCCATCATCTCAGGCTGCAGCTGAGTAAAAAGCCCTTGGATACCAAGTAATGTATCGCGACAATACGCTTATACCGACCGAGGCGATAAGACTCGCGGCCCTTGGGCGTTTGATGGAAGGGTCTGTTGATTACTCAGAATTAACCAATGAAGTGCGTCATTTTGTAAGCTCTGTAATCGGTCCATCGTTAGATATGCTTACTCCGTCATTAGAGTTAATTCGTCTTGAAGGGTTGGCACAAAGCGTTTCGCAGCTGTCACGAGGGCAGGAAACAAATATTGGTATAACTGAAGAGGGTCGGGAAATTTTTCGCACGCTCATGACTTCTAATGTGCGTGCCCCCGTAAATGATGTCTCTAAACTTGTGATAGCGCTAAAGATGCGTTTTCTTTATTTGCTTGATAGTGACGATCGAGCCGAACAAATTACAATGCTCCACTGTATGTATGAAAGCGAACTTGTTCGATTAGAAAAATTAAAGTCGCTACACATAAAGGGCCGTTTTGCTGACTGGCTTGGTTTTGAGATGGCTCAATTACAAGCCCGTTTGGTATGGTTTAAAGAGCAAAACAGCTAGAGATGCTGGCCTCCTGTGACAAACATCTCAGCTCCGGTTACGTACGAGAAATCCTTGCTACACATATGATATACGCAAGCCGCAACCTCCTCGGCCTTACCCATGCGATGCATTGGTATGCGATTAATTAAGGGTTCATATTCAGCACCTATCATATCGGTTTCAATTTCACCTGGAGCGATAGCATTAACGCGAATACCAAGGGATGCAAACTCAACAGCCAGCTCTCGGGTTAAAGCAGAGAGCGCTGCTTTCGATGTTGCGTACGCAGATCCCGCAAAAGGGTGTATTGAATGTCCAGCTATGGATGTAATATTTACCACAGCGGCCCCGCGATCTTTTGCTCCCTTGCCAAGTGCTGTCGCAAAACCCCTACTCATCGTTAAAGGTGTGAAAAAATTTAATTCAAAGACACGCCGCCAAGTATTTAAATCGCCGTTCAGACACCCAAGACGTTCTTTAAACTCCGTCTTAGGTGATACGGCGGCGTTATTAACAAGTGCGTGAAGCGGGTCATCACCGAGCAATCGATTGGCCTCCTCAATAAAGTGAGTAACATCTTGAGGATTTGCTAATTCTACTGGGATATGACCATGCCAATTTGGATCTCGTTGACATGCGTCAGGTACTTCATCACGGCTGCATGTTATTATTCGCCAGTTCTCGTCCGAGAAGCGTTTAACCGTTGCGTGTCCAATTCCGCGACTAGCGCCGGTAAGAATGAGTGTTTTTGGCAGTGTCGGCATGGCGATACTCTAAGGGTAAAGTAATGTCTTGTTCCACTTATTTTCTTTAAGTCTATAAACCTCCCGCAAGTGCAGCCGAAAACAACGGTCTTGCCAAAACTCCAATTCTTGAGGCTTAAGCCTGAGGCCACTCCAAAATGGGGGGCGTTTTATGGGTGAGTCAGCAAATTTTGCAGTATGGCTAGCAACGGATTGTTCAAGGTCTGACTCATCGTTCATCGGCCGGGATTGATCTGATGCCCACGCCCCAATTTGAGATCCTCGTGGTCGGCTGGCAAAGTAGGCATCTGCCTCTTCGTCAGATACCGGGAATATTTGTCCCTCTATGCGGACCTGGCGTTTGAGGGATTTCCAATAAAAAAGTAAAGCGGCTTTTGGCGTCGAATAAATCTCATTACCTTTGCGGCTCTCAAGGTTGGTGAAAAAAACAAAACCCTCTTGATCGTATGACTTCATCAATACCATCCTACTGGATGGCTGCCCATCCGCCGATACAGTAGAAACGCTCATTGCTTCCGGTAGTTCTGGTTCACTTTTTTTTGCTTCTTCAAACCAGCATGAAAATTTTTTGATCGGATGTTCGCAGGTCATTTGAACTCACGTTTGAATTTCCCAAAGCCTTTGTATATAGGTCTTAACACATGTAAGTCTAATATTAAGCTTATACAAATTTATTCCAATATTCTGATGGTTAAATAGTGTGATATTAAGCAAAATATTTAATATGCTGCTAGCGCAGTCGAAATTTCACCGAAGGCGCACCGAGCTAGCATTTAAATTAGGTAACTAACGAGGTAAAAACATGAAGATAAAAAATTTCGCCCCTCTTATTGCAGGTATTTTCATTCTGTGTGCGTGTCAAGGCGCGGGGCAAAAGCAACAGGCTGGTACAGTGATTGGTGCTGGATTGGGAGCATTGGCAGGATCGCAGATTGGTGGTGGTGGTGCCGGAACTATGGCTGCCGTAGCAATTGGTGGTTTACTGGGTGCTTGGGCCGGCGGTTCACTTGGACAATCTCTCGATGAAGCTGATCAAGTACGACACAGTAATGCATACCAAGCGGCGCAAACTGCACCGTTGAACCAGCCGGTGAGTTGGAATAATCCTAACAGCGGCGCCTCAGGAACTGTTGTGGCGACGAGGGATGGCCGTAACCAGTCAACGGGAGCCTACTGCCGGGAATTCGAGCAGACGATTACAGTGGACGGCAAGACTGAGACAAGAAAGGGACAAGCCTGTCAGCAACCTGATGGTAGCTGGAAAGTTCTCTAAACAACTGCTGTACAACTTATGGGAGGCCGGGCGTCAGAATACTCGCTCGTGCGGATTGGCTGATAGGCAGGCTTGTGATGAAGGATCCATATAGCGTTATTGGTGTAAGTAAAAACGCGACGGTTGCTGATATTAAGAAAGCCTATCGTGGCCTTGCGAAAAAGCTGCACCCAGATGTTAATCCTGGTGATACTTCTGTGGAGAAACGTTTCAAAGAGGTATCCGAAGCTTATCGATTGTTATCGGATAGTGAGCAAAGAGCAAAGTTTGATCGCGGAGAAATTAACCCCGATGGTTCTCCAGCATACGAAAACTTATTTCGCACTAACCAAGGAGCTCGGCATCGTAGCGGAAGCGAGTCAACTTTTTCTTTCGGGCAGGGTGGCTCGGATTTTGATCTGTTCTCTGACTTGTTCGGTAATAACGCCAGTCAACGGCGGCGTCCGTCGAAAGGGCGTAATCTGTCATTTACGTTGAACGTCTCGCTCGAAGATGCTGCCAAAGGTTTAAAACATCGAATAAAAATATCTGGTAATAAGGTCCTTGATGTAAAAGTTCCGCCTGGTACTAAAGATGGCCAAGTGCTGCGGCTAAAAGGACAGGGAGAACCGGGTATTCTTGGGGGGTCATTGGGAGACGTGATGGTAACTATTCGCCTAGATACCCATCCGTTTTTCACTCTCAATGGACATGACATTCATCTTGTTGCTCCAATTAGTTTAGATGAAGCGGTTCTGGGGGCAAAAATCACCGTCCCTACGGTCGACGGTAAGGTGGCTCTCAATGTGCCAAAAAACACAAGTTCAGGCCTCAAACTAAGGCTTCGAGGAAAGGGTTTAGCTCCTAAGGGAAAAAAAGCTGGAGATCTGATTGTTACCCTAAATATAGTCCTTCCGGATACCGTTGATTTAGAATTGGAGGCATTCATAAGTAAATGGTCGGGTGGAGAAGGCAAAAAATTCCGTAAAAAACTTGGATTTAATGACTAGGTCATTGTCATATTTGGGAAATTGAGATGTTATTATTCGTTGAGGTCAATGATGTATGTCTACGGGTGAGGACTCAGTCACTGTGTGCATCGAATTATCGTGCCCATTTTCCTAGAGCTATTTAAAGTCGTCGTTACAAGAATAGTGACTTTGTTTGATCGAAGCATTTTTTACTGTTAGAATAAAGAGTCGCAGTAAGTTTATTAAACGCTTGGGAAATTGATGGTAGATTTCAATAAGCGTCAGAAGTCAATTAATTTGTCTTGCGTTGAACAGCTTTGACCGCGAGCACTAGTTGGTTACAATGGGATTTGGTTGTCTACAAAACCTTTCGTTATGTGTCTTTAGGAGTAGAAGTTGAGCAATTCGACGAATTTGATGGCAGGTAAGCGTGGCTTGGTGATGGGAGTTGCCAATGATCGGTCAATTGCTTGGGGTATAGCAAAAACGCTTGCTGAGCATGGAGCCGAACTGGCTTTTTCCTATCAGATTGATCAGCTCGAACGGCGTGTTCGCCCACTCGCAGAATCAATTGGCTCGGACATGCTTATTAAATGTGATGCGTCAGATGATGATGCACTAGATAGCCTCTTTGCTGTAATAGAAGAAAAATGGGGTAAGCTTGATTTTATAGTTCACGCAATTGCCTTTTCTGATCGCAATGAACTGACTGGTAAATATGTGAACACCAGCCGAGATAATTTCCAACTTACAATGGACGTGTCCTGTTATTCGTTAACAGCGCTCTGCCAACGAGCGCAGGAATTAATGTCTGATGGAGGAAGTATAATTACTCTTACTTATTACGGTTCCGAGCGCGTTATGCCCCATTACAATGTGATGGGTGTTGCCAAGGCTGCTCTGGAGGCAAGCGTACGATATCTAGCGGTGGATCTGGGCGCACAAGGTATACGAGTTAATGCTATTTCTGCGGGGCCGATTAAGACCCTCGCCGCTTCGGGTATTGGAGACTTTCGTTACATACTAAAATGGAACGAACTCAATTCTCCGCTTAAACGTAACGTAAGTCTCGACCAAGTGGGGCAATCGGCTTTGTATTTTTTATCTGATCTCAGTTCAGGGGTTACTGGTGAGGTTCATCACGTTGACTCTGGCTACCATATGGTGGGGATGGTGGCAGTCGATGCTGCTGAAGAAGTTGGCGAGCTACTGAATGGCCTGAAGCCCAAGGACAAATAGATGTCTCAAAATAGTTTTGGCCGGCTGTTCCGTTTCACTACTTGGGGGGAAAGTCACGGGCTTGCAATTGGTTGTACAGTTGATGGGGTGCCCCCGAGAATTCCATTGGGAGAGCCAGATATTCAGCAGTGGCTTGATAAGCGCCGACCAGGTCAGTCTAGGCACACAACGCAACGTCGAGAGCAAGATCAGGTGAAAATTCTTTCAGGTGTTTTTGACGGTATGACCACTGGAACGCCAATAAGTCTTTTCATTGAAAACACAGACCAGCGATCGCGGGATTATGGGGAGATCAAAAATAAGTATCGTCCGGCTCATGCTGATATAACATACGATCAGAAATACGGGATTCGTGACTATCGGGGTGGTGGACGTTCCTCGGCGCGTGAAACGGCAATGCGCGTGGCTGCAGGTGGTGTTGCGCGGAAAGTGCTGGGAAAACATATCGTAATTCGTGCTGCACTTGTTCAAGTGGGGCAATCAAAAGTTGATCGTGACCGATGGGATTGGGGAGAGGTAGACAAAAATCCATTTTTTTGTCCCGACGCGAATAAAGTCGCAGAGTGGGAGAGTTTGATGGATAAAACACGCAAGGACGGTTCATCGCTTGGAGCTATCATAGAGGTGGTAGCGTGCGGCGTCCCCGCTGGTTGGGGTGAGCCAATTTATGGCAAACTTGATGCTGAGCTTGCGGCATCTATGATGAGTATCAATGCGGTTAAAGCCGTGGAGATAGGTGCAGGGATGGAGGCGGCTTGCCTCAGAGGTGAGGAAAATGCAGATGAGATGCGGTTAGGGAATGACGGTCAAGTCATTTTCTTGTCGAACCATGCTGGTGGGGTTCTTGGAGGAATATCATCAGGCCAGGACATTATTGTGCGGTTCGCCGTTAAGCCGACAAGCTCTATTCGTATTCCAAGACGAACCATTACATCAGATGGCGATGAGGTGGAAGTTTCAACAAAGGGGCGACATGATCCCTGCGTTGGGATCCGGGCAGTGCCAGTGGGTGAAGCAATGATGGCTTGCGTTTTGGCCGACCAAATGCTGCGTCATAAAGCACAGTGCGAATAGACACTCAATTGTAGACCCGCCCTTTCCATTCACCACCTTTATTAAGGTAAAAGCGGCGAGCTGAGTCAATCGTCATCAATAGGTAAATGAGTCCAGTAACAGGAAGTAGGAGACCATAAAAAGGTTTGGCATAGTATATTTTTAACGTAGGGCGGTATGTGTAAACCATGATGCCCCATGCGCATCCAGAGAAAAGTAATGGGAAAATTAAATCGTGTAAAAATGCAAAACCCATCACCAATGGTGGAGCCATGTAAACAACAGTCATCCCTATTATTGTTCCAAGCAAAAACACCGGGGAATGGTGAAGTTGTGTATATGCTGACCGTGTTACCATGTGCCAGATTTCCGTCAAGTTGTAATAGGGACGAATACTTCTGGTGGTTGTTGAAAGACCAAGCCATATTGGGCCATGATCCTTCAATTTACGAGCTAATGCGCAGTCGTCAATAATGGCTGACTTGATGGATGTAAGTTGGCCTATTCTATCCATAGCTGTTTTCCGAACCAACATACAGCCGCCGGCTGCTGCGGCAACACGGCTACTTGGGTCATTCACCCTATTGAACGGAAACAATTTCTGAAAGAAAAAAATGAATGCGGGTATCAAGAGCCAATCCCAAAGACTACGACATTGAAGCTTGACCATCAAAGAGACCAGATCCAACTCCTCTTTCTCAGCCTTCGAAACAAGGCGAGTGATGTTGCTAGGATCATGATACACGTCCGCATCTGATAAAAGGTAATATTTAGCTTGTGTTCTGACAGGCCTACTCATGCCTTGTTGTAGGGCCCAAACCTTCCCGGCCCAACCACTTGGAAGTTTTTTACCAGAAATGATCTGGACTTTATCACCCCCGTCGAGCTGTGTTACAGCACCCTGAGCGATCTTGACCGTTGCATCATTGCTCGCGTCATCAATTAAAATTATCGAAAGTTCACCTTGATAATCTTGGTTTAATAATGAGCCTATGCAGTTGGCAATAACATCCTCTTCATTTCTTGCTGGTATCAATGCGATTATCGGCGGCAAGCTAATAGGTTCCGGGATATCTGCCGGGAGCTTTTCTAAGCGCTGATTGGCAAGCCAAAAGAGGGACCGAAATAACCAAAGGTAAAGCCAAGACACCAATGTGGTAATGCTTAAGATCCATAGAAAGAGCTCAATATTATTCATAGTATTCGTCTGATCGATAAAGGGCAAAGAGCACATAGGTTAGGGTTTCATTCAAGGTAACACTACTTTTTTATCAGGTTTGAATAGTTTATAGGAATATTGATATTTCGATATTTTCGTTTCAATACATTTTTGTGTAAAGTTCACAAAGTCTTATTTTGTCGACGGCGTTTTACTATATGTACCCAAAAAAAAAGTTCTCACAATTGACTGAAAAATCAGCTGCTGATTTAGCCACAGAATTGTTGCCTCTGTTGGGCGCCAATACATTGGATGTGGGCTGTGGTAGAGGAGAATTTACATGTTTTTTATCTGATTGTGGTGCTAATGTTTCGGGTATTGATCCAAATTCCGACCGTATTTCTATGGCTTCAGCCCATGCCCGTTTGGCGGGTTTGAATGTGGATTTTTATGAGGGATTTGCCCAAAACCTGCCATTTGAAAATGATGAATTTGATATTGTAATCTTCTCGAATTCTCTACACCACGTCGATATTGAGATGATATCCAAAGCTTTGGTTGAGGCAGAAAGGGTACTCTCAACACGAGGGTTGCTTTACATCATGGAACCAGTCCCTTCTGGAGGTTATTTTAATACTGCTCAACCTGTTACTGATGAGACCCGCATTCGCTCAGTTGCGTATGACAAGATTATGGATTTGGATGGTAACTCTTTTACAACGCTAGGGGAGATTTTTGTATCGACACCAAAAATATATTGCGATTTTTCAGACTTCTTAAGCAAGCAGACCGAACGCAATCCGCAGCGAGCTCAATTATATGAGAGACATAGAAGTGAGGTAGAATCAAGATTTAAGAGGAACGCTAAAAGTTATCCCAAAGGTTTTATTTTAGATGCAGCAATTCGAATAAATTTGTTCAGAAAAAATGAAAAATAAGGTTGCACGGTAGAGGTACGATTTTCCCCTTTGATATGAGCACAAGCATTTTAAATGAGAGGCTGCAGTTCAGGGCAAGGTATGATATAAATTTCTACGAGAGTTTAAAAACAGATCTTAAATAATTCCTCATAATAATTTGGTATTATTTCCTTTACTACCATTCTCAACTTTAGCGCACAGTGCAACAAACTTCAGTTGAAAATGTTACTTTGAAAAAAAAGCAGCCAGAAAAAATTCTTTATTACCTTTAGGCCCAGTGATGGGACTTTCTGTAATTCCTAGCACTTGCCAATTCATTTGGCTGTTAACCCATTCTTTAATTTCCATGCAGACACGCTCATGAATTTGGGAGTCACGTACTACACCTCCTTTCCCAACCTCTGACCGTTGTACTTGGAATTGAGGTTTAATTAATGCAATAAGGTTGCAGCCTTTAGCTGCGAGCCCAAGAGCTGGCGGCAAGATTTTTTCTAAGCCTATAAAGCTGACATCACAACTGATAATATTCACTGCGTTTGGGATCAAGTCTGAGGTCAGGTAGCGCGCATTAAACCCCTCTAATACCTCCACCCGTTCATCTATTCTAAGCGACCAAGCAAGTTGCCCTTTCCCGACATCAACCGAAAAAACTTTTTTGGCATTATTCCTCAATAACACATCGACAAATCCGCCGGTAGAGGATCCTATATCTAGGCAAATTTGCCCTTTTGGTTTAATGCCGAAGTACTTGATAGCGTGACTCAATTTAATGCCGCCTCGTGATACAAAAGGGTGATCTTTTCCTTTGATATCTATCGGCGTGTCTGGCGATAAAAGAGTGCCAGCCTTCTCTATTCTCTTTTCACCGGAGAAGACGTTACCAGACATTATTAACGCCCGTGCTTTGGTGCGATTTGAGGCAAGCCCATTTGCCACAAGTATTTTGTCCGCGCGTTCGCCTTTGGCCATACAAAAGTAACCCGTTAGTTGCGTCGAGCTATTACAAACTCTGCTGTTGCACGCAGCAGGTTTGCACGATCATCAAATGTATCCAAATGACCTACTGCCCGGTTTGCAATGCTCTCAGCCTCTTTGCGCGCACCATCCACACCAAGAAGCGAAACAAAGGTTGCTTTTCCAGCATGATTATCTTTTCTCACAGCTTTACCTGTCTCTTCTACATTTCCTTCAATATCGAGCAAGTCATCTGCTATTTGAAAAGCCAAACCAAGATCGTTAGCGTAGGCTACAAGGGCTTCTCTTTCCTCCTTGCTTGCTTTTCCCAGAATGGCGCCGGCCTCACATCCATACTCAATAAGCGCTCCTGTTTTCAGTCTTTGCAAGTGGGTGATATCTTCAAGGTTGAGTTCTTTTGTTTCAGCCTGGAGGTCCTCCATTTGACCACCTACCATCCCGCGGACGCCGGATGCCCTAGCTAGCATATTTACTAATTCGATTCGTATTTCAGAATCCTGATGTGTTTCAGGCTGTGCGATAACCTCAAAAGCCAATGTAAGTAAAGCGTCGCCTGCAAGTATTGCTGTTGCCTCATCAAATGCTTTATGAAGCGTAGCCTTTCCACGCCGCAGGTCATCATCATCCATGGCTGGCAGATCGTCGTGAACAAGTGAATAGCAGTGGATTAACTCTAATGCGGCACCCGTTCGAAGAGCGTTGATCTCACGAACTCCAAACAAATCAGCACTCTGCTTCACTAAAAAAGGGCGTAGCCGTTTGCCTCCACCTAAAGTGGTGTAACGCATTGCTTGATAGATACGATTTTCTGTTGAGCTATCTGGAGTTAAGAGTGTATCAAGCATAACTTCTACGCTATCGGCCGTATTAGTCAGGGCAGCTTTAAGCTTGTTCATGATGTCTCAATTTCAGCTGGTGAAATTACGGGTTGGCCTTCACGTCCGAGCGAAATTTTGTCAATGCGAGTTTGTGCTGAGCGTAATTTCTCTTCACAATGCTTCTGCAAGGCCGCACCTCGTTCGTAGGCATCAATTGACTCGTCCAGCTTGCTGCTACCAGATTCGAGGTCACGAACAATTGATTCAAGCTCCTCAAGAGCATCCTCAAAAGACATTTTTGAAATATTTGTTTTCTTTGCGGCCATATTTGCCTCCCTCATGCAATCAGCCCTTTTAATTTCAGTGATCTTAATTGCACCGCTCGAATGACGCAATCAAATGTCTTTACTAAGCATCCATTAACGCAGCCACATGGGCCGCAGCACTGCGACCAAGCGATTCAAGATGATAGCCTCCTTCAAGCGTCGACACCAAACGACATCGGCAATACTCAGCGGCGACAGCACAAAGCTTATCAGTAACCCAATAGTAATCGTCATCTTTAAAGTTTAGTGAGGCTAAAGGGTCATCTGAATGGGCATCAAAGCCGGCAGAAATGAGTAAAAAATCTGGCGAAAATTCACGTAGTGCCGGGAACACAATGTTTTCCATTGCATCACGAAATTCTTCGGAACCCGAAGATGGCGTAAGTGGAACATTTATAACATTACCGGCTACCCCCCGTTCGTTTTGGTTGCCAGTGCCTGGGTATAATGGCGACTGATGGGTTGAGCCAAAAAATAAATTGGGATCATTCCAGAATGCAGCTTGTGTTCCGTTACCATGGTGAACGTCAAAGTCAATTACTGCAACACGTTCTAATCCGTGAACACAGCGAGCGTGTGCTGCTCCCACCGCCACATTATTGAAAAGGCAAAAGCCCATAGCATTTGAATGCTCGGCGTGGTGCCCTGGGGGACGGATAGCGCAAAATGCATTTTTTGCTCCCTCTGCGATAATTATATCGATTGCAGCACAAACAGAGCCAGCGGCTCGTAATGCTGCTTCGTATGTGCCAGGACTTGAGCGAGTGTCATTGTCAAAAACGACGTCACCTCCTTTTTTCATTTCCGCGAGAGCCCATGTGACATATGAATGGTCGTGAACTCGAGCAATTTGTTCAACAGTTGCTAGCGGGGGCTGGCAATATTTAAGGTGTTTGAAATCTGGCGAAGTCAGTGCGGACAATATGGCGCTCAGTCTCTCAGGGCATTCCGGGTGACCAACGTGCGGGTTATGGTCAAAACAAGCTTGGTGAGAAAATAAAGCAGTAGTCATAGGAATATAATGGCCTAGATAAAAAACATATAAATATAACACTAACTTAATATATGGTTATTGGATAATACGTCCCAAAGCTCTAAAGTTGAAGATGGAAGATTGCGCGGAACATGTTGCGGCTCATTAAAAGGTTTTTCTTAATCGTCTTTCTGGCTCTTGGCATTTTGAATGCTATGTCAGGAGAAATAATTTTGGCGAGTGAGAAAAAAGATACCCGTGCGAGAATATTTGTTGAAACGGTTGTAAAGAGCAAGATTATTGAGACGACACCGGTTATTGGCAGATTCGTTGCTCTTCAGCATGGCGCTGTTGCTGCTAGGGTGAGAGGCACGGTCTCAGAAGTATTCGTAGAAGTTGGTACGCGGGTTAAAGCTCAAGATGTGCTTGCTAAACTTGATGTTAGACGCCTTGATACAGCAAAATCGATAAACGAAGCTAGATTGAAAGAGGCAGCTGGTTCGCTTCGAGCTGCCCGTGCACAGTTAAAGTTGATAGGTGAAGAATTGCGGCGAAAGAAAAAGCTTAGAGGGTCTGCTGCTTTTTCGAAAGCACGTTTGGTTGATAAACTGAACGAATATTCGAAGTTCGAAAGCGAGGTCGCGGGAAAGGAAGCTGCAGTTGCTAGCGCCAAAGCTAATCTTCGAATGGCCGAAATTGACTTGAACTATTCCAATATCAGGGCGCCTTACGACGGTGTTGTGGCTGAACGCCATATTTCAATCGGAAACTTTGTTCGTGTTGGTGATCCAGTCGTAACCTTGGTAAATGACTCTGATTTAGAGGTTGAAGCCAATGTTCCTCAATCCCGACTTAGGGGCATAGAGCCAGGTACTAGAGTGATAATTCGTTTTGGTAATGGATCACTTGGCAAGGCAGTGGTCCGAGCAATAGTGCCTGACGAAGACTCCTCAACCCGGACGCGATCAGTTCGGTTAGTTCCAGATTTCAATGATAGATCAACCCAGGGATCACTCGCAGCGAATCAATCTGTTACCATTGATGTGCCTATTGCGGGATCAAAGGATATGACGACTGTTCACAAGGACGCTATCATCGTCAGTGGTCAGTCATATTTTGTCTATGTCATTACAGAGGGGAAAGCTTGGCGGCGAAATGTTAATTTGGGTCAAGCGGTTGGTGATCGTTTCGTCATCATCTCTGGTCTTAGGGATGGTGAAACTGTAGCCACGAAGGGTAACGAAAAGCTCAAGCCTGGCAAGAAAATCAAAATAGTTGAAAAATAGCGGGGGCGTCGATGGACATTATCCAGCTGGCTATTCGTCGCCCCATGGCCGTAGTTGCAGCAGTGATTATGGTTGTTCTTTTTGGCGTCGCTTCTTTGAGTTCGATTCCGATCCAGCTTTCACCAGACATAACTAAGCCCGTAATAACAATAGTGACACAATGGCCTGGCGCAGCGCCAGCCGAAGTGGAGCGTGAGATTATCAACGAGCAAGAAGAAACTCTGACAGGGCTATCTGGATTAAGTCGCATTACAAGTAGGGCAGAGACATCCCGTGGCAGGATTGAGTTGGAGTTTGAGGTTGGCACGGATATGGACAAGGCTTTACTGCTTGTTTCCAATCGCCTCGATAGAGTGCGAGACTATCCCGATGAGGCGTTGGAGCCAAGATTGCGTCGGTCGGGAGAGGATGATGACAGAATCGCTTGGTTCCACATGTCTCGGATGGAGGGAAATACAACCCCGATTCACCATTTTGGTGATTATGCCGAAGACGTAATTCGCGACCGTCTCGAACGCGTTCCCGGCGTTGGGACTGTTGGGGTGCGTGGTGGTGGCACACTAGAAATGAGAGTAATCATACACCCTACGAAAATGGCGCAATATGGGCTTACTGTGCCTGAAATACTCAGTACGCTTCGACTTGCTAACATCTCCGTTACAGCCGGTGATGTGCAGGAGGGAAAACGGCGGTATGTAGTTCGCACAGAGAACGAATTTCGGAGTGCTGAAAAAGTAGGCAGTGTTGTGCTTCGTGCTGCGCGTGATAAAAAAACTGGTCGAACTGCAAGGGTCTTAGTCTCTGATATTGCAGACATCAAATTTGGATACTCTAGGCCCATCCATCGGATACGTACTAATGGGCAGCCGGCGATTGCAATGTTTGCAACACGTGAATCTGGTTCCAATATTGTAGAAACAATGGAGGGAATAAGGAAAGCTGTCAAAGAGATTGCAGAAAATGCAGCCAAGCAAGAAGGATTAAACTTTCGTCAGTTATATGATGAAACGGTTTATATAGACTCTGCGATCAATCTGGTTGTGCAGAATATATGGATTGGGGGTATCTTTGCTGTAGGCATATTATTTCTTTTTTTGCGGTCGGGAAGAGCAACCTTGGTTATAGGCATTGCTATTCCGGTTTCGGTGGTTTCTGCCTTTGTGGCCATGGCGATACTTGGTCGCTCCATCAATGTTGTATCGTTGGCAGGCATTGCGTTTTCAGTAGGCATGGTGGTTGATGCCGCGATAGTTGTTCTTGAAAATATTTACAGATTGCGTCAGCGTGGCGAGCCAGCCTCTGTTGCGGCCCTAGTTGGGGCAAAACAGGTGTGGGGGGCAATCATGGTTTCTGTTGTAACCACAGTGGCCGTGTTTATTCCTCTTTTGTTAATGGAGCGTACAGCAGGCCAGATCTTTCGTGACATCGCAGTGGCTATTTCAGTTGCGGTGATATTATCGCTCATAGTTTCGATCACTGTGATACCCTCACTCTCCAACCGTTTGCTAGCCCATGATGGTACTAGCAAAGGAAGCAGGTATAAAATTCCAATAATCGATAACTTTGGGCTTTGGTTTGTTGCAGAGATTTTAAAGCTGACGAATATCATAACCGCAAGCCGTCGTCGCGCTTTCGGTGTGGTTGCCGGGGTGACTGGTTTTTGCGCTTTTTTTGCTTGGATGATGTTGCCGCCTTTAGAATACTTACCTGAGGGAAACCAAAATTTAGTGATCGGTTATATTTATTCGCCAGCCGGTTACAATCTCAAAAGCATCACGGAAATGGCAACTCGTATGGAAGAAAAAATAAAACCTAATCTTGCTTCAATTTCTGGGCCTCATGCTGATGCTGAAAGTCCTCCCAAACTGAAGTATTTTTTCTTTTTGGCGTTCCGGCAGCGCACAATTGTCGGTGCTAGAGGCATGGATCCAAGCCGTGCGCGGGACATGGTGCCATTACTTCGTGATTCTGTAAAAGACGAGCCTGGGACGAAAAGTACATTTCGGCAGTCCTCAATTTTTGGCCGCAGAGCAGGTGGGACCCGTAGTATCAATATTGATATAAAGGGTCCTGTACTTGAGGATATCTCACAAGTAGCCCAGCGTATTTCAGAAGTTATAGAAGTACACCTTCCAAACTCGCAAGTTCGTGCACGGCCGCGCATTGAAGTAGGGGAGCCGGAAATCCGAGTTTTGCCTGATCCCATCCGCCTTGCTGACAACGGTATATCTGCTAAAGATCTCGCACTATCTGTTGATGCTTTTAACGATGGAGTTAGGATTGCGGAGATTAATGTAGGTGGCGAAATCATTGATTTAATACTTATGGGTCCTGAAAGCGATATTGGAACCACTCAAGCAATACAAAATCTTCCAGTCGTCGTAAGTTCCGGAAAAATTTTACCGGTCTCATCTCTAGCGAAGGTTCAAGTTACTTCCGGCCCTACCGCTATATGGCATCGGGAGCGCCAACGCGCTATTACAGTCCGTGTCCGACCTGACAATGACATCGCCCTAGGAGATGCAATAAACATCGTGCGTGACAAGGTGCTTGCTCAAGTCGCAAGGGAAGGGTTGCCCCCGGGAATCCGTTTTCAGCTTACGGGGACGGCTAAAGAATTAGATGCTACTGCCGCCGAATTAAAGTGGGATTTAATTTTAGCTCTTGCCATTGTATTCCTCTTAATGGCGGTGCTATTTGAAAGCTTTGTATACCCATTAATTATTGTTTTTTCTGTTCCACTTGCGGCTGCTGGAGGTGTTCTGGGACTCACTATCTTACGTCAATTTGATAGCGAGCAACGGCTAGATATGCTTACGATTCTCGGTTTTGTCATTCTCGTGGGTATAGTTGTAAACAATGCAATCTTAATTGTTCATCAGGCACTACATCATTACCGCGAAGAAAAAATGGAGTGCCAAGAGGCGGTTCTAGAGGCAACCCGCAATAGAATACGTCCTATTTTTATGTCAACCCTCACTAGCGTTTTTGGCATGCTACCGCTTGTTTTATTTCCGGGCGCAGGATCCGAAATTTATCGTGGATTGGGTTCAGTGGTAGTTGGAGGGCTGTCTTTTTCCGCTATACTTACGCTTGCGATCGTACCCCCATTGCTGAGCATTGTAATGCAAACTGTTGAAAATTCACGGGTGAATAGAGGTAAGCATAGGACAGGCTCTTAATAATCGCACGGATGCTTGCATTACTGAAAGAAAATGTTTTTTGCAATAGAACGATTTAATTAGATCTAACCCAGAAACATCGGGTCCTTAAGCAAACACATCAACCATTTTGCCAAGTGTGCGGCTGGCCTCAGTCTGACTCTTATTATCGTTACCAACCTCACGACTTTGGGCTGTTTCTACTTGATTTGTAGTGCGTGCATCCCGTTGGACTCTTTCACTATCACCCGAAGATGCAAGGCTCTCTTGGTTTTGCATTTCGGTCGAACGTTTGGGTTGATTGACTGCGTCACGCTGTACATCTGTTTCACGCTTGTTTGTGCCTGTGTGAGACACATCCAAAGCGTCATTACCGCTAATTCCTGAAATGTCAGTCATGTAAGTTTTCAACCAAAAAAGCCAATGAATACCACTACGTTATATATTACGGGAAATAAAAACAACCCCTGCAAGACTTTAAAGGAATTGTCGGTGGCGTAAGTAAAGATCAGTGGTCTAAAGAGTCTCGATTTAAATATCTTAGATAGTGCCTGTCCTAGCGATTTTTTGGAAATAGGCTGTTACTGCGAGCCTGGCGAGGAGATCACTATGTTGCTCGTGGGTCCATAGCATCCTGTAACCCATCTCCAAAAAAGTTACATGCAATTACTGTGATGAAAATCATTAGTCCTGGCAAAATTGCAAGATAAGGCGCAGACCATATTAGTTCTTGTGCATTGCTCAGCATATGTCCCCAACTTGTCAGCGGTGCCTGGACGCCAAGGCCAAGAAAACTTAGTACCGACTCGAAAAGGATAATGTAACCCACGGATAGTGTTGTTGCCACAATAATAGGTGACGAAGAATTCGGAAGTATATGGCGAACTATAATAGTACTCGAAGATGCTCCTAAACTCTGCGCTGCGCGGGTAAAATCACTTTCTCGAAGAGCCAACGTTTCAGCGCGAACCAGACGAGCGACGGTATTCCAGCTAACCATAGAAACTATAATTATAATACGATATAAGCTAATCTCATCAGATTCCGCAATGCTCCTGGGAACGCCAACCTTCTCAAGATCTATAGCAGCTAGAACGATAAGAAGCGGTAGTAGTGGTAGTGCCATAAAAGCATCATTAAAACGCATCAAAAAACGGTCGAGCCAACCGCCGTAGTAACCAGCAGTGAGGCCTACAAAGGTTCCAAAAACTGAAGCTATTATCGCAGCAGTTATTGCAATGGAGAGTGAAACTCGTCCCCCATACAGCAAACGAATAAAAAGGTCGCGACCGAGTTCGTCGGTGCCCAAAACATGTGTGAGTGACGGGCCCGCAAATCGATTATATAAATTTATGTCGGTGTGATCGACCCCAAGTAAACGTTCTATAAGTGGAGCGCAACAAGATAAAAGAGCAAGTCCTAACAACACGACTGCAGAGATGGCAGCTAGTTTATGTCGAAGTACCCGATCGAACATGCGATTGGCATTAATGCTGTGCTTCGCAGGACGCACTATTTTTCATCCTGCGATGCAAAACTTACACGTGGGTCCATCGCTATTTGGCAAATATCGGCGATGAAACTTCCCGTGAGGGTCATTAATGTGGCGAAAAGGAGACCTACCAAAGCTAAGTTGAAATCATTCCCAAGTATGGCATCAAATATTGTCTTTCCTACACCCAACCACGAAAACATTGTTTCTGTGATTAAGGCACCTGAGAAAACTCCACCAAGGCTGATCCCAATCATAGTTATGATTGGCAGCATGGAGTTGCGAAACGCGTGGTTCAAGGTAACTTTATAGGTATTAGCACCTTTGGCGCGAGCTGTACGAATATAGTCCTGGCGAAGTGTCTGACGCATATTTGCCCTCATGAATCGTGTGAGACCACCCGCGGTATGCAATGTCAGTACAATGAGAGGCAAAACCATATAGGATATTCGATCCCAAAGATCTCCCTTTCCAACGGTTTCCATGCCACCGGCAGGGAACCAAGATAGTGTTACTGAGAAAAAAATTATGACTAAAAGTGCGAGCCAAAAAGGAGGGATTGAAATGCCTGCGAAGCATAAGAGGTTAATTAGGTAATCGGTTTTCGTGTTTGGTCTGATCGCAGCAAAAATGCCAATTGGTATTGCTATCGCTAACGCAAAAAATAGGCTTAGACCCATAAGTAACACTGTATTCCCCATCCGCGGCCAGAGAATATCCATTACAGGCTGCGCGTATACACGGGAATATCCAAAATCACCATAGAGTGCGGATTGTGCCCAGTTCCAATAACGAGAGACTAAAGGTTGATCAAGTCCGTAGAGTTTCTTCAACCGGCTGGAGTCTTCAGAAGTCAATTCCGGGTTTGACGCGATCATTAAATCTATCGGGTCACCTGGCATAAAACCAATCAAGCAATATATCACAAAGGATACAATGAGGACCACAACCGCACTCTCGAATACTCGGCATACAACAAAGTTCAGCATAATTATTCTTTGACCCCCCAATGCTCGACCCAGTTAGCTGTCGAATACTGGTGGCCTGTTGGTTCAATCCCATTCAGCCACTTCGGAATAATATGACTGGTAGCACGAAAATAGAGGGGCAATGCGGGCAATTCCTCGGCGTAGAGCTGTTGAAGCCTTTTCCTTAACTTTCGTTGGGCAGGCTGCTCACATTTTTTTTCTGCCTCATCCAGCATCTTGTCCATTCTTGGGTCTGTAAATCCAGGAAAATTCTGCCCTGACCATCCATTAGTTTTTGAAGGTATCATTGCAGAATGAAGCTGTGAGCGCGGCAAGCTATTTGGGGCCGATAGCCATGCGTACATTGCAAGCGATTTGAACCTTCTCTGGTTAATCGTATTACCAAAATAGACACGGGGAGGTTGATTTTTTATGCGCACCCCAACTCCCACATGTCTCCATTGGCTTTGTAAAACTTGCTGTATTAGTTCGCGTGTTTTATCACCTGAAGTAGTCATTAATTCGAAGCGCAATGCTTCGCCTTTATGATTATAACGAAGGCCATCTTTATTTGTCGACCACCCTGCCTCATCAAGGAGTTTGCGTGCTTTCTGTGGATTGAAAGCATATTTTTTCACATCTTGATTGTAGGATGCGTCCAGTGGATTGATATTCGAGTGGGCAACAGGTTGATGGCCCTTAAAGAGCTGACTTGAAATAGCATTGCGGTCGACAGAATATAAAAGTGCTTGTCGAACTCTGCGGTCCTTTAAAATTGGGTTATCAAAATTAAAGTCGATGTGTTCATAAATTAAGCTGGGCTTATATAAAAATTCAAATCTCTCGCCATAACGTTGCTGAAAGGCAAGTGCTTGGTCGATGGTCAGGCCGATTTCACCAGCGATCATGTCGATACCGCCAGCTAGTAGGTTTGCAGTAATTGATGCAGTGTTTTCAATTGCTAGCACGGTTATACGCTTGAAATGTGGCTTGCGGCCCCACCAAAATTTATTTTGTTCAAAAATTACATGGCTGCCGGGCACTACTTTATTAACGACATATGGCCCGAACCAAAGACCGGGGTTGGTAGTCTCTGTTTCGTAGGCACTTCGATTGCGGTACTCTGCAGGTATGGAAAAGTTTTTCGCCTCAATATGGGCTGGTAGCAGTTGAAAGTTATCTAAATTTGCGAAGTCACAAGTTTGCTGGTCTAGGTGCATAATGAAACTGTGGCTATCAAGAATTTCTATGTTACTTATTCGCCTAAAGATCTCATAATCAGATACTCCAGTGAGTTTGTGTTTTCCAACTTTCCAAGTGAAGAGAACATCTTTTGTCGTGATAGGCGTCCCGTCCCCCCAAACAGCACGTTTATCGAGTCTAAAAGTGACTGAGACGCCATCGTTCCCATAAGATTTTTTCCCAAACACTGCCATTCCATTTTGTATGCTTGGCAGCATATCGCAAAGCACACAGACCAAGTTCCAGTTTTCATCATAAAGTGTCATGCGCTTTCGTGCGAAAGCAAGTATATAGGACTTGGCCATCATGCTATTAATCAACGGATTAAAGTTATTAGGAAACTGGGTTACGCCGATCACGAGAGTATCTTTAGGGTAAGCCGGCATATTCCACATGAGACAAAAAAATAGAAGAAGTGACGCGATTTTATTAGCTGATTTCTGATCGGGACGCATATCTACTATCCTCAAAGAATTTGAAAAATCGATTGACTGCCACGTAAGCAATCGGAGCAGGCAGTGCATTCATCTCCAACCCATAATCGGTCATATAGATCATACGGGTGGCGTGATCCGCTGGGCATTGTACTATGTCTCAAATCGGGGTGGCTTGGAGTGAGTCATCATTTGATGCAAATATTAATTACATTTGTAATGAGGTTATACCTCTAGAATTACTCCGCTATAATGGTAACGTCGATGCCAGTCTAGTCGTCTTAAGGAAACTTCGGGACCAATAGCTCTCATATACTAAACTCTAGTGGGTGTTTGCTCTGATGCCAGCTTACTGTGCGTTGGGCTGGAACCCGTTAATATCGTACGCTATTCTGTGCAATAGAGGGAGATCGAATGTGATACAATCTAAAGATATTTCGTTTGCGCTCGGTGCTGAAATTTTTGGCATTGACCTTGCCAGTCCATTGGTTCCGAACCTTGTGCAAGAAATCCATCAAATATTTTTAGACCGATTGGTGCTGGTATTCCGCAACCAAATTCTAACGCCAAAGCAGCAAGTTAGATTTGCGCGTTACTTTGGATCGGTTGTTCCATATCCATTCCTTAAAGGCCTCGAATGTTGTCCAGAGGTTCTCGAAGTGATTACTCAACCAGAGGATGGTGTGAACTTTGGTGGTGGTTGGCACACCGATACTCCATACCTAGAAATTCCCTCATTAGGCTCTGTTTTGTATGCGAAAGAACTACCGCCTGTTGGGGGTGATACTCTTTTTTCCAATATGTATATGGCGTATAACACATTAGACAAAAAGACCCGCAGCTTTTTGGATGGGCAGCTTGGGGTTCACTCTGCAAATAAGCGCTACGCAAAGCCTGCGGATCGTTCACAAATATATGGTCAGATAAAACAGGCTGAGAACAAGGAAAACATGAGTACGGAAAATTACCATCCAATTATCCGCACGCATTGTGAGACGAACCGTAAATCACTATTTGTGAGTTCTCTCCACACAACAACGATTAAAGGAATGAAAGAAAAAGCTGCGGATATAATGCTTACACGTCTTTATGAGCATCAGGCCAGGGATGCGTTTACCTGCCGTGTTGTCTGGGAACCAGACACATTAGTAATTTGGGATAATCGTTGTGTTCTTCATAATGCACTATTTGATTATGCAGGTTACAAACGGCGTATGCATCGTGTCACAATTGAAGGTGACCGACCCACCTAAAGTTAGGGTGTTAAAAAAACTACGGCGATACTCTCCAATTTTGAGAAACGGTCCTAGATCTCAAACTTATTTGTCCATCGCGCTTCCGTGTCTCTTATTTTCAATGCAGTAGATATGATGGGATCTTTCATCTCAGGTGGGATCACTAAAATACCTGTAGTGTCCCCAAATATAATATCACCGGGACGGATTTGAACACCATCAAGATTAATTGGTTGATTATGCGATAATGTTTCGAGGTCCCATTGGCTCTTTATTGGCGAAAACCCCTTACAGAAGACCGGAAAATTAAGTAATTTGATTTCGTCCGCATCCCGGGTTGCCCCATTTATTACCACGCCAGAAACACCGCGTGGCTTCGCCCGGTTGCAATGGTTCTCTCCCCACGTGCCAGTATCTGTGCGCCCTGCAGCATCAATTAGTATAATCTCTCCTTCGCTTGCAAGCTCTCTCGATACCTGTGCATGGGTCACCAAGGCATCTGCATGATTTGCGGAAGCATGTTTTGGTATTTGTTGAACAGTGAATGCGGTGCCCGCCATCCGTGTTCCTGTGGGGCCGAGATATGTGTAGCCATGAAGTACGGTGCGTGGCAAAGCCATACCCTCCATTGCATCGCTTATATGGCCTGATTGTAATTCTTTCAGGTGTTCGTAGTCTTTGGTGGATAAGGGCATGAACCGACTCTAGTGAAATATTATTAGATATATGGACATCAAGGTACGTCACCACATTACGTAAGAACTTAATTGATGATTTGCGTATATAATACTGCCATTTTTTCAATAGGTTTGGTTTATTTTACAACGATGGATTATTAAAACTTTATGCGGAATTTGCAGATGACTTTTTCTGTCAGCTGAAAGTAAGAAAGGAAGCGACTTATTTAGCTGCAATCACGATCGTAGAATAATGATTGATGAATATTATGGTAGATCCTTCAATTTTGGCGTTCACAGCAGATTAAATTTGAGTGGTGCCAGATAGAAAGAGTTATTCTGAGTCTGGCACTTTCGGGTTCACAAGTATTAGGCGGATATTTTTTTTCTTGCTTTTATTACGCACTTGACAGTGTTCATGTTTTGTTCTTATTCTAATTGCTTATGGAGAAGAATTTAAAAGCATCTAGGGGAAAAGATTTGCGTGCATTGAAGGCGCAGATCCATAAGATCGAGCGGCCAAAAAAGCGGCGTTCTGAGTCTTTAACTTTAGGGCTGAAGGCAATAGATTCTACACTGCCTGAAGGCGGAATCGCTACATCAGCAGTACACGAGGTGACTGGCAGTTCCGGCAATGGATTTGCAGCATTTTTAGCCGGTCAAGCTTGCAGCATTAATAGGCCTATTCTTTGGTGTGTTGAAGATGATTCTTCGAAAATGTTGTATGGTCCTGGATTAGTGGTATTCGGCGTCAAAATGGATCTCCTTATAATGGCACGTTGCCGAGGAACAGATGAAATCCTTTGGGCAATGGAGGAGGGGCTTAGGGAAAAATCCATCGGGTTAGTAGTCGGCGAGTTGTCGAAGTCGGTTTCGTTAACCGCTAGTCGACGATTGCAACTGGCAGCCGAGGCTGGTTGTACGATTGGACTTATTTTGCACGACGGGGCGTCTGAAGAGATTGCAGCTCCGAGTGCGGTGACAACACGCTGGCGAGTAGATTCTCTACCAACTCTTAAAAGTGGGACAATGAATAATAAAACGCGCTGGGGTTTGTCACTTTGCCGTTGTCGGAGTGTAACAAAAAAAAGATCTTGGGATGTGGAGTGGGACAATGCGGCGAATACTCTCGCTTTGGTTTCCGATGCTAAGTGTGGAACGTTGGCATCGCCAAACCAAGTATGCCTCAAAAACTAAAAAGTCACTGCCAGTACCAATAGTTCTTACGGATTACATTAACGGTGTTTGCTTTGTTTCTGATGCTAATCACGACGCTTTGGCTAGTGGTGTTACCCCTCGAATGTCTCTTGCTGATGCGAGGGCATTAGAGCCCAATTTAAAAATAGTGCCGGCAGACCCGCGTGCCGATACCAGTATGCTCGGAAAAATAGCGAACTGGGCTACTCGTTATACTCCATGGGTCGCGATCTGTGGCCGTGATGGGTTATGGCTTGATATCAGTGGCTGCGCACATTTGTTAGGTGGTGAGGAGGCCATGATAAAAGATCTAACTGTGCATTTAAGCAATTTTGGTTTCACTTCGCGTTTCAGTATTGCTGACACGCCTGGGGCTGCTTGGGCTATGGCACACTATGGGGGCGAAGAAAAGTTGATTGCTCCTGATGCACAGCGATTGGCATTGGCCTCCTTACCTGTGATTGCGCTACGCATTGGTGACATTAAGGCAGTTGAACTTATTCGTCTCGGCATCAGTAGTATCGGTGATCTTTATGCTCTACCGCGCGCTGCTATAGCGAAGCGGTTTGGCATGGTAATTAGCGAGCGGCTGGATCAAGCACTTGGACTAATGCCAGAGCCCATATCACCTCGTCGCCCACTACCTAAATATCGTGCCGAATGCTCTTTTCTCGAGCCGGTCAGTCGAAAAGATAATATTGAATCCTGTCTACTTCAGTTGTTGGAAGATATTTGTTCAAACTTAGAATGCGCTAGCCAGGGTGTGCGGCAATTAATTCTTGATTTATTCTTAGTTGAGGGAGCCACTAAAACACTTCACGTTGGTACGGTGAGACCGGTTAGAGAGGCCAAATGTATAGCCAAACTTTTTGCTGAGCCACTCAGTAAAATAGATTCTGGTTTTGGAATCGAGACTATGATCCTTTCTGCACAGGTTGTTGAACCTCTAACAGAATCTCAGATTAATGTCTTGGTCGACGAGAGAAATGAGGAAATAGTTCCTCTCGCATCTTTGCTCGATAGGTTAGGTAGCCGGCTCAATTTCGAGCATGTGACGAGATTGGTGCCAAAGGCTAGTCATTTGCCAGATCATGCCATGAGGCAGGTTTCAGTTGCAGAAAGCAACATGCACGGGTTTTGGCCTGAGACGCAGATCCGACCTCTTGTTCTTTTAGATCAACCAGAATCCGTCGAAAGTATTACTGGTATTGCGTATTATCAGCCACCCGAAGTATTTCGTTGGCGTCAGAACAGGTACAGTGTGCGCGCGACAGAAGGACCGGAACGAATAGCCCCCGAATGGTGGCGTCGTGACAGAGCTTGGGCTAGAGGGCTGAGAGATTACTGGCGCGTAGAAGCTGAGGAAGGGCGTCGATTTTGGTTATTTTGTGAAGGTAGAAGAGATAGACAGTGCAATTCATTGCGTTGGTATTTACACGGATTTTTTGCGTGAAATGTATATAGATACCCCCGACTACGCTGAGATTCAGGTAACTTCTAATTTTAGTTTTATGCGTGCTGCCTCACATCCAGAAGAGCTGGTAACACAGGCTGCCGCGTTTGGTTACAGAGCAATCGGCATTACTGATCGTAATAGTCTCTCGGGCTTAGTGCGTGCACATGTTGAGGCAAAAAAAGTAGGTATTCCTCTACTGGTTGGTTCTAGGATAGACCTTAAGGATGGGGCTAGCATTCTTGCGTACCCCGAAAATCGTCCAGCATATGGGCGATTGTCGAAACTAATTACACTAGGTCGCCGTCGTTCGCCGAAAGGTGAATGCGAACTTTACCGTGAAGATGTATTGAAACATTCTACTGGCATGGTTTTGGTCTCTATACCTCCTAGAAGTTGCAATGTTGAATTTGAGGTAGAGCTAGCTGCATTAAATTCGGCTATTCCCGGATTTGTATATCTTGCCGCTAGCCACTCACTTCGCGGTGACGATGACGCACATTTGGGTTGGCTGTCCAAAGTTGCAGCACGGACAGGTGTACCAATGGTTGCTACTAACGATGTTCTAATGCATCGAGAGTCTCGCCGTCCTTTGTTAGATATCCTGACTTGCACTCGTAAGAATATTACCGTCGATACAGCTGGTTATTGGATATCGCGCAATGGCGAACGACGAATAAAATCTAGAGAAGAGATGGCGCTACTGTTTGCGCATTATCCAGGTGCGCTTGTGCGTACAGTAGAAATCGCCGAACGCTGTCACTTTTCACTTGACGAACTCATCTATGAATATCCCAATGAGGTCACGCCAAGTGGTAGAAGTCCCCAAGTAGAACTGGAACAGTTGACAAATATTGGGTCTAAAAAGCGTTATCCAAATGGGATTTCAGAAAAAGTCAAAGATCAAATTTCTCACGAATTAACGCTGATAGGTGAACTCGGTTATGCACCTTACTTCCTTACTGTCTATGACCTAGTTAGGTTCGCACGAAGCAAAGGCATTCTCTGTCAAGGTCGCGGTTCCGCCGCTAATTCAGCTGTTTGTTTTTGTCTTGGTATAACCTCAGTGGATCCATCTCAGAGCGATATTTTATTTGAGCGGTTTATTTCTTCCGAGCGTGAAGAGCCACCAGATATTGATGTTGACTTTGAGCATGAGCGGCGCGAAGAGGTAATCCAGTACATTTATGAAAAGTATGGCCGCGAACGAGCTGCAATGACAGCTGTAGTCATAACTTATAAAAATCGTAGCTCGATTCGTGACGTAGGTAAGGCATTAGGGCTATCTCAAGATGTGATTGATGCCCTATTGAAACAGGATTTGAGTCTATTACGCAGTGATATTGACTTGGATCAGCTTCGGGAAGTTGGTCTTAATCCTGAAGACCCGCGTCTTCGTTTGACGTTACGCTTAGCTTCAGAATTACTAGGATTTCCTCGTCACTTGTCACAGCATGTTGGTGGTTTTGTGATTAGTCGTGGATTACTGTCCGAAATAGTGCCACTCGAAAATGCGGCTATGGAGGGGCGCACAGTGATCGGCTGGAATAAGGATGATCTTGATGCTCTTGGCATATTAAAAATAGATGTACTATCTCTCGGGATACTGACCTGTATTAGAAAGGCATTCGATTTATTAAAAAGCTATTATGCGGTTGATTTTGATTTGGCATCTATCCCCACAGAAGATCCGGCTGTCTACAATATGCTATGTGCAGCCGACTCAATAGGTGTATTTCAGGTTGAAAGTCGTGCGCAGATAGCATTTTTACCACGAATGAAGCCGCGCTCATTTTACGATTTGGTAATTGAAGTAGCGATAGTGAGACCAGGACCAATTCAAGGAGACATGGTCCATCCTTATCTTAGGCGACGGAATGGTGAGGAAGAAGTAAACTTTCCTTCCGAAGAACTCCGTGATGTATTGGAAAAGACGCTTGGTGTTCCTCTATTTCAGGAGCAGGCAATGAAAATTGCTATTACTGGTGCCGGCTTCAGTCCTAACGAGGCTGACGCGTTGCGTCGTGCCATGGCAACTTTCCGTCACATGGACAATATCCATGCTTTTCGTAGCAAATTCATTTCTGGCATGCTTACTAATGGTTATGACTTAGATTTTGCCAAGAGCTGTTTTCAGCAGATTGAAGGATTTGGGAGTTATGGGTTCCCTGAAAGTCATGCAGCGAGTTTTGCTCTTCTAGTCTATGTCTCAGCTTGGTTGAAGTGTCATTACCCAGCCGTTTTTGCGACTGCCCTACTTAATAGCCAACCGATGGGGTTTTATGCACCAGCGCAAATTGTGAGAGATGTTAAGGAGCATGGAATAGGCGTACTGCAGCCGGATATTAATCATTCAGACTGGGACAATGTACTAGAACCTGGCGACGCTGGTATTGCCATTAGACTTGGGTTTCGCCAAATTAAAGGTTTTCGAAAAGAAGATGCAATTCGGTTGATTGCTATGCGCGGCAATGGTTATCGTGATGTACCTTCTGTGTGGCAACGATCTGGTCTTAGGCCAGCAGTTTTGCGGAGGTTGGCACGGGCTGATGTCTTCAATTCGGTTGGGCTCGGACGTCGTGATGCGATGTGGTCGGTCGCGGGACTTGGAGAACAGCCTCCACCATTATTTTCTAACGCTATGATGGAAGAGGAGACTAGTGAAAGCTCCCCAATAAAGTTGCCAGTGATGCCACTTGGTGTCGAAGTAGTGGAGGATTACGACATGCTGCGTTTGACGTTAAAATGTCATCCGTTAGAATTGCTTAAACCGCAGTTAAGCGAAGTGGTGAGTGCTAACAGACTATTATCGGTAGGATCTGGAGCTCGGCATTCTGTCGCCGGGCTAGTACTCTGTCGTCAGAGGCCCTCCAGCGCTAAGGGAGTCTGTTTTTTAACGTTAGAGGATGAAACTGGCATTGCAAATATAATTGTTTGGCCTGAAAAGTATGAGTACTTTCGTCGCCAAATCTTAAGCGCGCGGTTAATGAAGGTTAGTGGAAAAATTCAAAGTGATGGTAATGTAACTCACATTATTGCTGATGAGATAGAGGACCTGTCAGTTATGTTGGATGAGCTCGGCATTGAATGTCAGAAGAGTGTTGAGAGTAAACCTATATGTGGGATTAATAAGGGAACACCAAAATCAAATGGTTCGAGTAATATACTTGCATTACGTTCTGTTCCTTCTTTCCCTACTAGGGGATAATGCTCTAACGATAAGGTAAAGGTGCTGTTCCTATCGCGTAATTTCCATTAGACCATTCCTACCATGCCAACATTTTTTAACAGATATTTTAATAGGCCAAAAAATTACGTGCTTTATCGGCGGATTCGATCATGTACGATGATTGGAACTTATGGACGTTTCGAGGATAATTTACTAATTGCGGAACGCCACATGCGGAAAACAAAAATCGAAGGCGATTATGTAGAATGTGGAGTATGGAAAGGAGGCATATCTTTCGCAATGATGCATAGTCTCAAACGCTACGGTGTAACCGGGTTTCATCTCTTCGATAGTTTTCAAGGACTACCAATGGCCACAGCTTTGGATGGAGCGGACGCTTTAGAGCAGCAAAAGAATGACGAAATATGGTTTGATGGTAACACTGCCAGTTATGAGCAGTTCTTGAAAGACTTGAAGCAATTCAAACCCGAAGGCATTGATGTCACTGTCCATAAAGGTTGGTTCAATGACACTTTGGCTGATTACCCTTCGGATGGTTGTATCTCTGTTTTGCGGCTCGATGGTGATTGGTTCGAATCGACTATGATTTGTTTTGAAGTACTTTGGGATAAAGTGGTGGCAGGCGGTCTTATATTGATAGATGATTATTATGATTGGTCCGGATGCACAAATGCGGTTCATAAATTTTTGGCTAAAAAGTTCGAGGAAGATTCAGACTTCTATTGTCCGCTTCGAAGTACTAAATATGGCCTTGCTTACCTCGTGAAGCCAAGTTAGCGAGGTGCTGTAAGGTGAAATCTTCTGAATATCGAAAGAACAATGAATTTATAATGCACCCGAAGTACTGGTATTTCTGTTACTAGGAAAACATGTCCAAATGATGCCACCAGAAATAGTTAATTGGCATTATCAAAAATATGTAAAGAATTGAAAAAATAATTCCAAGCTGTGCACAATATTTAATGGGTACTTTCGTGAGAATAACTCCAGCGAAGATAGGCGCGGCCTGATATGGTACTATTATTATGAAAAAACTACTTATTTGACTCATTAATACCGTTTCCAACGGCCAGCCAGTTGCTTGGGCAATACTATCAGCCATTGGTGCAAGCACAGCGGGGACCCCGGCTGGATTGAGTGCAAAAGAAAGTATACCGCCAATCAGGGTTAGTGCGCTGAACTTAAATAAATCAGTTTTGTTTTCAAAACCTACAATTTCAATTAAAGCTGCTGCTAATATTTCGGCGAGGCCAGTATGAGCTACGATAGCCCCAAGACCAATGATACCAGCGACAAAGAACCAAGGAGAATAGTTTGCTCCTTGCACTAGTGAGCTGGCTTTAACTAATTTCAGAAATGGCATCAGACATAGTATTGAGGTGCCTAAGCCTATCCAAGCGGGCGCTATGCCATGAACTTTGTCGGTGAGCCAGAAACTCAGGGTTAGTAGAAGAATTATTAAAAGCCTTACTCCTCCAGGCGTTATCTTACTGGACGTTTGTGCCAGGTATGTTTTTTTAAGTTCTGGATGTTTGTTTCGAAACATAAGTAACGTGAGGATGAGTATAACAATAAAACTTCCGGATCCCGCGACCGTGAAGTGTAAGTTCATGAAATCCGTGTAGTGAAGGGTAATGCCATGGATGTTTTCTGAGGCACCTGCAAGCACTACATTAGGAACAGTTGCTGGCAGAATACTCATGGCAGGGAAGACTGTGCAGAAGCAAAAAGTTAATATGAGACCTGACCTTGCGCGGCTGTTGGTTTCATAACCAAGCCGCTCTGCGATTTTAGCCACAACGGGTGCTAATATCACTACGCGGCCCATAGCGGAGGGCATTAGGAATGCACTGCCAAAACCGGCAACACCCATGCCGAAAACAAGTCCAGTGTAAGAATGGCCAAACCATTTAACCACCCATTCCGCGATATTCGCTCCGATTCCAGTTTTTTCAACCGCAATGCCAATAACAATTCCGGCAAAAACTAACCAAACGGCGCCCGAATGAAACCCGGAAAATATTATGGACGGCGGTGCTATCGAAAATATGAGTGCAAGAAAAAATATAATAAAACTTGTAAGGTGAAGTGGAAGGATTTCGGTGGACCAAAGGCCTACTGCTAAGAAGACAAGACCTAGTGCATTCAGCGCTTGCGGCGGCCAGCCCTCTGGCGTCGGTGAAGACAGCATGAATATGCATGTTGTCAGGCCAATGCTAGCAATTATGAATTGCCAAGTTCTCATGGTGCTTTTGTCTTTCTGCAATTGCGATACTTTCCAATCACCGCAAAAGCTGATGATAAACATTCATTGTATCTGTGATTACAGAACCAACCCCGAATTCACTCTCTGCTAACTGTCGGCCTTGACGCCCCAATTTTTGACGTAATAATTTGTTGACTGCAAGTTGCGTCAATGCATTGGCTAACGCCTCAACATTTTTTGGGGGGCAGAGTAGTCCCGTAACTTCATGGCGACAAATTTCTCTGCAACCGGGCACATCGCTTGCGACAATGGCACGACCACAGGCTGCTGCTTCCAGGAGCGATTTTGGCAGACCTTCACGGTAAGAAGGTAGCACACCGATATGAGCTGCCTGATACTCAGAAGCTATATCTGCTTGCGGACCTGCAATGTCGACGATCCCCTCAGCTTTCCACGAGTCAAGCACGTGTTGGGATATTGCAGAGGGGTTTACGTCGGTTGGACCGACCAATCGAACTTTGATCGGAATTTTCCGCCTTCTCATAATGCGCGCCGCCTCTACTAATTCCCCTATACCTTTATCCCAAAGCATTCGCGAGACGCAGACTGCGACTGGTATGCCACTAGATTCGGGTTTTACATTGAAATTTTTGAGGTCTACGCCAGATCCTTTAATAAGGACAAGATTTGTCTCCTGGACGCCAATCTCATTTTTGTAAAGGGATACGTCATCGCGGTTTTGTAAAATCGTGAGGGTATTCTTGCGGTTCATAAGAAAACGAAATAGTCGCCCCGTTGCTTTGCGCACTAACCGTGCAAAAAAACTCTCTGATATGAAAATAAAGCCCATGCCGCCTAATGCATTGACTACGGCTGGCATGTGAGTAATCCAGGCCGCAATGGCTCCGTATAACGATGGTTTGAGGGCAACGTGATGAATTATATCTGGTTTTTCACGTCGATATATTAGGATTAATCGACAAACAGTTATGAAGTCCCGAAACGGATTATGCCCGCTACGCGAGAAATTTAGTGGGATAACTCGTATCCCGGCACGTTGGATGACTTCCTGGAATCTATCAACCTTAGTTACAACGGCCACTTCAGCACCAGCTTTGACAAGGCTCGCACCCAAGTCAAGGCGATGTGAACAAAAATACCAGTCCTCGCTTACAACAAGCAGGACCTTTTTGTTGCGCATGGTCACTGTTATGTCCACCTATCAAGCCAAGCTTGCGCCATTAATACACCCCACAAAGCCTCTTGGTAATTCCCAAAACCATCTAAGTGCTGACGCCAAGCAGATCGAATAACCCTCGCATCAAACAAACCACTGTTCTTAAGACGGCGTTCATCCAGTAGGTCCTCTGCCCAATCGCGCAACGGACCCCTTAGCCAAAGATCGAGCGGGACCGCAAACCCCATCTTAGGGCGTTCTATTAATTCATTTGGTAAATATTGTCTCAGCACCTGTCGGAGGATGTATTTTGGCTCGCCATTTTTTAGTTTCAAGTTACTTGGTACTTGTGCCATCAGTTCAACTAAATGATGGTCCAGCATTGGTACTCTAACCTCAAGGCTTACCGCCATGCTAACTCGGTCAATCTTCGTCAGTATATCGTCTGGTAAGTAGGTTAGACTGTCTTGCTGAGCCATCTCTGCGGCAAAATCCAGCTTGTCTGTGCTATGCCAATCAGCAATATTGGATAGGGGACCATCCTTTACTGGTTGTAACCCTTGCCAATGAGTCACCAAAGCCTGGTAAACCCCCTTTTCATCAGCTTGTTGCAAAATTGCGCCCAATTTATTGGCTTTAACGCCAAATGTCTTGGGCCGTTCCGATTCTGGTAATAATCTCGCTAGCCGGTCCCACCAACGTGCATTGGGGATTTGCATGGTTTTGCCAATAAGGTGACGTAGTGAATAGGGTATCCATTTTGTCTTTTGCCAAAAATTTGGTGCTGTTTTGTAGCGGTTGTAGCCAAAAAAAACCTCATCGCCACCATCGCCAGATAGTGCGACAGATACGTCGCGCCGAGCTAATGCAGAAACAAGGTAGGAGGGAAGAGCAGATGAATCACCAAAGGGTTCGTCAAAAATATTCGGGATATCAGAAATTAGATCTAATGCTTTACTTGGATGCATGACAACTTCGGTGTGATCTGTGTCAAGATATTGTGCGATTCTTTTTGCATGATCAGATTCATTATATGCATCGTCTTCGAACCCTATTGTAAATGTGCGTATACGCTTATCTTGTATTTGGCTCATCATTGTCACTACTGCTGCGGAGTCGAGCCCGCCAGATAATAGCGCCCCTACGGGAACATCAGATACCAGACGTCGACCAACTGCTTCTCTTAATGTGTTGTCTACCGCTGAAATTAAATCTTGCTCCGTCATATGAAACGATTTTTTTTCATAATACGACCGAAGGTCCCAATATTGGGTTATTTTTGGCGGGCTGCCTGCTGTAATCTCCAGAAAACACCCAGCCTCAAGCTTATTAATATTCTGGTAAATCGTTTTTGGTGCGGGCACGTAATTAAATTGACAAAAGAGATTAAGTGCTTCCCTATCGATTTTGCGATTCCAATCTGATAATTCACAAAAAGGTTTAAGCTCCGAAGCGAAAACAAATCGTTTTCCTGTGTGGCCGTAATAAAGCGGTTTTATTCCAAGACGATCTCGTGCCAACCAAAGTCTACGCTCTACCGTATCCCAGAGGGCGAATGCAAACATACCAATACATTTTTTTAAGGTGCGTTCGATCCCCCATTTCATGCAGGCTTTAAGCAATACTTCGGTGTCTGATTGGCTACGGAAAGCAATCCCTTCGTTTTCTAAATTAAGCCTTATGTCTCTGAAATTGTAAATTTCTCCGTTGTAAATGATCACATATCTTCCATCATCAAGCGTCATTGGCTGATCTGCGGCTTCGCTGAGATCAATGATTGAAAGGCGGCGAAAACCAAAACTTATACCGGTATTGCCGTCAGCCCACACGCCGCCCCTATCAGGGCCACGATGTCGCAAAGTGGTTGCCATTCGATAAGCTTGTTGCTCTAGTATTTGTTTTTTGCCTTTGCCGGCGTCCTCGAGTAATCCTACTATTCCGCACATAGCGCGCCTTCAGTGAGTTCTGGGCTGGCGATTGAAACACCGTTGCCAGTGTGTGACTATAAACACATTTGTTTTGCCGAAAAAGAAAAAGGAATATATGAGCAAAAAAACATAACAAAGTAATAAAAATAAATTATTAAAAAAATTTGCAAAATTTTTATAAATATAAAAATAATATTATTTAATTTTTACAAATAAAAATACGAAAAATTGTTTTAAAAAATTGATTAGTATATTATTTACTTTATCTGTACTGTCTATTTTAGACTACAGTCACTCCCCCGTCGATAACAATTGTCTCACCAGTAACAAATGCTCCTGCGTCTGACGCCAAAAATACCACCGCGCCAGCAACCTCATCAGGCTCTCCTATCCGTCTGAGTGGCGTAGAGGCTGTGCGTTCTGAGAGAATTTCCTCATCTTCCAAGAGAGCGCTCGCAAAATCGGTACGTATAAGTCCTGGTGCGATACAGTTGGCGCGGATGTTATTGGGTCCATACTCTGTTGCCAGATTGCGAGCAATTTGCATGTCAGCAGCTTTTGAAATTCCGTAGGCGCCGATCAACGGACGGCCTCGTAAACCAGCTATAGAGGATATAATAGTTATAGAGCCTCCTTGGATATTATCCATCTCTGATATTACCATGTTACAAAGCCAGAAGTTACTTCGAACGTTAGATTCCATCGTTCTGTTGAAGGCTTCATCGGAAATATCAGCAGAGGGTCCAAAATATGGATTGACCGCAGCATTACATACCAAAATATCAATTCTGCCAAATGTATCCAGGGTTCCGTCCACCAAGGCACGCAATTGTTCTTTGTGATTAATGTTGCACGGGATTGGAATAGCTTTAGCACTACCTTTAACCCAGTTCTGGTTGATGTCTTCCGCTACTTGATTGCATGCACTGGATTTTCGCGAGGAGATCACAACGTTCGCCCCATGTTCCGCCAATCGATTGGCAGTGGCGCGGCCGATACCTCTGGTCGATCCTGTTACAATTGCGGTTTTATTGGTTAGGTCGAAAAGTGTCATTAATTTGGTGTCCTTCGGCAGTAATTTTTCTAATTCTAGGGCAATATGGACTGAATCTTTTTATCGAGGCCAATTGATTTTACAGCTTTCTCTGCTAAGGATGGGGGAAACACCTCCCCTGGTGTGTTGCAATAGTAACCGGATAAGCTTGTTATTGGCGTGGTCCTGTTTGGACCTTTTTCTAAAAAAGACCAACGCTGCAGAAAAACTACACAGGTGCGTGTGCCAATTCCAGTGCGACGCCAAAGTATTGGTCCTAGAACGTTATTTGATTTTTTTAAAACACCAAAACTTGGTTTTTGATTGCGAAAGACTGCCCATCGACCAGCTATGTCCATGGGATCCTGAGGGTCATTCAAGGGAGGACCTTCGGCTGACTGGCTTAATAGGAGACCTGCCACGCTACCTTGATCAAGACGGTACCACTCACCAAATTCTTCAACATGAGTCCCGGTATCTGAGCTGTAGCGCCGAACACGAATTTGTGATTGTTTAAGTTCGGGCATAGAGAAAATTAGCCCTGTTTTATTGGGTTCTATCCGAACGGTTCTGCCAGAAGGCAAATTGTTGTAACCACCCTGACATCCTATTGTGGAGAGCATATGGACGCCGCAGAGCAATGAGCTGAGCACAAATTTGTATTTAATAAATTTTGGCACTAAATATCGTCTTTATATCAGTGAAGTATATATCATACCGTATAGTATTCTATTTTGTAGGAGCCTTATGACTTTCCTACGTTCTGACAGAAATTAAAGTAGCAATGAGGGTAAAAATCTGGCGACTAACGGCCTTTTATTTAATTATTTGGTAAATCAAAAATGACAGAAAACCAATCACCTGTCCAAATCATTGTAGTTGGCAATGTCAAAGGAGGTACAGGCAAATCTACAACCAGTATGCATTTGATTGCCGGGCTGCTGCACGCGGGCTATCTCGTCGGCTCGCTGGATTTAGATTCCCCGCAATCAACATTAACCCATTACATAACTAATCGTCGCGATCATGCTGAAACAAAGGGTATAGGTTTGCCCCTCCCCGAACATAAAATTTTACAAGCAAGCACTGTTTCAAATCGTAATATTGCGTATGCCGAGGATGAAGCTGCTGTTGACGAATGTCTGAGAGGACTCAGTGAAAAAAATGATTTTATCGTCGTAGATACTCCAGGGGGGGATGACACGTTGTCCCGGCGCGCGCATAGCTATGCAGATACTCTGATTACTCCGATGAATGATAGTTTCATTGATCTGGATGTCCTAGCGAAGGTTGAGCCAGATACCATGAAAATCGTCAGGCCGAGTGCTTATGCTGAGTTTGTCTGGGAAAATCGTAAAAAGCGCATTCAACGTGATGGCGGGAGCATTGACTGGATTATTGCGCGCAATAGGCTGAGTAGTTTGGATTCCCGAAACAGGCGGGCTGTTGCGGATGCGTTGACCACATTGTCCAATAGAATTGGATTTCGTGTAGCGCCTGGATTCAGCGAACGCATGATTTTCCGAGAATTATTTCTGAAAGGGCTCACGCTTCTTGATCTTCGTGATCCAGACGCGGGCATCCGGTTGAATATGTCTCACCTTGCAGCGCGCCAGGAGGTTAGAATGATGTTAGAGGCGATTGGTTTGCCGGAAAGCGTTGAGCAAGATGAGGGGCCACGAGTGCTAGGGAGTGCGGATACATGATTTGGATACTTGTAGGTGCCGCTTTATTATCAGTTTTACTGCTTTTTGCGCGTTGGTATGTCACTGCCGAGCCGCGTGATGTGGTTTCGGCGTTACGCTACATCGGCTTATTTTTTGCTATTTTAGTGATTGGTGTCGCTATCATGTCGGGTCGGTTTGGCATCCTTTGGCTCATACTGCTGAGTGTTCTGCCTTGGTTGGGGCGGCTGAAAGCCTTTAATCGCCAAGTCAGTAATTTAAGAGGACCTGCGAGTGGTCAACATATTGATAAACGGACAAAATTTGTGGTGCTGTATGTCAACCAGGAAACGGGTGATATGGATGGCCGGGTCTTGACAGGGCCAAAAGCGGGTATGTTACTTTCTGAATTGGGCATTGATGCCCTCGTTACTCTGTATGAAGCTGCTGTCATAGAAGATGACGAAAGTGCGAAAATTATAGAAACCTACCTTGATAGAATGCACAGTCAGACGTGGAGGTCAAAATCAAAAATCGTTAAAGGTCGGTCGGACAGTGGCGAAGAGAATATAGGAGAGGACGATGGAATGACGCGGTCTGATGCCTATGAGATTTTGGGCCTACAGCCAGGGGCTTCAAAAACTGAAATCGAATGCACTTCACAGGCATTAATCGAACTGGGGCATCCTGATGCATCAAAGGCTGAGGATATCCGTCGTAAAGTCATGCGAGCCAAAGGAATTTTACTCGGAGAGTGATGGTTTTGTGTTAAAGCGGTTGCCGTTGGCACGTTCGAGGTCTAAGAATGAAGGTTCACTTAAAAAACTAAAAAGATTTTTGTCGAAATCGATGGCACAAAAAATTCGCAAAGCTGTGTTTCCAGTCGGTGGCTTGGGAACAAGATTTCTTCCCGCAACCAAGGCTCTCCCAAAAGAGATGTTGCCTGTTGTTGATAAGCCTCTCATACAGTATGCGGTGGAGGAGGCTGCCGCCGCAGGTATAGAAGAATTTGTTTTCGTTACGGGGCGAGGAAAGCAGGCGATAGAAGATCATTTCGATATTTCTTATGAATTGGATCAAACATTAGGTGCCCGTGGAAGAGTTGATTTGGTGGACACACTTCGAAGCTGGATGCCAGATCCTGGCCAGATTACCTACACAAGACAGATGGATCCGCTTGGCTTAGGGCACGCAGTATGGTGTGCACGGAAATATATTGATGATGAACCATTTGCTGTTCTCTTGGCGGATGATTTGGTTTTGGCCGACAAACCGTGTCTGCAACAATTGATAGAATCTTATCACACAAAACCGGGTAATATCGTTGCGGCGATGGACGTGTTGCCTGAGCACACAGATCGTTATGGTATTTTAGATATTGAAGAGGATAAAGGGCAATTAGTATCGGTGAAAGGTTTGGTCGAGAAACCTCTTCGAAGGAATGCCCCATCCAATTTAGCTATTATAGGCCGATATATACTGATGCCAGAGGTCTTTGAGCACTTATCAAAGAAAAATACCGGTGCCGGTGGAGAGATACAATTGACAGATGCGCTGGCAAAAATGGTTAATAGCACGCCGTTCTATGGCTTACGATTTGACGGGAGAAGATTTGACTGCGGCGACAAGGTTGGTTTTTTAGAGGCTAATCTTGCTTTTGCACTCGATCGTGATGATATGAAGAAAGCTGTTGAGAGACTTGTAAAGTCGTACACATAGAGACATACGAACTTAAGCGAAAGTGTGAGAAAATGCGTATTGCGATTATCGGTACTGGTTATGTTGGGCTCGTTTCTGGCGCATGTTTCTCTGAATTCGGGATAGATGTCACTTGCATTGATGTTGATGTGGAGAAAATAAACGATCTCCAAATAGGTAAAATACCTATATATGAACCAGGCTTGGAAGACCTGGTAGACAAAAATGTGTCTGCTCAGCGTCTTCATTTCACAAATAATTTAGGAGAAGCGGTCAGCGAGGCGGATGCCGTATTCATAGCCGTGGGCACGCCCAGTAGGCGCGGTGATGGGCATGCTGATCTGTCATATGTTTTTGCTGCAGCCAAAGAAATTGCGAATGCTATGAAGGGTTACACGGTCGTAGTGAATAAATCCACAGTGCCGGTTGGCACTGGCAGAGAGGTCGAGCGTATAATCCGATCAGAACGTCCCGACGCAAATTTTGATGTGATTTCGAATCCCGAGTTTCTTCGGGAGGGCTCGGCCATCGAGGACTTTATGCGTCCAGACCGGGTCGTCATAGGGGTAGAGACTGAACGTGCTCAAGAGCTTATGAATGATTTGTATAGGCCACTGCATTTGATACAGACACCTATACTATTTACCAAGCTAGAGACCGCGGAGCTTGTGAAATATGCAACTAATGCATTTCTCGCCACAAAGATTACGTTCATCAACGAAGTGGCGGATTTATGTGAAAAAGTCGGAGCAAATGTTCACGATATAGCAAAGGGTATGGGCCTTGATGGGCGAATTGGGAATAAATTTCTGCATGCTGGCCCAGGATATGGAGGCTCTTGTTTTCCTAAGGATACGTTGGCAATGGTTCGTACTGCGGAATCGGCCGGCGTAAATTTGAAGATTGTCGAAGCCGTTGTTGACGCGAACAATAACCGAAAAAAAGATATGGCAAAAAGGGTTATAAAAGCCTGTGGTGGCAGCGTAGCAGGCAAGACGATCACTTTATTGGGAGTAACATTCAAACCAAATACTGACGACATGCGTGATAGTCCTAGCTTAGATATTATTCCTATGCTTAATGAGGAGGGTGCAGTAATCCGGGCATATGACCCCGCCGGTATGGACGAGGCAAAACACCTCCTGAAAGATGTAATTTGGTGTGAAGATACTTATGAGGCACTTGAAGGTGCGGACGCACTCGTCATCGTCACAGAATGGAATGAATTTAGATCGCTAAATTTTGACCGTATTAAGAAAATATTGAAGGGATCGGTTGTCGTCGATCTACGCAATATATATGACCCCAAGACAATGACGGAGGCAGGCTTTCAATACAGTTCGATTGGAAGGCCGTTAGACGGAAAGAGGTTCCTTAGTAGGAGGGAAGCTGAGTGAAGCCGCATCATTTTGATCCGACTATTCTGAGAGAATATGACATTCGTGGTATTTTCGGAGAAACCTTAACCGAGCGTGATGCTTTTGCAGTTGGTCTCTGCTTTGGTTCAATTATTAAGGAAGAGGGGGATCAAACGGTTTGCGTGGGTTATGATGGGCGTAAATCATCGCCAAGTTTAGCTGAAAATGTAATCAGTGGGGCGAGGGGCGCTGGAATAGATGTTATAAATATAGGCTTAAACGCAACTCCAACCTTATACTACGCAACTACTGTACTTGAGGCTGGTGGAGGCATTATGGTGACAGGTTCACATAACGCGTCTCAATATAACGGCTTTAAGTTTATGCTCGGTAGCAAGCCATTTTGGGGTGCTGATATAGTTGGGCTAGGGCAACGAGCTGAAGTTGCCAATTGCACTAGGGGTTCCGGGGGAATTGCAACGAAAGCCATTCGGGAATCATACGTAGCACGTCTGATGGGAGATTTTCGTTCAGTCAAAGGATTAAAGGTTGCATGGGACGCCGGTAATGGAGCATTGGGTCCTGCAATGACACAATTAACCTCGTGTTTGCCGGGAGTGCACATTCTTTTGAATGCCGAGGTTAATGGTGATTTTCCAGCACATCATCCTGATCCAACAATTCCTGAAAATTTAATTCAGCTCCAAGAAATTGTTCGGAAGGAAAAATGTGACTTGGGTATTGCTTTTGATGGGGATGGAGATCGGATAGGTGTTGTAGATGGGTTAGGGCGTATACTGTGGGGTGATCAGATTCTTGCGATTTTAGCTCGTGATATGCTTGAAGAGCTTCCGGGTGCTACGATAATCGCAGATGTTAAAGCTAGCCAAGCATTATTTGATGAAGTTATACGGCTTGGTGGTCACCCCGTAATGAGTCCTACTGGCCATTCTGTTATCAAATCAAAAATGGCTGAATTGAAAGCACCGTTGGCTGGAGAAATGAGCGGACATATCTTTTTTGCTGATCGCTATTACGGATATGATGACGCCCTTTATGCTGCCCTTAGGTTAGTTGACATAGTTGCACGTTCGGATGACAGTTTAGAAATAATGCGTAACACACTTCCGCAAATGGTTAATACTCCTGAGATACGGTTTGATGTGCCGGAAGACCGTAAATTTGCAATCGCAAAAGAGGTGCAGGAACGCCTCCGGCAGAGCAGCGCAAGTGTGTGCACCATAGATGGGGTGCGTGTTCAAACGCACGACGGTTGGTGGCTTCTTCGCGCCTCCAATACCCAGAATGCTCTTGTTGTGCGATGTGAGTCACAGACAGAAAGTGGGCTCACAAAGATGAAAGGCATGGTTTTCGAACAGCTGCGGTTAAGTGGTGTGGAGCCGCCAGTATTTTAGTCGAACGAGGCTACTACCGACGGCGGTAAGAACGCGTTGGTGACATTGG
>CAJWLM010000005.1 GCA_913043025.1 uncultured Rhodospirillaceae bacterium
CCACGCCATCTGTGCCTGCGATCTGCTTGACCCAAATCTGAGTGCCATTCAACGGGAGCTACGCCAAAACGAGATTCAAAGCGCGTTAACCACTGTGCGCTAAGTGCAATTTCAGGAAGTAAGACCAGAACCTGCCGACCGTGTCGCAAAGTTTCTGCAACGGCTTCAAAATAAACCTCAGTCTTGCCTGAACCTGTTACGCCATCAAGAAGAGTAACAGAAAACTTCTTATCCCGGATGCCTCCAATTAACTTGTCGGCGGCGAATTGTTGCAATTCTGATAATTTCGGTCCAGGACAGTCCGGATCTGGAGATGGAAAGTGTACATCTGGCGACAGCTCTACTTTATTCAAAGCGCCCAAATCGCAAAGACCCCGTATTACTCCAGTGCTAACCCCTGCCTCTTGTGCGAGTTCTCCCGCAACGCGGGGACACCCACCTTTCATTAAATCGAGCACCCTTTTTCTAGCAGGTGTCATTAGAAAATCGGTTGGTTCAGTAGAAAGTGAAACTCCAACGCGAGATTTTGGAGGCTCTAGTGCCTTAGGCACACACATTACCATACGTAGTACTGCTCCAGGAGGACTAAACGTATAATCTGCAACCCAATTTACGAATCGCCTGACCGAGTCGGGTAATGGTTGAACATCAACAGTCCCATCAACGAGCTTTAGGCGCTCTTCACTGACAATGCCATTATTACTAAAGCCCCATACCACACCAACAACTATGCGTTTGCCTAGCGGCACATAAACAAATGTTCCTAAAGGAATTTTTACGTCCCCGGGAGCTTTGTAATCGTATACTCCAGCGAGAGGTAAGGGGATAAGAACCTGTATTATCTGCATGCCCGTTTTTTTTCCAGTGGTTGATGTAGTATGCGGTTCAGCCATCGGATAAAGTATATTAAAGGCTATAACGAAAAATTTACTCGATCGCTATGATGATTTTGAAACTGTGAGGATGCAAAAATGAAGTTTTTCGTGGACACTGCTGAAATTGACGAAATTCGCGAATTAGAGAATACCGGTCTCGTAGATGGCGTCACGACAAACCCATCTTTGATAAACAAATCTGGGCGAAACTTTTTTGAAGTTGTTCGAGAAATTAGTTCCCTTGTAGATGGCCCGGTTAGCGCAGAAGTCGCTTCAACTGATTTTGACACTATGCTCAAAGAGGGCCAGAAATTGGCCGAAATAGCGACAAATATTGCAGTTAAGGTACCTCTAACACGAGCAGGCCTGAGGACCTGTAAATTATTAAGTGATAACGGAACAATGGTAAATGTGACGCTTTGCTTTTCAGCGAATCAGGCCATACTAGCGGCAAAGGCGGGCGCACGTTTTATTTCTCCCTTTGTCGGTCGGCTGGACGATATTGCTAATGATGGGATGGATTTGATATCGGATATTTGTGACATCTACGCAAATTATCCTAATTTTTCTACAGAGGTGTTGGTCGCATCTGTTCGAAGTCCCATGCATGTGGTAGAGGCAGCAAAGATTGGAGCCGACGTTGCCACTGTTCCTCCCTCAGTATTGCACCAAATGTTTTCACATCCGCTTACCGACAAAGGTCTAGCTGACTTCACCTCCGATTGGGAAAAAACTGGCCAGTCTATTCTTTAGGCAAAAAATGAAACAAGATTCATCAAAAACAAAGAACACCCCCAAGATAACCGCAGCCGACGTTGTGGAGTATCTGCGTGAACAACCCAATTTTTTTTCACAGCACCCAGAAGCATTGAGTGCCATCAGCTCGCCTGATAACGGCCTTGGTGATGGAGTGATTGATTTTCAAAGTGTCGTAATCAATAAGTTGCGCGACAGTGCAGAAGAATTCAAACAAGAACGGAAAGACCTTTTGCTCACTGCACGCACCAATCAACAAAGTCTGGGGCGTATCCATGAATGTGTATTGGCTGTACTAGCTTCGAAATCTTTCGAACAGGTGATCCACACGGTTACCACGGATTTTGCGGTCATGCTCGATTTGGATATGGTCATTTTATGCATAGAAGCCGATGATGAGAAAATGCGCCTACTAGACACGCGAGGTTTAGTAGTTCTTCCGGAAGGAGAAGTCGAGCGTTGCCTGGGTGTTGAAAGACGCGTTAGCTTGCGAGGCGATGTTACGGGCGAAAAACAAATTTTTGGTGCCGGAGCATCACTAATTCGCTCCGAGGCTATCGTTCGACTTAACATCTCCTCTGTGACACCTCCTTCCTTGATAGCTTTTGGTTCACGAGATCCAATGCGTTTCGATTCTGGCCAGTCAACTGAATTGGTAGCATTTCTCGCATGCGTATTAGAACACGTGATAAACACATGGCTCGACATCCCAAAATAATAGCCCTCCTCAACGATCCTATCTGTGCCGACTCCGCGCTAAGGGACTCACTTTCTGATTGGTCTGCCTGGCTAGCTAATGAACGCCGTTTTTCTGGCCACACCGTGAATGCATACCTTCGCGATATAAAATTTTTCTTATACTTTATTGCTGATCATATTGGTGCTTCCCCAACACTTTCCACCCTCCAAAACCTTCAGACAGTTGATTTCCGTGCATGGCTGGCGAGTCGTGCCAATAATGGCCTCAAGAAAACAACTATCGCCCGAGCTCTCTCGGTCGTTCGAGGCTTTTTTTCATGGCTAGAACGTAATAGTTTAGGTGGAAACCCAGCAATTAAAGGTTTGAATGCTCCAAAAATTCCGCACGGGACGCCAAAACCGATTATGGCAAAAAATGCAATACATGCTGTGGAAACTATCAAAAATGAAACGGGATATTCTTGGGTCTCCACGCGTGATGCAGCCATCTTGTTATTACTCTACGGCGCGGGCCTCCGAATTAGCGAGGCGTTGGGAATATTGGTAAAAGATGCGCCGATTGGCAACAGTTTGACAATTTTGGGAAAAGGGAACAAAGAACGCACAGTGCCAATACTACCTGTTATCCAGATTGCTGTACGGTCTTATTTGAAAAGCTGCCCACACAATCTTATGCCAGAAGAAGCACTTTTTCGGGGTGTCAGAGGGGGGGCACTGAGTCCGAGAATAATCCAAAAAAGAATGCAGGTATTGCGAGAACAACTGGGCCTACCTGATACTGCTACCCCACACGCACTGCGTCACAGCTTTGCAACCCACTTACTATCAAACGGCGGAGACCTTCGTTCGATACAGAAGCTTCTAGGGCATGTTTCGCTATCAACCACACAAATATATACTGAAGTTGATGAAGGGCATATCCTTCAACAATATAATGCGCACCCACGCCGTAGGTAAATAAATCCTCCCGCTAAAATAAACCTCACTCCTTTTTACGATAATCACAACGGCTGAATGCGTGGCTCCATAAAATGTAAAATCAAGTTCAGTTGCTGTTTAATATGCGATACAAAATCTGCCGCGCTCTGATGCGGGCTTTACAATTGATTTTGGCGAATTTCGGATATTTCTGAGCTATCTTATCCAGTTTATTTGCAAGCCAGAAAGACTCGAGGGAAAGCAAGTACGCACCAATAATTAAAAATATGATCCCCGGCATTACAGGTAATAAGATCCCTACGATTCCGAGGGAAATAAAGCCCCAACCTACCGCCAATGTTATCAGACGGTTCCAGAAAGCTTTCAACCTGTTCCGCCGCGGAAGACACTTGCCCATTTTCAGAAGACAAACTCGTAGAACATATTAGTTCGCTCTTCATGCATGAATTTGCCTGTTAGATACGGCTAAGGCTGCCTCCTTAATTGCCTCGTTCAACGTCGGATGCCCGTGACAAGTCCGGGCCACGTCCTCTGCCGCGCCCCCAAATTCCATAACAGCCACCAACTCAGCAATCATCGTACCTGCATCAGCACCTATAATATGGGCACCAAGGATGCGATCGGTTTCCGAATCTGCAAGAATTTTTACAAACCCTTCAGTGGTATCATTACAACGGGCCCTGCTATTTGCCGTGAAAGGAAACTTTCCAGAGTTGAATGATACTCCCTCTTCCTTTAATTGTTCTTCAGTTTTCCCCACCGATGCCACTTCGGGCCAAGTGTACACAATTCCCGGGATGGCATTGTAGTCAATATGGCCAGCCTGCCCAGCTAACATCTCGGCGACAATCGTACCTTCCTCCTCAGCTTTATGAGCGAGCATGGCACCTCGAATACAATCGCCTATAGCGTAGACACCGGAAACTGCAGTTTGAAATGAGTCATCAACCGCAATCAACCCGTTAGCGTCAAGATCGATGCCAATCTTTTCTAGACCAAGACCTTCAGTATAAGGCCGCCGCCCAACGGAAAGTAATACAGTGTCGCATTTAATTTCACTTTCCTCATTTTTGCTTACGGAAGCCAACCTTACTACAGCTGTCGACTTATTTGTACTTGCACCCAAGACCTTGGTGCCTAATAAAAACTTGAAGCCCTGCTTGGTTAAAATACGCTGAAAATGTTTTGCCACCTCAGCATCCATGCCGGGTGTAATCCTATCCAAAAATTCTACAACGGTGACTTCGGATCCAAGCCGGCGCCAAACCGAACCCATCTCGAGACCTATATACCCAGCACCAATTACCACCAGATGCTTTGGCACCCCAGAAAGCGATAGGGCTCCAGTCGAACTTACAATGCGTTTCTCATCAACTGTCACTCCAGGCAGAGGTGCGCACTCCGATCCTGTAGCAATTAAGATTGCTTCGGCCTCTAATATTTGCACTTTACCCTTATTCAAAGCCACTTCTACGTTTTTGCCATCAGCAAAAGCACCGTGGCCACTAAAGTAATCAACCTTATTCTTCTTAAAAAGATATTCTATGCCTTTGGTTAGGTCGTTAACAATCCGATCTTTCCGTGCCATCATCTGTTTAAGGTTTAGGGCAGCACCTTTGATATCAACGCCATGATCAGCCAACTCGCCGCAAGCCTCAGCATATTTTTCAGAGCTTTGGAGCAGCGCTTTGGAAGGAATACATCCTACGTTCAAACAAGTGCCTCCTAAGGTACCGCGCTTTTCTACGCAGGCCGTTTTCATGCCGAGCTGGGCTGCTCTTATAGAAGCAACATATCCGCCAGGACCACCGCCAATGACAACCAAATCGTATTTTTCCGACATAGCAATATTATCTCCTCGAGTAATCAAATCGACAGTCAGATCAATATTTGCCTTTACCCTATCTGCGACAATCAGCTCTGTCACCTTCAAAAATATTAACAACAGCAAGGCTAGCGGCAAATGACCGTTCGCATTAGGATAGGCTAGGATCTATTCGTCCTAGAAACATGATGGAGAGAGCATGACTGCCATTCTCGATAGTTTAATGACCGGACTCCCGTTTCTTTTGCTCCATTCCAGCGTAACATTTTTAATGTTGGGCGCCGGGTTATCAATTTATATTCGTATTACGCCATTTGACGAAATATCGCTGATTAAGAATAAGAATAATGCTGCAGCCATTACTCTAGGAGGAGCTATAGTTGGATTTGCTATCCCCCTGGCTGCTTCGCTCAAAACGAGCCTCAACCTATGGGATATAGTAATTTGGGGGTTTGTAACCTTAATACTTATGTTGATTTCCTATAGAGTGATAGATTTTCTTGTGAGGGATTTAGCGCAACGAGTAGAGGCCAACGAAATTGGGCCAGCCATCCTGCTCGCAGCCATCAAGTTAGCTGTCGGGTTGATTGCAGCAGCCAGCGTTGCCGGCTAAGGGTGTTACGCAATGCGATTACCAACCGGCTTGTCATTTATTTTTGCCGCTCTTGTTTGGAGCATTGGCGGATTATTCATTGAGCGCGAAAATATTCCACGAGACCGCAGCCCGAGCCCTTTTATGGAAACACCGGAAACGGGAGCACCAGGATTTATCAGTTCCATAAAGGAAGCCCAGCCCGAAAAGGTACTACCTGATATTTCCCCAGGTGATCCCGAAATTTCGGTACATTGGGGAACTAGCGGTGGAAATGCCACAGGAACAGCCTTTCCAGTAAATAGTGGAGGATTTTGGTTAACGGCACGCCATGTCGTAGATAACTGCGTCCGAGTCGGGATATTTTCTTCACAAAACGCGCAGAAAGGGTTTTGGGTTCAAAAAGTATATGCTCATCCAAATGCGGATATTGCCGTATTACAGACTAGTCGTACACCTCCTGCCATTGCGATCCAACCCGTTTCCAAGACATTAACTATCGGCCAGACAGGTCATCATTTTGGTTTTCCACAAGGCAAGCCCGGCGACTTGCTGTCAGAACTCATCGGGCGTCGGAAATTACGTAAGGTTGGTAGGCAAAGCTTTGCCGAACCGGCTATTGCCTGGGCAGTAAAACTTCAGGCCCCGCGCCTAGGTGCATTTGGTGGTATTAGCGGAGGACCAGTATTGGATCGGGAAGGTCAAGTCGTAGGCGTAACGGTAGCGGGTAATATTCGGCGTGGAAGGGTCATCGCCAGCTCTCCAAAAACAATTAATGAATTTTTACGATTTATTAGCATTAAGCCAGATGGAACTCCCTCGGCCAATGTGCCTATAACGACATTAACTGAAGGTGCTTTTTCCGTCCATGGTGACTATCTCCGAAAAAACTTGTCTGTCGCTAAAGTCTTTTGTAAGGGCCGAGTTTAAACCAATCAACCAAATTGGCTTAACTGAAAAAATCCAATTGCCCAAAAAACAAGAACCCCAGAGGCAAAACCAAAAAGTAACTGGCGCTTCATAAGAAAAAAAATTGCGAGAGCTACGGTTGCGGCAATGAGCCTGTCGAACAACAACGTTTCTCCCAAGGCACCAGTAGGATAAAATAACATACGCAATGCAAGACCCGACGCCATAGCGTATGCGACGCACGTCATCCATTCAAAAATACGGCTTGTGGGGTCCACGCGGCCTGCGGCGAGAGCTCCTAGCGCACGAGGCAATAGTGTTGCGACGGCCGCAACTAAGAAAAAAGTCCATTGCGATAAATCATTCACCACGCCGCTCCAAACGCAAACCCAGCAAGAATGCAAGTGTGCCACCCATAAATCCACCCAATACCAGGCCCCATCCCGGCAAACTCCAATCTATTACTACTACTGCACCACCACCAATAAGCACAGCAACGATAGGTAAAAGGGTGCGCGCGTTAGCCGCTAGCATTAGTAGGTAGATTGTAGGTATTATTAAAAGTGCCGAGTTAAAGTGGTATGGTACCTTACCAGCAACTATGTAGCCAACGATGGTCGCAATTCCAGCTAATGTAAGCACCGTTGTAGTGAAGCTAACAAAATAGACAGGCCGCTTACTTTGCTCAATTTTCAGTGCACACGTTGTCATATGGCTCCAGCTGATGACTGAGAGTAAATGCGCATATAACAAATGAAGAACACGGAAATTCTCTGCCCCCTTCACCAGCGGTAGCGTCGCCAGTGCTAAAGGAAAAAATCTAGCGTTGACAAAGAGAACTGCAAAAAAAAGCGCCGTCAAACTGCCCGAAGGATACAAGTCAACTAGGACAATCTGTCCGGGCAATGCCCAAATACCTAGCGTCACCAAAACCGCAACCGACAAGTCAAGCCCATTTGACTCGGCAAGCGCTCCAAAACCGAGCATTGACGAGAAGACTGCTATTCCAGGTACGCCTAGTGCGCTTCTTATACCATTCCAAATTACCGTATAATGATGTTTGGTTTTTGCTGTAACAAACACTTTTTTCATCAATCGATTAGAAAATGTTATACGTCTATTAATAATCTTTGCGGGTCTTCCAATACTTCTTTCATACGAACTAAGAAAGTTACGGCCTCCCGACCGTCGACAATGCGATGGTCATAACTCAGTGCCAAGTACATCATCGAAGCAATTTCGATTTGATCGCCACGTACGATCGGTCGTTTTTGAATCGTATGCATGCCCAGAATTCCTGATTGGGGTGGGTTGAGGATAGGCATTGACATGAGAGAGCCATAAACTCCGCCATTTGATATTGTAAAGGTACCACCAGTCATTTCTTGGATAGTAAGCTTTCCGTCCCGCGCTCGCCTACCAAAGTCGGCAATAGTGCTTTCAATTTCCGCAAAAGTTAACTTGTCAGCGTCGCGAACAATAGGTACTACGAGACCCTGTGGTGTTCCCACCGCAACTCCCACGTCATAATAATTCTTGTAAATAATCTCGTCGCCGTAGATTTCAGCATTTACTGCAGGAATTTCTTTAAGTGCAATTATGGCTGCCTTGAGAAAAAAAGATAGAAATCCCAGTCTTGATCCATACTTTTTCTCAAAAATATCACGATACTCCGACCGAAGCGCCATAAGATTATCCATTCGGCACTCGTTGTAAGTGGTCAAAATAGCTGCATTATTTTGGGCCTCTTTCAACCGCCGAGCAATGACCTGCCGCAACCGAGTCATGCGAACTCTTTCCTCACCGCGCTCGTCCACCGGCCGTGGAGGTAAAACAGAAGGATCACAGGATGTTAGTGGCGGCGTACTATGCTTATTCGTTTCTGCCGGAACAGCGGAGGGTGGTTTACTATCCTGGATCTTGAGAAACGCTAACACATCACCTTTTGTGATGTTACCTTTAGCTCCTGTAGCAGTAATCTGTTGTGGATCAATTTTGTTTTCTTCAACTAACTTACGCACCGCGGGAGAAAGGCCTGGAACTCGCGGTTGTGGTTTTTCTACCGGATGCTGATCTTCTCCAGCCGACGAATCTGCGGTTGGCGACAACTCAGGAGCGCCTTCGTCTAAATTACCAAGCACGGAACCAACTGCAACCTCTGCCCCATCAACCGCAATGATTTTACTTAAGGTGCCTGCTGAAGGGGATGGCACCTCTAGCGACACTTTATCTGTTTCGAGTTCAACCAGAGGCTCGTCTACACCGACCGCATCTCCAACATTTTTAAGCCACTTGGCTACCGTGGCTTCATTAACTGACTCACCTAAAGTAGGCACTACTATCTCAACTGCCATTTTCGACTCCTCTTAGCCGCCATTCCTATTTTTCGACTCTATTCCTCGTAGGTCAGCGCAGCATTAACAAGATCAATCTGTTCTTTCAAATGCCGCTTTAGAAGACCCGTAGCCGGCGCTGCCGCAGATGCACGACCCGCATAAACTGGCCGCTTCTGCTTCATATCTAGCTCTACCATTAACTCTTCAACCAGGTCATTGATGAAAAACCATGCTCCCATATTTTTTGGTTCCTCCTGACACCAAACAACATGAGCGTTCTTAAACCTCGCAAGCTCATTACGAAGCGCGCTAGTTGGGAATGGATATAGCTGTTCTAACCGCAAAAGATAAGTATCCATTGCACCTCGTTTGTCACGCTCTTCTAATAGGTCAAAATAAACCTTACCAGAACAGATTACGACACGCTTGATAGACTCATCATCAAAGATTTTCCCACTATGCTGTGCGTGATCCCAAAGGACACGATGGAATGTAGATTTGGGACCAAACTCTTGAATCGAAGAGATGCAACGCTTATGGCGCAGTAAAGACTTAGGCGTCATGAGAATGAGCGGTTTGCGAAATTCACGCCTAATCTGTCTGCGCAGAATATGAAAATAATTAGCTGGGTTAGTACAGTTAGCTACTTGAATATTATCTTCACCGCATAGCTGCAAATAGCGTTCAAGCCGAGCTGAGCTGTGTTCGGGCCCTTGCCCCTCATAACCATGAGGGAGAAGAAGTACAAGGCCACTCATCCGCAGCCACTTAGATTCACCAGAGGAAATAAACTGATCTATAATAACCTGTGCACCATTTGCAAAGTCCCCAAACTGCGCCTCCCATAAGACGAGAGCATGAGGCTCTGAAACACTATAGCCATACTCATACCCAAGGACGCCAAACTCTGAAAGTGGGCTATCAATGACTTCAAACGGCGCCTGACCAAAATGGATGTTATTCAACGGCACGTACCGGTTACCACTTTCTTGATCATTTAATACTGAATGTCGCTGGCTAAACGTTCCTCGCTGGCAATCCTCACCAGAGAGTCGAACCGGGGTTGACTCACAGAGCAGCGTCCCAAATGCAAGTGCTTCAGCCGTCGCCCAGTCGAAGCCCTCACCGGCCTCAATCATGGCTCTCTTCGCTTTTAATTGCCGTACGATCCTAGAATGAACATTAACGTTAGGAGGAACCTTCGAAATAGCAAACCCAACCTCTCTTAGAAGGTCGAGGTTCACACCTGTTTTCCCACGACGCTCATCCCCTGAGGCAGTTGCCAATCCCGACCACTTGCCTTCAAGCCAGTTAGCTTTGTTGGGCTTAAAAGATTGTGCAGCTTCAAATTCAGTATCAAGATCTTTATTGAAAGCCTCCACAATACCGTCAGCTTCACCCTTCTCAATTACATTCTCTTTCTCGAGTTGCTTAGCGTAAATAGTCCGCGTAGTCGCATGCCTTGCTATCTTCTTGTACATCTGCGGCTGAGTAAAAGAAGGCTCATCACCCTCATTATGCCCATGGCGCCGATAGCAAATAAGATCAATGACTACGTCCTTCTTGAAACGCTGCCGATATTCGGTGGCAAGACGTGCCACATGAACGCACGCCTCTGGATCATCCGCGTTAACGTGGAAAATTGGGGCACCAACTGCTTTTGCCATATCTGAACAATAGGGCGAAGACCGAGAAAACGATGGCATGGTTGTAAAGCCAATCTGATTATTGACGATTAGATGTATGGTCCCGCCAGTTTCGTACCCATCAAGATCAGATAGAGCAAATGTCTCTGGAACTATACCCTGGCCAGCAAACGCCGCATCCCCGTGCATAAGGACAGCCATTACCTTTGCTCGCTCTTCATCACCGCGTTGTAATTGCTTTGCTCTTACACGCCCCAACACAACCGTATTCACCGCCTCGAGATGACTCGGGTTCGGATTAAGGGAGAGCCTTACGACGTTGCCATCAAACTCCCGTTCTGTTGATGTTCCAAGGTGATACTTTACATCTCCTGAACCTTGGACATCCTCGGGAGCCGCTGGTTGGCCTTGAAACTCAGAAAAGATTGCTCGGTAAGGCTTGCCCATGACATTTGCAAGAACATTAAGGCGCCCACGATGCGGCATTCCTATCACAATTTCCTCGATTCCTAACTGGCCGCCACGTTTGAGCATCTGCTCGAGCATTGGAACTGTAGTTTCGCCCCCATCGAGCCCAAACCGTTTCGCACCCTTGTGCTTCCGATCGATAAACTGCTCAAAAAGTTCAGCCTCTGTTAGGCGTTCCAAGATAGTGCGCTTGCCAAGCTTAGTGAATTTCGTTTGGTTCCGGGCACCCTCAATTCGCTCTTGAATCCAGCTTTTCTCATCCGGTTCTGTTTTGTGCATAAACTCAACGCCGATTGAGCCACAATAAGTCTCCCGAAGAATTTTAACAATATCTCGGAGCGTAGCCGATTCCAGTCCAAGCACGTAATTGATAAAGATAGGTCTATCCATATCGCTTTCACTGAAACCGTAGCTTTCAGGATCTAGCTCTGAATGTGGCGATGGTTTTTGAAGTCTCAAGGGATCTAAGTCTGCTTCTAAGTGACCCCGCACTCTGTAGGCTCTGATAAGCATCAGTGCACGAATTGAGTCCTGAGTTGCCTGCCGAATTTTGTCAGCACTGTCCACACCCCTCCCCATTTGAGACATAAGTGAGTTAGGTGGCAACTTCTCTTTGGAGGTGCCTAATACAGGATTGACCGCTGATAATGATGCTTCATTCTGCCCTAAAACCGATGTCTTCCGTGGAGCCCAACTTGGGCCGTTCAAGTCATTTACAACAGATTTCTCAAGTTCCTCTAAATTATCAAAGTAAGCAGACCATCCGGCGTCAATAGAATCAGGATTGTTCAGATATCTATCATACATCTCAGCAATGTAGGTCTCATTTGCGCCAAACAAGAAGGAGGTCTCACCAGAATACTGCACCATGACGCGCGCTCCTTTTCAAAGATTAATTTTGCACTCGCAGTTAACCTGAGCCCATTGATTTCAGCATCGTACTACCCAGCTCGGATGGACTTTCAGCAACATGAATTCCGGCAGATTTGAGAGCATCAATCTTGTGCTCAGCAGTGTCCTTACCACCGGAAATTACCGCTCCCGCATGACCCATCCGCCGACCCGGTGGAGCAGTACGCCCCGCTATGAACCCAGTTACTGGTTTTCTGGTGCCGGACGCTTTTAGGAATTCGGCCCCTTTTGCCTCCGCATCTCCGCCAATCTCACCAATCATTATAATACCCTCTGTCTCATTATCGGCAACAAACCATTCTAAACAGTCAACAAAATCCGTACCATTTATAGGATCACCGCCTATGCCTATACACGTACTCTGACCGAGCCCAGCTGCCGTTGTTTGTGCCACCGCTTCATAGGTTAGGGTGCCGGAGCGCGAGACTATCCCTATTTTCCCACGCTGGTGGATATGCCCCGGCATGATGCCAATCTTGCATTCATTTGGAGTAATTACTCCCGGACAATTTGGCCCAATCAATCGAGTATGACTAGTTTTGAGGGCCCGTTTGACTACCACCATGTCTCGAACAGGTATCCCCTCAGTTATACACACTATCAAAGGCAACTCTGCATCGATCCCCTCTAATATGGCCTCGGCAGCAAATGGGGGTGGGACGTAGATTACGGACGCTGTGGCGCCGGTTCGGTCAACAGCATCTTTCACAGTATCAAAAACGGGAAGATCAAGATGAGTTGTTCCTCCTTTCCCTGGAGTAACACCGCCAACCATTTGCGTCCCGTAACTTATTGCTTGCTCCGTATGAAAATTGCCCTGCAATCCAGTAATACCCTGACAAATCAACCTCGTATTTTTGTCAACCAAAACCGCCATCGTATCTAACCCCTCACCGCTTCTACAATTTTCTTCGCGGCATCACCAAGATCTTCTCCGGAAATTATGGTTAGACCCGAATCTGCCAATATTTTCTTGCCCTCGCCTACATTGGTACCCTCCAAACGCACAACTAATGGCACGGAAAGATTAACCTCTTTTGCCGCCTCTACAACGCCTTCAGCTATTATATCGCACCGCATGATCCCGCCAAAAATGTTAACTAAGATGCCTTTTACATTTTCGTCAGATAAAATTATTTTGAAAGCGGCAGTCACCTTTTCTGTTGTTGCACTTCCACCAACATCTAAAAAATTAGCAGGCTCTTGACCGTAAAGCTTGATTATATCCATCGTAGCCATGGCTAACCCTGCCCCATTAACCATGCAACCTATTGTGCCATCCAATTTAACATAGTTGAGATCATAGCTAGCAGCCTCAATCTCGGACGGGTCCTCCTCGGCTTCATCGCGCATTTTTTCGATTTCAGGATGACGAAATAGTGCATTATCATCAAAATTCATTTTAGCATCAAGCACTACCAAATCGTCCGCTTGTGTGACAACTAAGGGGTTAATTTCGAGAAGAGTGGCATCGAGCTCGCAATACGTTCTGTAAAGGGTCTTTAGCAACTTAATGCCTGAAGATAGATTGCTGCCTTCTAAACCAAGGCCAGAGGCGATGCGACGGGCGGAGAATCCTGTCATGCCGATCAATGGATCGATAGCAACCCGAGTAATTTTTTCAGGCGTCTTTTCTGCAACTTCTTCTATTTCCATACCGCCTTCTGTAGATGCAACCACAGTAACTTGGCTAGTTGCCCGATCAGTTAGTATTGCTAGGTAAAGCTCGCTACCTATTGCGCATCCATCCTCTATGTAAATTCGACGCACCTCCTTACCAGACTGCCCGGTTTGCTTAGTGACTAGAGTGTTGCCAAGCATTGCTTTAGCATGTCCAACGGCTTCCTCTTTTGATTTGGCAAGCCTTACTCCGCCAATCTCTGGTTTTTCTTTGAAGGAGCCAGCTCCACGCCCACCCGCATGAATTTGCGCCTTCACAACCCAAACCGGCCCTCCAAGCCTATCAATAACTTTCTCTACTTCATCAATTGTGAATGCCGCAGCCCCTTCTGGAACTGGCACACCAAATTTTTTCAGAAGGCCTTTGGCCTGATATTCATGGATGTTCATAAATCCCAACCCCTTATCCGAAATTACTATTATCGACCACCAACAGTTAGTCAAACGAGGTTCTAACCAATCGTTCTAGGATCTTTCATAAAAGTGATTAATGTACTCGCGACAATAACTTAACCTTAAAACATCGCCATTCAAGGAAACAACATAGTCATGCACTAGATCGTCGTTGTGCAGGATTTCATTTCATCGGATATCGCAGATCGAAAAACATCATTTCTTTGTATTCTTTTCGATTCTCTCAACTTCTTTTATCAGGCCTTTTACCGAATTGACTGAACGGCGAAATTTTTTGCGTTCATCTGCATTGAGCTTGATATCAATAATGCGCTCGACACCTTTTGACCCGATCACCACTGGGACTCCAACGTATAGCCCATCAAGCTCATAAGAGCCCTTAACATAAGCAGCGCAGGGCAGGACACGTTTTTTATCAAGGATGTATGACTCTGCCATGGCAATAGCAGATGAAGCTGGCGCGTAAAAAGCCGACCCTGTTCCAAGAAGTTGTACAATCTCGCCGCCCCCATTAGCTGTCCGATCGACAATGGCGTCTATCTTCTTCTTAGTCGTCCACCCCATTTTAATTAAATCCGGGACCGGGATCCCCGCCACGGTTGAGTAGCGCACCAGGGGAACCATTGAGTCTCCATGACCACCCAAAACAAAGGCCGTAACGTCTTCAACTGAAACATCAAATTCCTGGGCTAAAAATAAACGCAATCGCGCGGAGTCGAGTACGCCAGCCATGCCAACAACTCTGTTAAAAGGCAGACCGCAGGCCTTCCGTAACTGGTGCACCATAACATCTAGGGGGTTTGTGATGCAGATGACAAAGGCCTTAGGACAGTATTTTTTAATTCCCTCCCCAACAGCATGCATTACAGAATTGTTAATTCCCAGCAAATCATCTCGGCTCATCCCAGGCTTGCGAGGTACGCCAGCGGTTACGATAACCACATCCGAACCTTTTAAGGCAGCGTAACTATTGGCCCCAGTTACTTTTGAGTCAAAGCCTTCAATCGTGGAAGCTTGAGCGATGTCTAGCCCTTTGCCTTGAGGCACTCCTTTAGCGATGTCGAAAAGCACAACATCTCCCAAATTCTTTAAGCCAGCCAATAAAGCCAACGTGCCACCAATTTGCCCGGAGCCTACCAATGAAATTTTATTACGTGCCATACGAAACTTCCCTATATTGCTAACATCCACTATTATTTAGGCGCTTATTGACCATTTCCTTTATGTCCTACCGCCTTTGCTGAAGTAGAGCAAGTTTAGCCTGCGGCACCCTGGTGTGCTGTGTCTATATAGTCATCAGCCTGCATCTCCATTAAACGGCTAAGTGTGCGTTCGAATTCAAAAGCGTGAGTGGCGCCTTTATAAATATCATGTGGTGCCGTTGAAGCTGCCATAACGAGATTAACCCTTAACTCATACAGCGTATCGATCAGCGTGATAAACCGTTTAGCCTCATTGCGCGTCTCCTCGGTCAGATGCGGGACACCATCCAGTATTATTGTGTGGAACCTCTTCCCCAAATTCAAATAATCTTCTGCCCCACGCGGCTCACCGCAGAGCTGGTCAAAACCAAACCACGCTACACCCCGCGCAGCACGATTTACTTTAATATCACGACCTTTAACACTCACGATCTCAGGGCTCGAAAGAGCGCCTTCCGTCAGGTCAAAAAAAGATTTTTCCAACGCTTGGGTTGATGCCGGACCAAGGGGAAAATGAAATACCTTCATCTGTTTAAGGCGCGCAAGCCGATAATCGATCGGCGAATTTAACTCGATAGGATCAAGGCGCTGCTTCAATAACTCGATACAAGGCAGGAACCTCTCCCGCTGTAGTCCATCTTTGTAGAGTAAATCTGGCTCGAAGTTTGATGTAAGGACTATAACTACCCCAAGTTCAAAAAGGTTTTCAAAGAGCCTGCCTAGGATCATCGCATCTGCCACATTGGTAACGTGGAATTCGTCAAAACATAACAGCGATGCTTCAGACGCAATGGACTTTGCAATTTGCAGAAGCGGGTCCCGACCCCTTTTCGAAACTTTACTTCTCCGCCACGCATGAGCGGCATCATGAACCTCAATCATAAATTCATGGAAATGGATACGCCGTTTGCATTTGACCGGTGCACATTCAAAAAATAAATCGGTCAGCATGGATTTTCCACGCCCGACTGGCCCAAAAATATATAGGCCCTGGGGGCTTTTATGGTGTTTTTCCCCGAATCGAAACCAAGCCCTCCAGCCAGCCATGGCAGGCTTAGCCTCATAATCATAAAGTAAGCCGTACAAATGTTGAAGTTTTTCAACAGCTTGCTCTTGCAATTCATCTGGCTTCAATGTTCCAATTTTCTTGCGACTCTCATATTCTTGGCGGGGGTCACTTTTTTTACCAACTAGATTTGAAGCCTCACTTTTAGTTTCAGTCATTGCCATCCAAACTCAGCGCTCAGTTACAAAAGGTATTTGACAGCGTACCAATGCCGTCAATTTTCACATCAATCTGCATCCCGGAGCGCATTGGCAATGCGCCTAACCCAGTGCCGCAGGAGATAATGTCGCCGGGATAAAGAGTCATAAATGACGAAATTAAGTGAACTAATCGTTTGGGCCCGAAAAAGAGATCACTCAAAGGATAGTTCTGCCGTTCGCGACCGTTGAGCTCAGCACGAATATTCACATCAGCCAAATTGACATCGCTTGAAACTATAGGGCCCATAGGTGTAAAGGTGTTAAAATTTTTAGCGCGTGTCCATTGGGCAAAATTATCATTTTCGCCTATTATTTGCGTCGCTGTGACATCATTGATGCAAGTATATCCAAATATTGCTTCTGCTGCCTCAATCTGAGATGCGTTATACACCTCACGCCCAATGACAATACCGAGTTCTGCTTCAAAAATCACACGGCCATCATAGTTATTTGGTTTCCTAATTACCCCGCCACTTGGCAAATATGTATTGGAAGTTTTTATGAACACCAAGGGATCATCCGGCTGCTCTAATCCCTGCTTCACAGCGACCCCGCGCGAATTATTCCAAAGAGCTACCACTTTTGTTGGGGAGCAAGGTATGTCGAGCACTGCATTGCTAAATGGAAAAGTCTCATCAGTCTCTTCTGGGGAGTCGAACATACTACCCGTGCAAAGAACAACCGTATCTTTAACAAGCTTCCCAAATCGATATTCGCCGTTATGCTGCACACCAATCCATTGAGTCATATGTTGTACCCCTGGAATTAAAAAAACCTTCTCAACCCTAATCTAGCTACGCCGAAAGAGGGGTAAGACAAATGCAAGACAATACAACTAAACCACTGTTGTTTGAACCCATAGAGATTCGTGGAATAAAAGCTAAAAACCGCATTGTAGTCTCTCCAATGTGCCAATATGTCTCAAATGAGGGAATGCCTAATGACTGGAACTTAGTCCATCTTGGACGCTATGCCTTCGGCGGCGCAGGTATAATCTATGGAGAGGAGACGGCAGTTGAAACACGCGGGCGCAAATCTTATCAATGCGCTGGCATATGGGATGATTGTCATATAGCCGGTTATCGCCGGATAAATGAGTTTATAAAATCTCTCGGAGCAGTGCCAGCAATTCAGCTGGGGCATACCGGATCAAAAGCTTCATGCCGGGGTCCTATGGAACAGTTTGCCGCACTGACTGACGACGACGTAAAAAACGGGATGCCTCCATGGCAAGGGCTTGCACCAAGCGCATTGAATTCGGTGAAACGCCGCTTTTTGCCAAAAGAAATGGATTCAGGTGATATTTCTATTGTCCAAGGATGCTTTCGGGAGGCAGTAAAAAGATCGGTCGATGCGGGCTTTGAAATTATTGAAATCCATGGTGCACACGGTTACCTTTTGCATCAGTTTTTGTCCCCGACAAGTAATTTCCGAACAGATTCGTATGGCGGTGACCTCCAAGGCCGTATGCGCTTTCCTCTTGAAGTTGCCGAAATCGTCAGGGAAGCTCTCCCCAAAAATCTACCGCTATCATTTCGACTATCGGCAGTTGACGGCAAAGGCGGAGCTTGGGGTTTTTCAGAATCAAAGGTTTTTGCACGAGCCCTTGAGGAAAGAGGCGTTGATATTATAGATATTTCCTCTGGTGGCATTACAGGCGACGGCAATTTGCCCAACGTTCCAAGAGTACAAGGTTACCATGTAGGGTTTTCCGAAGGATTTAAACATGAGGTCGATGCATTAGTCATGGTGGTCGGTTCGATAACTAAACCTGAACAAGCTGAAGACATTTTGAGGAGCGGAAAAGCTGACCTGATAGGAATGTCCCGCGAGTTAATGTATCATAGCGACTGGCCATTGCATGCTGCTCGGGAATTAGGCGTGTCAGATTACTTTTCGCTGCAGCCCGACCCCTATGCTTTTAGACTAAGGAAGCGAGCAGCAGATAAGTTGTTAGCTAATAATGCACCCGAGGAGGCTAAAAAAGCTTTTGTGAAACTGTACAGGTCTTAGCGGTAATCGGATCTGCAGATATAGCTTATAACGTTGGCAGTGCGTTTGTTCAGCTCACCACAAAAAATATTTGGCTGCGATTAATAGAAAGTAAATAAACCTCGAATACCTGGTCAACAGGAATAAAATGCGTTTCACGAAGTCTATTTAGCGTACGCGCCTGATTTTAAAAATTATATAAATCTTCGCTATATTTTGTTCGCATTCCATTTAGCCAAATCTTGGTCAGCTAAGCGACGCGCCCGCGGCGACAACTCTGAGAAAAGATCTATGAGCTTGGCGTAAGCTGCCTTTTGTTTTGGCCCTGTTTGGATGCTGTGAGCCAGTGTAAGGAAAAATATTGCCCAACGAGTAGACCGTTCATCAATGTCTTCCCGATCCAACAGATCCATCACCTTATTCCTGTAGAGTGTAGCCGCTGGCACGTATGCAATTACATGCCTTTGTAAGGCGGAAACTGTAAACCATCTTCTGGCCTTGTCTTCACTCTTTGTTACCCCTTCTCCTTTGAGGTACATCAATCCCAAATTATATGCAGCAGACGGATGTTGCTTATCTCCAGCCTTTTTCAGCCAGCGATAAGCCTGTTTCATATTTTTTTTTGTGCCGACGCCACCAAAATAAAGCTCACCTACACGAGAAGCGGCTTTAGTCTCACCAGACTTTGCTCCTTTTAGACAAAGATTGAATCCACGTTTTGTGTTTTTATTTGTACCATTCCCCAAAATATACAAATTACCCAACTCGCAGAAAGCGGGTTTATAACCTTGATTCATAGCAGCTGAGAGCCATTTAAACGCCTTACCATAATTCGGCTCACCAGCTTTACCCTTGGCCATGCAAATACCATAATTATGTTGCGCGGCAGCGTCTCCTCTCTCCGCGCCTTTGTGGAACAATCGGCAAGCGATCCCCTTATCTTTGTCGACGCCCAATCCCAACACATATAACTCGCCCAACGCATTAGGCGCCAGCTTGTCGCCCTTTGCCACACCAGCACGAAAGGATTTAACCGCATTCAAATAGTCTTTTTGATCTAAAGCTTTTTTTCCGGCCTCGAATTCGTTTGCCAGCCCTCCCCACGAAAGGGACAGAAAAACCCCCGCACACCACAACAAAACGAGCCTTCTATTATGGAGCATTGTTAAGGTTCTCCAGTAAGTCTATGGAAAAATATTAATTATTGCCGAGCCAACATGAGTTTTTTTATCTCACCAATTGCCCCTGCTGGATTTAAGCCCTTAGGGCATGTTTTAGTGCAATTCATGATGGTATGACAACGATAGAGCCGAAAGGGATCCTCAAGTTGATCCAGCCGTTCACCCGTATCCTCATCGCGACTATCAATTATCCAACGATACGCCTGTAAAAGGATGGCTGGCCCAAGGTATCTATCGCCGTTCCACCAGTATGAGGGGCACGACGTAGAGCAGCAGAAACACAAGATGCATTCATATAACCCATCTAACTTGCGGCGCTCTTCCGGTGATTGTAACCTTTCCCTCGCCGGAGCCGGAGATTGGTTCTTCATCCAAGGCTCAATAGACGCTAGTTGCGCGTAGGCTGTGCTTAAATCTGGAACTAAGTCTTTCACCACCGGCATGTGCGGCAAAGGATATATTTTAACAGCTCCGCCCACATCTGAAATGTACTTAGTGCATGCAAGCGAGTTTGTGCCGTCAATATTCATTGCGCACGATCCGCAAACACCTTCGCGGCAGGATCGTCGAAAGGTAACTGTTGAGTCGATCTCATTTTTAATTTTAATGAGCGCGTCCAATACCATTGGACCGCAATCATCTAAATCGACCTCAAAGGTGTCGACACGAGGATTCTCTCCGCTGTCTCCATCCCATCGATAGATCTTGAATGTCTTGAGATTTTTTGCCCCAGCAGGTGCCGGAAATGTTTTACCCGTACCTACTTTTGAGTTAGCGGGCAAAGTGAATTGCGCCATTTCTCGTCTCTTTTCCCTTTGCTAAATTACTATTTTCCAGTCGTGCGGATGGTGCGAGACGATCAATACACTCTCGCTTTTGGCGGGAATGACTGAACCTCGTTAGTCATCGTTTGCATAACTACGGAACGATAATCAAGTTTGACATTACCCTCTTCGTCGCACCATGCCAGAGTATGCTTCATCCAATTCTCGTCATCGCGATCAGGGAAATCTTCTCGTGCATGCGCCCCACGACTTTCCTTTCGTTCGGCTGCTGATGTCATTGAAACCATTGATTGACCCAAAAGATTGTCCAACTCTAGTGTTTCGACCAGGTCTGAGTTCCAAACCATCGACGTATCACTAACACTTATGTCGTCTCGTTTCGACCAGGCCTCTTTCATTAATTTGACACCCTCGTCGAGGACCTCTCCTGTTCGGAATACTGCGCAATTTCCCTGCATTATACGCTGCATTTCAAGACGCAATGCAGCTGTGGGGGTTTCGCCATTTGCGTGACGAAATTTATCTAGGCGAGCCAAAGCCTCGTCACCAGCATCTGACCTCAATTGTTTGTGTGAAGATTCAGAATCCACAGTCTCGGCACAGCGCTTCGCCGCAGCCTTCCCGAACACAACAAGATCCAGTAGTGAGTTTGACCCAAGCCTATTGGCGCCGTGCACTGAAACGCAAGCGGCTTCACCTATCGACATTAAGCCCGGGACGACGCTTTCTTTCCCATTTACCGTTAGCGCTTCACCGTAGTAATTCGTTGGAATACCCCCCATATTATAGTGGCAAGTCGGAATTATTGGGATAGGCTCTTTATTAACGTCAACCCCGGCAAATACTCTTGCGGTTTCCGATATGCCCGGCAAGCGTTCTTCTATCACGTTTGGGTCAAGATGCTCTATGTGCAGGTGGATGTGATCGCCTTCTGCACCTACACCGCGCCCCTCTCTTATTTCAATCGTCATCGAACGGCTAACCACATCCCGGCTAGCGAGATCCTTTGCTGAAGGAGCGTAACGCTCCATAAATCTTTCACCCTCGGAATTTGTTACATAACCACCCTCACCGCGCACTCCTTCGGTGATTAAACACCCAGCACCATATATGCCGGTTGGATGAAATTGCACGAACTCCGGATCTTGCAATGGCAACCCTGCACGTAAAACCATTCCTCCTCCATCACCTGTACAAGTGTGAGCACATGTTGCAGAGAAATAAGCTTTGCCGTAACCGCCTGTTGCAAGAATCACCATTTTGGCCTTGAACCTATGGATCGATCCATCATCTAAATTCCATGCCATCACACCAGCGATTTCGTCATCATCATTTCTGATTAAATCCAGCGCGAAATATTCGATAAAAAACTCAACCGAATGTTTGAGAGACTGTTGATAAAGCGTGTGTAAAATGGCATGCCCAGTACGGTCCGCTGCCGCACAAGTGCGATGTGCAGTGCCATCGCCGTAATTTGTTGTCATGCCGCCAAAAGGACGTTGATAAATTTTTCCCTCTTCAGTCCTGCTAAACGGCACACCGTAGTGTTCAAGCTCGATTACTGCGGGTACCGCCTCACGACACATGTATTCTATGGAATCTTGATCTCCAAGCCAATCTCCACCCTTCACAGTATCATACATGTGCCAGCGCCAATCATCATCTCCCATATTTCCCAAAGAGGCCGACATGCCTCCTTGCGCTGCCACCGTGTGACTGCGGGTGGGGAATACCTTTGATATGCAAGCAGTTTTCAGCCCTGCCTCCGCAAGCCCAACTGTTGCTCGCAATCCTGCACCACCAGCGCCGACTACAACGACGTCGTATTCATGATCAATAATTGGATATGCTTCGCCCATGATTTTATCCCCCAAAGGAAACTTTTATAATTGAGAAAGTAGCGGCAACGGCAAGACCTATGCTTGACAATTTCATTATGACTAACGCCGTTAGTTTCACTGCTTCGTGATGAACATAATCTTCTATCACTACCTGCAAACCCAGCTGCAGATGATGAAACGTTGCAATAACTAACAAAACCATAAAAATGCCGTTGGTTGGTTGTGCCAGCCATTTAACTCCGGCGTCGTAGTCACTTCCGGCAAGCGTCAATGCAGAATACACAAACCAAAGTGTGAGAGGCACAAGAGCTATTGCGGTTATGCGCTGCGACCACCAATGATGTGACCCTGACTTCGCACTACCTAGACCGCGCACTCTACCAATCGGATGTTGTAAACCCATCATATTTCCTTCAAAACACCAGAATATATAAACCGTACCAAAACCCACCTGTTAGGACCACAGAGAGTGTAAATACAGCATAGCCTGACGCCCGCGCGATCGGCAAATCATACCCGAGACCAGCATCCCAAACCAAATGTCTGATCCCGTTTGCCAGATGGTAAAATAACGACCATGTCCAACCAATCAGCATCACATATCCGGGTATAGAAGTGAGGAAATTACGTAACAGTATATATCCATCAACGCCTCCGGCAAGAGCGACCAACCAAGCTACCAAAAAAAAGCTTCCGGCAATCAGCGCAATGCCGGTGGCCCTATGGAGTATTGACAAAGCCATCGTCCATTGCCACCGGTAAATCTGCAGATGTGGAGAAAGAGGCCTGCCAGTTGACGCCATTATCAAATCCTCAAAACTCAAAACAACATTTGTACTCTTTAATCATAACTTTATTCGAACCAAAACAACACAAATACGCAAATTGGAGAAAGAAAGTCAAAAAAAAGGGCTTTTTTCTAATCTGGGCGTTCATTAGACACCTTTCAAGTCCCAAGTCAACTTATGGTTCCGATACGTAGTTTTCGGTTGTAGCGAGAGGAAATTTGTTTCATTCAGTCGGTCAAACTCCAGCTGTTGTGCACACACTAACGAACCGATCCCATGCCGTTTATAGGGAGATATTTTAGGTTGTTGAAAATTTGGGGGATAAGTTGTGTATCTTCTGTGCGTAAGCGAAAGGGTTATTCACAACAAAGTTCAAAACGCGTTTTGTTTACGCTAGACATTCGAATGTTCCACAGTCACCCTTTAGGTAGCATGTACTAGTGCTGAATTTGAGATCGTACAGAAGTAAGCGTGAAAGTGTTATAAGACCTGCTACGCGCTCGGTACGAACCAGGTTTAGGGCTCAAGCGGTGTCGGAACATCTTGATAAAGCTTGAGAAGGGTAGCTGCGGTGTTCACAGCAAATCTGTCTATGACAGAAAAGTTGCGCGGAAAGGATTTTTGTTCGCGAAAGAATATCGGAAGTACTTTTGAGCATAATGGCAGCGTCGTCGCCAGGGCGCCTGTTGTCTAAGCTCAGGTATTACCTCACTGACCTCGTGCGGGGAGCCTTACGGCTTCATAGGCGTCGGCAGCACCGCACAGGTGCTAATGCGACACGGTGGTCCCACCAACTCCTGTCGTATTGCCGACGCCTTTTTTAAATAAAGAAAGACCGAACGTTACATTGTTAAATCCAGTAACACTCACAAGTTTCGAAAGTTGTTGTGCTATAATATGTACATCGTCCAACCACAAAAATACACTGAATCATCCTATCAACGCGCACATATAAGTAAAAGTCCGTCAATATTCTTTCTCTCTGTGATTTCCCAGCTTGCGCTTATCAATTTAGCAACAAGTTCTTTTTCTGAGTGGTCATTCACATACCCAGAAGCTCTTCGATCTTCGTGATCACGACTTACCCCCGCAGGCACGCAGTGATATACAATGTAAAGTCGTCCCGAAGATGATCTCAGCCTCTCGAACAAGCGGTCAACATCGTGAATATATTCAAGCACCCCAAGCAAAGTTGCCATATCCCAACGCCCTATTGGAAATTGGTTTTGATTAAGATCTGCAATAACAGTATTCTTTGAAAATCTTACGATATCGAGAGGCGTGTATTTCACAGCTATCGGAATCTTACGAAACAGTTCCATGGTGCCAGCACCAACATCAATCAGAGTCCCTGTCCGCAACAAATAGGGCATAACCATAGAAGCGCGCATTTCCGCGCCCTGCACTAAATTTGGAGGTCGGCACCAACGCCATCCATCAGTTGCCTTCGCCTTTATAATCCTTTTCGTAAACTTGGCACGAGCATTTCGATCGTAAAGTCGCTCTTCAACGTTCGATAAAGACGGTGGTGGTGGTGGGTACGGCTTAAAATAGCCATCATATACTGGGTCTGCCTCAACAGCCTCGATTAACGATGGGGCAATGGCTAGAATATTACCAGTCTCGTCACCCGAGATCCAAGGCATTAAAACTCCGGGCATGTGAATGTGTGGAAACCAAAAAAGACGAAAGCCAAGTTCCAAAAGGCGTTCCGAAACCCTGTGAAACTCCTTTAGGGAATCTCGCTTTCCATACGCTGTTGACTTTTCGAAAATTACCGCCGCAACTCTTCCGGATTTTAGTGTCTCATCTGCTCCATCCAAAACTCCTGGTTCACCGCCCTCAACATCAATTTTTATGAATGTCCTCATCGCAGGCAGCCCCTCGCGCGCAGCAATAAGCTTATCCACCGAGATCATTTTAATATCCTCTCCTGAGGTAGGCTGAGCCTCTTTAGGACGCAGGGCTCCTGTTTGATGCCCCATTGTCGAAAATGACCAAAGTTTTGTGAAGCCAGCATCCACGCCACAAGCAGCTTCAATAATCTCGATCTGCTCGTAACGCTGATTTAGTTCTGCCCATAATTTTAGTACACGCGAATTACGAGGGTCAGGTTCTATAGCTACAACATTGACATCGCCACATGGAGCGCTGGCAGCAGATAAAGAGTAAATTCCGAAATGGGCCCCGACATCAATAAACAAATCACCCGACACGAGATGACGATCCAAAAAACTGCGGTATGGATACTCATATCCACCGTAGAAGGCCTCGCAACGAGCAAGAAGAGCTAACCCCGGGTCTTTAGCATAGTCAGAGGGCAACACCATGACGAAACGATCTGTTCCATCGCGATTTTTCTGGCATGATGCCAATAACAGGTTACCATCGCTGGACTCCGGCAGTTGAGGAAGTAACTTCTGGTCCATGGAAACTTTCAGCTTACTGGATTGGCATATAAGTTTTCAAATAACAACAATGCGACCAAAAAAACATCGCGTAAAGAGGAAAAATTGGCAATTTTATCTATCCAGTCCAATGTCATAACCGGTTATGTCGGAAATGCAGCGGCGCGTTTACCACTGCAAAGACTTGGCTTCGAAGTCTGGGCTTTAGACACAGTCATTTTGTCAAACCACCCAGCTATTTGTCCACCTACCGGTCAAACCAGCACTCCTGGGCAAATTTTAGATTTGTTTAACGGAATACACTCGCAAGGACTTTTAAATAAATGCGTCGCAGTACTTGGTGGGTATTTGGGTAATGCGGAGAATGGACCCGCATTGGTACATGCGGTTGTTAAATCAAGAGAAGAAAATAAGCGCGCTTTATTTATTTGTGATCCTGTGATGGGTGATAACGGTAGAATCTATGTCCCTGGAGATATTGTTAGTTTCTACAAAAATAGAGCTATGAGTTTAACTGATATAGCGCTTCCCAATGCATTCGAGGCAAGCTTATTGACGGGTATCTCCGTAACAAACGTCAGTACAGCATTGCAAGCCATCCAAACCTTGAGAAACCAGGGCCCGGACACAATAGTGATTACGGGTGTCGAGGCACCAGACAACTCAAAACTTGCGACCTTGATATCTTTCAAAGACGAAACGTGGCAAATCACAACACCTAAGGTTGAGATACAATCGCACGGCGCAGGCGATTTACTAAGCGCGCTTTTTACTGGGCATTATATCCGGAGCGGAAACCACCTGATGGCGGTGTCAGGTGCCGTGGCGGGCGTTTATGCAGCATTAAAAAACGCAAAAAAAACCCGAAGTGAAACATTATCATTGGTTTCTGTTCAAAAAATAATCCTGGATCCACCGGAAATCTTTGCGCCAGAGCGGCTGAGGTAATAATTTAATAAGCTTGCTTAGTATTTTGACATTACAATCTTCTACCGCTACATTACATGAATTTGTTTATCAGAACCTCGGCAATCTGGACCGTGTTCAACGCAGCTCCTTTCCGTAAGTTATCCGCAACCAACCAAAATGCGAGACCGTTTTCCACCGTTGAATCATCGCGAAGGCGGCTGACATAGACCGCATCCTCACCAGCACTTTCAAGTGGTGTTACATAGCCTCCATTCTCTCGATCATCAACGACGAGCACACCGGGCGCCTTACGAAGCACATCACGTGCTTCGGCTTCAGAAACATCATTATCAAATTCCACATTTACAGCCTCACCGTGCCCAACAAAAATAGGCACACGCACGCAACTCGCTATCACTTTGATATCGGGGTCAATAATTTTCTTAGTTTCGGCCGCCATCTTCCACTCTTCTTTCGTGGAACCATCATCAAGAAAAGAATCGATATGGGGAATTGCATTGAATGCTATCTGCTTCGTGAAGTGTTCTTTTTTTATTTCCGAATTTACGTAAATATTACGAGTCTGCTCAAATAGTTCATCCATTGCGCTTTTACCCGATCCTGAAACCGACTGATAAGTGGCAACGACCACGCGTCGGACATGGAATGCGTCATGTAAGGGCTTAAGCGCTACTACCATCTGAATTGTCGAGCAATTTGGATTTGAGATAATATTCCGTTTTTTATATAGATTGATTGCAGCCGCATTCACTTCTGGCACTATCAATGGTACGTCGGGGTCCATTCTAAATTGCGAGGTGTTATCAATTACAACCGCCCCTGCTTTCGCCGCCTTAGGCGCAAATTCGGCGGACACCCTTGCGCCAGGGGAGGAAAGAACGATGTCAGTACCCTTGAAATTGAACTTCGCCAAATCCTGTACATCAAGAATAGCTTCATCACCAAATGACACCTGCTTGCCTGCAGACCGTTCTGAAGCAAGGGCTACAACCTCATCAACTGGAAATCCTCTCTCTGCCAGGATCTTGAGAATTTCCCGGCCTACATTTCCGGTCGCACCCACCACAGCTATTTTATAACCCATTTTTTGTTTCCTTCCCCGCATTTTTTCGCGCGGCAGTGAAAAATAAAACTATTGTATGACGAAAGATTATTATTGATCGTAATAGGAAGCTAAAAATCATGTACAAAGTTTATGCCTCTGACATTCTCATCAATTTTTCTAATAATGCGTCACCCATTGCATCGGTGGATAATTCAGTTGCGCCCGGTTCAGTGATGTCGGCAGTCCGCATACCATCATCGAGGACCGCACACACGGCCCTCTCTACAAGCAATCCATCCTCAACCATATCAAGTGAGTGTTTTAGCATCATGGAAAAACTAAGGATTGCAGCCAATGGATTTGCAATATTCAATCCAGCAATATCAGGAGCACTTCCATGGACGGGTTCATATAATGCTAACCTGCGACCATTTGAGTCAGGCGCCCCAAGAGAGGCGGATGGCAGCATACCAAGCGAACCTGTTACCATTGACGCACAATCCGACAAAATATCGCCAAACATATTGTCAGTAACAATGACATCAAACTGTTTTGGCTCGCGCACCAATTGCATCGCGCAATTATCGACATACAAATGGCGCAACTCAACATCGCTGTACCGATCGCGCTGAAGGTTCGTCACCACATCCCGCCATAATATACCCGTCGCCATCACATTTTCTTTATCGACTGAATGCAAAATACCTTCTCTCTCGCGGGCAAGCTCGAATGCTACCTCGGCAACACGATAAATTTCATTTTCCCTATACCGCTGCGTATCAATGGCTATGCGCTCATTTTCCTTGCCCTCAATACCGCGCGGCTCACCAAAATATATGCCTGATGTGAGTTCTCGTACTATTAAGATATCCAATCCCTTGATGACTTCAGATTTCAATGAGGAAGCCCCGAGTAATGCGTCAAATGTCATTGCAGGTCGTAGATTGGCAAAAAGATCCAATTTTTTCCGTAGTTTCAGCAAGCCTGCTTCAGGCCGAATATCTCGGGGTAAATGATCAAACTTTGGACCGCCAACAGCACCCATGAGCACAGCATCTGCTGTTTTCGCTTTGTCCAAAGTTTTGTCCGCGAGTGGCTCCCCATACGCCTCGACCGCCGCACCTCCAAAATAGTCGTCCTCAACTTCAAGCGTAACGGACCTTACATCAGATAGCCAATCGATGACACGGCGCACCTGGTCAACTACCTCCGGGCCGATGTAATCGCCAGGCAATATCAAAATTTTCCGGTTTACAGCCATAACGAGCACCTCTCACAAAACAACAAATGAAGATCGAAAAGATGAGCCTTCAAGGTTTTGCAGAAAATCAAGTAGGCACTCCATAACACTTATCCATCTAAGAAAATCCATTAACAGGAAATTGAGTTCAACCGCACGAATATCGAATTTCTTAAGAGACCGTAAGCCTATCAAAGCATAATTCGGGCATAAGCCTCTAAAAATTTAAATGCGGGCTTTGCCCGGATAAAAACAAACCCTATTTTATCCACATTCAATTGCTCTCATTCTCCAAGTAAAGCCAAGGCTGATTTACCCGTTGCTTGCTTTCAAAGCTATCGATCTTTCTTTGCTTTTGTAAAGTAAGACCGATATCGTCTAATCCTTCTAAAAGACATTTTCTCCGAAATTCGTCAATTTTGAATGCAACCCTGCCTCCATTAGGTCGTATTATAGTCTCAATATTGAGATCTACGGTAAGCTCAGGATTTTCCCTATCTGAAGCATCCGCCATTAATGCTTTTAATTGATCTGATTTGACGGTGACTGGTAATATGCCGTTTTTAAAACAGTTGTTGTAGAATATATCTGCAAAGCTTGTCGATATGATGCACCGAATACCAAAGTCTAGCAGTGCCCATGGCGCATGTTCTCGGGAAGACCCACAACCAAAATTATCACCAGCAACAATAATCCCAGACCGTCTATACGGCTCTTGGTTCAAAACAAATTCTGATTTTTCAGTCCCGTCAACATTGAAGCGAAGCTCATCAAATACAACACTCCCAAGTCCCGTGCGTTTTATTGTTCGCAAATATTGTTTCGGAATGATCATATCGGTATCGATATTAATTCTATCCATGGGCGCCGCTATGGCTGTGAGCCTTGTGAAGTTTTCCATATGGTTTTTAAGTACGTTGCTTTTACAACAACCTCGCTCCCTCACAAAACAAACCTAAACTATCTAGCGTTTGCACCCGCGAAGCAAACAAATCATGGAGAGATCAGGCTTATAGGTCCTGCCCCGGTGCTCCGACAGCACCCCAGTAATTTTTATTTTACCATTATCCAACTCTTTACTAACCCAGCTATGTTCACTGATGTCATGACCGAAAAGTTGACCAAATGGGTGCAAATTATCATCACTATAATTGCCATGATGTTGGTTTTCTTTACCCCTCATGGCAACATTCCCCGAACATCAGTTAACTCTCCTGTCACCGCGGCTGCTGCTGCCATCGCTGGGCTTACCAGGTGTGTGCGACCCTGACGACCTTGACGACCTTCAAAATTTCGGTTGGATGTTGATGCACAGCGCTCTCCCGGCTCCAGCCTATCAGTATTCATGGCAATACACATAGAACAGCCTGGCGAGCGCCATTCAAACCCTGCTTCAGTAAGAATTCTATCGAGGCCTTCTTCTTCCGCCTGTAGTTTTACTAATCCAGAACCAGGTACAACTATCGCGCGAACACCATCGGATACCTTACGCCCCTTGGCAACCTCGGCCGCTGCTCTAATATCTTCAATTCGACCATTAGTACAAGAACCAATGAACACTCGATCGACTGGAATACCTGCCATATTCATACCCGCTCGCAGCCCCATGTAGTCAATTGCGCGTCGCCAACTGTCGCGAGCATCCTCGGTGGGCGCATCTGCTGGATCCGGAACCTGACTGGTAATCGGCGCTACCAATTCCGGGCTAGTCCCCCACGTCACCTGTGGCACTATTCCGCTCACATCTATTATGACTTCCTTGTCATAACTTGCGCCCTTATCTGAGGGTAAAGTCTTCCAATACGATACGGCCTGATGCCACAGATCTCCTTTTGGTGCTCGCGGACGCCCCTGAAGATAAGCAAATGTAGTATTGTCGGGGGCTACGAGACCGGCCCTAGCGCCGGCCTCTATGGTCATATTACTGACCGTCATTCGACCTTCCATTGTTAATGCTTCAATTGCCGGACCAGCATATTCTATAACGTGCCCCGTGCCCCCTGCGGTGCCTATCTTAGCTATAACAGCTAATATAAGATCTTTAGCGGAACAGCCCGCAGGTAAATCTCCATCAACGCTAATTCGCATCGATCTAGCCGGGGCTTGGATCAAGGTTTGAGTTGCCAGCACGTGTTCAACTTCTGAGGTACCTACACCGAAAGCAAGCGCACCAAATGCCCCATGCGTTGCCGTATGGCTGTCCCCACAAACAATGATTGTCCCAGGAAGAGTGAACCCTTGCTCAGGACCAATGACATGCACTATTCCATTTCTAGCGTCATCAACCTCGTATAGCTCGACCCCAAATTCAGCACAATTACGTCGCAGCGTATCAATCTGAAGCTGTGAGTCCTCATCTATTTTTTCATTCCAATCCGTTGGCACATTATGGTCAAGCACAGCGATCGTTGCATCGGGTCGACGAACACTGCGACCAGCTTGACGCAATCCCTCATAGGGCTGAGGCGTTGTAACCTCGTGAGTTAAGTGACGATCAATATAAAGTAGGCAGGTCCCATCCCCCTGGACATCTACCAGGTGGCTATCCCATATTTTCTCGAATAAAGTTTTCGGATCTGTCATCTACCGCCCACGTTATGCCTTTACCTCGGGCCCCTTATTATTCTTTGTCGACTTTTTCTTCATCAAGCTTTTTAGGCTCCGATGCCTGGTCTGCTGTTTCAATGTTTTGGGTAGCATCCTCGTTCACCGCAGCCACAACAGCTTCCGATACAGTCTCTTCTTGCTCACGACGATAGCTGGTATCTTCTGCGATACGAGCGGATTTACCACGCCTTCCGCGCAAATAATAAAGTTTAGCTCGGCGAACTGAGCCTCGCCGCACAACATCTATGCCGTCAATGCGCGGGCTGAGCAAAGGGAAGATTCGCTCGACCCCTTCACCATTACTAATTTTACGCACAGTAAAGGAACTATTAAGCCCTGCATTTTTACGCCCAATACACACACCTTCAAAGGCTTGTATACGTTCCCGGCTACCCTCAACAACACGTACATTTACACGCACAGTGTCTCCAGGTTTGAAACTAGGGACCGAACGTTTCTCTTGCAGCGCCGAAGTCTGACGTTCTTCAAATTTTTGGATGGTATTCATAATAAAATGCCTTCTATCTTATTGCTGTGCAGTGTAGGTAGACCAAAGGTCCGGTCTGTGATTTCGAGTAAGCCTTTCTGATTGTTCGCGTCTCCAAGCGCTAATTTTCTTATGATGCCCGGAAAGCAAAACTTCCGGAACGGAACGGCCACGCCATACTTGCGGGCGAGTATAATGCGGGTATTCCAAAAGCCCTCTTTCGAAACTCTCTTCTAAGAGGGATTCTCCATCGCCCAAAATTCCCGGAATGAGGCGAATACAGCAATCAATTATGGCAATGGCAGCAGGCTCTCCGCCCGAGAGCACAAAATCCCCAAGACTTACTTGGTGTGGCTTGTGCACGTCTAAAAACCGCTCGTCTATTCCCTCATAGCGCCCGCACACGAAAACGATTCCTGGACCATCAGCAAAGTCTCTCGCCATTTTCTGATCAAACGTTTTACCGCGCGGTGTTAAATATACAACAGGTCTATCCCCAATTTCTGATATTGAACTCAACGCTGAGTCAATTACATCTGCCCTCATTACCATACCAGGCCCCCCACCGCACGGTGTATCATCAACAGTCTTGTGTCTATCATGAGCAAATTTGCGAATATCAGTTGCCTCGAAAGACCACAAACTTCTCTCCAAAGCTTTCCCGGCAATGGACGAACCCAACGGCCCTGGAAACATTTCTGGAAATATTGTCAGTATATCCACCTTCCAGCCTGACATTACAGATACTCCACGCCATTACGTTGCCCGTTTTCCCGCCCCTCGACGATTTCGGGCGGAACCACAACCAGACAACCAGCATTCATTTCTACCACTGGAAAGATTTTCCGCGTAAAGGGTAGTAAGTTTGTTTGACCATCTGTGCCTATTATTTCAAGCACATCACCAGCTCCATATTCTTGCACCGACTTAACCCTTCCGAACACCTCGCCAGTCTCAAGTACAACGTTCAAGCCCACTAAATCTGCATAATAAAACTCATCTTCTTCTGCTGGAGGCAAAATATCACGTTCAACATAGAGTTCCGTACCTACTAGCGCCTCGGCAGAATTACGGTCACGCACGTCATTCACCCTTCCCAGCAGCAAACCGCGCGAATGACCAGTCACATTGATATTGTAAACATCGACGCCCGACGCATCGGTAAACGGCCCATAGGCCGGAAGGTTATCCGGGTCGGTGGTGAAACTTTTTACTCGAACCTCACCGCGCACACCATGCACGCTTGCAATGACACCCATTAGTAATCGGTCTGGATCCATATCGATCGCTTCGCTTGACACTGTTAGCTTATCCCTCTTTCTTTTCAGAAACTGCGCCAGCTTCACTATCCGAAGAATCTTTTTGATCTTCAAGCTTACCTTCTTCAGATTTGGTCTCTTCCGCAACAGCACCCTCAGTTTTGCCTTCATCAGAAACGGAGGCGTTGCCCGAAGCGGATACAGCATCGGCTGGAAGTTTGTCTTCTTGAGATTGTTCCGCAGCGGGCTCCTGATCGGAGGTGACTTCTTCTCGTGGGGTTTCAGCCGCAGTGTCTTCTGCTGCCTTCCTTTTTTCCTCCTGCGCTGCTAGACGCTCTAACGTTTTAGCACGAGGCTTATCTTTCTTAGTTTGAGAGGGGATTACCGGTGCCGGCCGCATGTCTGCAGCTGCGAGCATACGAGCTATGCGCGTCGACGGTGTCGCGCCAATCGAGAGCCAATGTTCGATGCGCTCGCTCACCAGAACCACACGCGCAGGATCATCCTTCGGTAACATTGGATTATAGGTCCCCAATTTCTCTATGAACCGGCCATCTCTGGGCATCCGTGAATCCGCCACCACAATCCGGTAAAATGGGCGTTTTTTCGCCCCGCCTCGTGTTAATCGTATACGTAATGACATAATAATTTCTTTCCTCGGCTTTCGATTACTAAGTGTTGTAGTTACAAGTTATACGCCGCCAAAACCGGGCGGGAAACCAGGCATTCCAAGTCCAGAAAGGCCATGTCGCGATAACCCTTTATTACCCATTTTACCCATCTTTTTCATCATTTTATTTAATGTTGTTAGTTGTTTGAGCAACTTATTGACCTCTTGTACCGTAGTGCCCGAACCAGCGGCAATACGACGTTTCCTAGACGCTTGTATTAGTTTTGGCTTCAATCGTTCTCTTGATGTCATAGATTGAATGATTGCCTGCTGGTGCAAAATCATCTTTTCATCGACATTCGCCTCAGTCATTTGCTTTTTCATCTTGCCAACACCTGGGAGCATGCCCATTAAACCTGAAAGGCCTCCCATATTGGTGACTTGACGAAGTTGATCAGCCATATCGTTGAAATCCATTTGTCCCTTTTTTGCTTTAGCCGCCAGCCTTTCAGCTTCTTCCTCCTCAACACTTTCATTGACTCGTTCCACCAAGCTGACCACATCACCCATACCAAGAATGCGTCCTGCAATACGCTCAGGGTGAAAGTTTTCTATTGCATCAAGCTTTTCGCCAGTCCCTATGAGCTTAATAGGGCAACCAGTGGTTGCGCGCATCGAAAGCGCTGCACCTCCACGAGAGTCACCATCAACCCGCGTCAAGATAATTCCTGTAAGATCAAGCCGTTGTTTAAATTGTTCAGCTGTATTAACGGCATCTTGACCAGTCATAGCATCGGCAATTAGCAATGTTTCTATCGGCTTGACCTGAGCATAGATGGCTGCCAATTCGGCCATCAAAGCTTCATCAATAGCAAGACGGCCTGCCGTATCCAGCATAACTGCATCATAGCCACCAAGCGATCCAGCCTGCATCGCGCGTTTGGTGATTTCTATGGGAGGTTGACCCTCTATTATAGGCAGAGTCGTAATTCCTGCTTGTTCGCCCAGTATTTTAAGCTGTTCCTGTGCTGCCGGTCTGGCAACATCAAGCGAGGCCATCAAGACCTTTTGGTTTTCTTTTTCGATTAAGTACTGACTGATTTTTGCACTGGTTGTTGTTTTCCCTGAACCTTGAAGACCCACCATTAGATAAGCTCCCGGTGGATTTAGAGGGATTTGTAATTTTATATCGTCGCTTCCCAGAATTTCGACCAAGGCATCGTGCACTACCTTGATGACCATTTGACCCGGAGTTACTGATTTCAGAACCTTCTCGCCAACGGCTTCTGATTTTACTTTTTTTATGAGATCGCGCGCTACAGGCAATGCCACATCGGCCTCTAATAAGGCAATTCGAACATCGCGCAGGGCCAAGTCGACATCGTTTTCTTTTAATGTACCGCGGCGTTTAAGACCTTCAAAGACCTCATTCAACCGTCCTGATAAAGAATCGAACATGACTGCTGTCACCCAAACATTTATACCAAAATCCAACAAACGCTAGTGAGCGAAACTCGCGGACTAACGGGGCCCCTCAAGACCAATGTTATCTTAACAAGAAAATTTAGCGCGGAAGGTGTACGATTGGCAGACGCCGAAGTCAAGAAGCATCCATCTAATTTTCGATTCTTAAATCATTGGACTTTAAACCTTTTCGGGCCATAAATGGGCCACAAAAATGGAATAGGAAGCAATAATGGCATCATTCGTCAAAATGCATGGGCTAGGAAACGATTTTGTCGTTATAGATCAGAGAAAAGAAACCGAAGGAACCCATTGGATTTCTGCAGACCAAATCCGCCTAATTAGTGATCGACGTCGCGGCGTAGGATGCGACCAAGTAGTTTTTATTTATCCAGCCAGAAGCTTTGAAGCATCTGCGCGATTGCGATTTTTTAATGCCGACGGAAGTGAATCAGATGCCTGTGGAAATGCCTCCCGTTGTGTTGCCTCTCATCTAATGACTTTATCAAACAACTCAGAAGTTACCTTGGAGACCAACAACAGCATTCTTCACGCTACTCTTAAGCCAGATAACCTAGTAACTATCGACATGGGATCACCCAAACTTGAATGGACTGATATACCCATATCGGAACCATGCGATACCCTCCATTTACCTGTTTTAGAAGGTGAACTCAGTGACCCGGTCGGGGTCAGCATGGGTAACCCGCATTGTATATTTATTGTGGAAGATGCAGAGAAAGTAAATTTGACAGAAGCCGGCCCCAAGATTGAGAATAATGCGTTATTTCCCGCCCGAACTAATGTTGGGGTGGTCAGCAAACTTTCAGCTAGTAGTTTTAGACTTCGCGTCTGGGAAAGAGGGGCTGGAGTCACAGAGTCATGTGGAACCGGCGCATGCGCAGCCGCGGTAGCTATCCATAGACGAGAAATCGGTGGACGTGAGGTAATGATCGAAATGGATGGAGGTCAATTAAGAATTTATTGGCGAAAAGAGGATGACCACGTTTTATTAACAGGACCAGTCGAAACAAGCTTTATTGGCGAGTTAAAGCTATGATGAGCAAACGAAGTCAGTCCGATGTTATAACGTTCGGCTGCCGCTTAAACGCATTCGAAAGCCAAGTAATGAAAGATAATTTGAGTGTGTCGGCGAATGAGAATACCGTAGTGTTCAATACCTGCGCGGTCACTGCAGAAGCGGAAAGACAAGCTCGACAGGCTATTCGCAAAGTGAGGCGTGAGCGTCCAGATGCTCATATCGTTGTAACTGGCTGCGCAGCACAAATCAAACCGGAGCGGTATGCATCGATGGACGAGGTTGATCTCGTCCTAGGTAATATTGAAAAACTTCAACCAAGTGCCTTTGCAACTCAGCAGAAAGAAAAGGTTCAGGTTGACGATATTATGTTAGCCACAGAGACCGCAAGCCATCTTATTACTGGTTTAGAAAACAGGGCCCGCGCCTTTGTGCAGATTCAGAATGGCTGCGATCACCGCTGTACCTTTTGCGTAATACCTTTTGGCCGAGGCAATAGCCGTTCGGTGCCAATAGGCGTCATAGCTCAACAAATCCACAAATTAGTGGAGGCCGGGTATCACGAGGTAGTTCTTACTGGCGTAGATATAACGTCATATGGAGCTGACCTCCCCGGGAAACCAGGTCTGGGGCAGTTGGTACGTAGACTTTTGCGACAAGTCCCTGACCTATCTCGTCTTCGCCTCTCATCAATAGACTCTTTTGAGGTCGATGACGCGCTTATGCGCACACTTGCGGAGGAACAGCGCTTAATGCCGCACCTACATCTGTCTCTACAATCTGGCAGTGACATGATCCTTAAACGGATGAAGCGCCGCCATACTAGGCTCGATGCTATTCGCACATGCCAAATGATAAAAAATTTGAGGCCCGATATAGTATTTGGTGCAGATCTGATTGCAGGCTTTCCAACAGAAACGGATGAGATGTTCAATGATAGCCTTTCTTTAATAAACGATTGTGGCCTAACTTGGCTTCATGTCTTTCCGTATTCGGCCCGCCCAGGCACACCAGCGGCGCGAATGCCCCAACATCCAAAAAAACTCCGCCAGGAACGGGCAGCAATGCTTCGCAAGGCTGGCAAAAAAGCCGAGCAAACTTTTTTTTCTAGTTTACTAGGAAAAAAAGCCCGCGTGATTGTCGAACAAAGTAAGCATGGCCGGACCGAGCAATTTGCTCCCATTTTACTTGACCAAGAGGCACCAGAGGGCGCGCTTCTTGAAGTCAAAATCACTGGAGTTTACAAAAATAGACTCACAGCTGAAGTGCAAGGTGCAGCATGAGCTCGGAGAGCTGGCTTAGTAGATTACGCAAAGGACTTTCCAAATCCTCTTCCCGTCTGACAGAGGGGGTGACAGCTGTTCTCACTGGTCGTCGGCTTGATGCAGAGGCAATAGAAGAGCTAGAAGAAACCCTAATTTTAGCTGACTTAGGTCCTTCTATGGCCTCCCGCCTCGCCAGAACCCTTAGTCAAAAACGTTTTGAAAAGAATGTGGAGTCTCGTGAGGTGCTTCGTTTCTTGACAGGCCTGATAACCGAAGTTCTGGAGCCGATTGCTACACCACTCATATATAGGTCCGATAAAAAACCTCACATCATTTTAACTGTCGGTGTTAATGGGTCAGGTAAAACGACAACTGTTGGGAAACTCGCACAGCAACACACAAAAAAAGGCAGAAAGGTCATGTTAGCGGCTGCTGACACCTTTCGTGCTGCGGCAGTCGAACAGCTAGAGGTATGGGGCAATCGCACCTGTAGCACAGTTGTTTCTGCCGAAACAGGGGCCGACGCAGCAAGCCTCGCTTACAAGTCAATTGAACAAGCTAAGTCAGATGGCACCCAAGTTTTACTCATTGACACGGCCGGCCGCCTACACAACAAAGGCAACCTAATGGCCGAGCTGGAAAAAATTGTCCGTGTCATAAAAAAAATTGATCCGGAAGCACCCCACGACTGTGTTTTAGTGCTAGACGCTACCACAGGTCAAAACGCTATCGCCCAGGTCGAATTTTTTCAAAAAACGGCTCCTATTACAGGCCTTATCGTCACCAAGCTTGATGGCAGCGCCAAAGGCGGAGTGCTCGTAGCTCTAGCTGACAAGTTCAAAATCCCCGTGCACGCTGTAGGCGTAGGGGAAACAGCCGAAGATCTGCAACCTTTTGAAGCTCATGATTTTGCCGAAAGCCTTGTGGGGTTGGAAATTGAGTGTTGATTTGGAATTCCTAAACAAGGACGTTCAGATAGAAACCGCGGAGGGCAACGGTTTCTTGAGGTCGACCCTCAATATCAATTGCCAACAATCTAGCTAACCGCAAAAGAGCACCTTCAATATCACTCGGATCAAAGTTCCCATGCTGTTTGGGCAACATGGGCTTTTCTAGTTCATTCCCTGCCGTTCCACTGGCCAGAGTGCGATTTGGGGTTATACCTTTTGGGGTTATACTTGACTTTTCTATTTTTGGCCCGTTACCAACCATTTATTAGATCTCTACGAAGTTGTTCATAACAATACTCCCGCAAGCTACCCTATCTGTTCGATAGCACTCATTTTAATTAATATTCGTAACTCATTGTTGATGTCTCTATCAGGAAAAGCCTCAGCGAACTCACTGTCGGTAAACCAGTCTCTGCCGCATAGCCAATCCCGGATCAATGAATCTTCACCAAGAAGACTGCCGGCATCCTCAACCTTAAAGGTAGAAACCCTTCCGGCAAAAGGCATGTCGTAGGCTGGAAAACTCTCCTGAACGGCAGCATTTTTTTGATGGTTGCAAATCAACTGTTTCGCTTCGCAACCAGAGATAATTTCTTCCAAACGCTTACCAAGCATGGCCAAGTGGCTTTTTAGGGCATCTTTCTGATCGTAGTGAGGCAGTGGCTTATTGAACAAAGGGTCATGTTCAAGCTGCGCCTTAACCACGTCAAACACATTTACACCCACTAATGGTACAATACCAAATGTCAGATGCAAACTAGCCTCACTTGAAGCAATAGCGTCGTGATACTGACCACGTGGGATGTAAAGGAAATCACCGGGAGTTAACTCCACCTTCTCAGTACAGTCTCCTTTAAGCCTTTCATTTTCCTCAGCACCCAATTTAAACACGTAAGGGGAACTCGATAAGGGCTTCTCATAAAAGCCTTCATAAAGATTCCAAAATTTACGACCAGCTATCTGAAGCACAAAAACATCAGTCCCATCAAAATGAGTGGCAAACCCCTGACTAGCTTGCCAAGAGCAATAAATATTGCACTTAACCTGAGCTCTAAATTGCAGTTGCAAACAACCGGCAACACCGGAAAGTTCGGGTGTGAGTGTATCTGCATGATTGAGCACTAATGTTGCACCATCTTCCAGGTGTTTGTGAATTAGTTCCGGTACCGGACGCTGAATTACGTGCCCATCACGGTCCGTCTCAACCACACAATAAGTTTTTGGGTCCAATGTTGGCCCCTGTTTAGCAAGCGTCAGCAAACGACCCGTCCAAAGTGTGCTATCGGCTAACAGTTCATTGATTGCATCCCATGAAGCAACATCCTCAAATTTATCATCATTACCTGCAACATAGAGATGAGCCTTCCCACGATAATCCAACTCAAATTTTTCTCGAGTAACAGGTGAAATGAGGTCGGCAAAACGGCGTATGGTCTTACTCATGACCCATACAATCCCGAAACGGACTCTAAAAATCCGCAATCCTCAAGTTCCCGAAGGTCATCCAAGATTTCTTTTTGCTGCCGTTTTGGGAAAGTTCCAAAGATCCTATCAAGCTCGAAAATCTCAGACTCTTTGGCCCAACGCGCAATCTCAATGGCCCCTTCACCAAGTCCCGCTGGAATCTTAGCGTACACTCCAGTCCTATAGACGCTTGCAACCTTATGGCGTGGTAATGAAAATGTTGCGAATTTGGCCAAAGACATTTGAAGGCGCTGAAATTTAGCCACCCGGATCCCAAAGTCATCACTTGCCAATATCTTGCTAGCTTCGCTTGCCAATTCTTGCAAATGAGCATCGCTTGAGAGTTCCTCATCATAAAATGGGAGGTCACCACGGAATAGCGCCGAGTCCGTCAAACATTCATTAATAAGAGAGAAAAGCGCTACTCCATTTGGACGCTGAAGAAAAACAGTTAGTGTTAGACATTCCTTGTTAACTCCGGCGTATCTGTAAAACTGTCCCGATGGAAGATAAAGTACATCACCAGTAGTCATTTCAAGTTCACCAGCAATTTGGTCAGGTTGAATGTCATCCGTCGCAGTAGCTCGTTCTTCGAATAGCGCCCAATAAGAGCTGCCACTTAACTGTATGTGAAAAGCGTCAGCAGCTTCAAAATCAGGAATCTCGCTTGGTTCATGTGGCCCTGCACAACGTAGTCTAACCTCTGCATTAGACCCGAATGCGGAACCTAAAGCTTGCGTCAAATAAAGAAGAGAATGACTAGCTCCCTCAAACTTGTTCAACTCTAAATAAGCACCACTGGCCAAATACTCAAAAACGATTGCTGGATCTGGGCGGAAAATCGGCTGTAAATCTCTATTTATTCCACCAAAACAATATTTTTCTGCTGGAACTAAAGAGCCTTTGTTGTGTAATTTTAAAGTTTTGCTGGACCAGAGCTTAGAATTATTCAGCCAGGTGTTTACCTCCTCCCAACCAAAAAGATTGGCCGTTTTTTCAGCCTGACCGCCCACAAACGCGGGGGCCTCGTCGAGATGTTCCTCAAAAAATGTCTCGACTGGGAGCGGATCGAGCAAACCGCGTAAATTCATGTAGTTCTGCATCGCACTGAGACCGACGAAAATAAATAGATATAACTCAACCATAGTGTAAACTATCTGGGTAAACCCACCAACCAGTCAGATGCCTGCGTGCCAAGATGTCGCGTTAAAACAATTTTCTATTTATCGGTGCTTAAAGATGTTTCCAGCCTCGCCACCTAAATGGCTCCGTCCCGCTTCAGAATATGTGCCTCTCGCTATCTTCTTTGCTGCCTTTTACACCGGAGGAAAAGACCTCATAACGGCAACAGCGGCTTTTATGATTGCAGTATTGATTCTTACTGGGGCTCTACTGATATGGCGTCAAAGACCGCCGACAATGTTTATAGTTACAACAGCTATCGTCCTGATTTTCGGTGCTCTAACTTTGTGGTTTGATGATGAACGTTTTATCAAGATGAAACCCACTATTGTCCAAGGGTTATTCGCAATTGGTCTAATCACCGGCCTTTTACTCAAGAAGCCCTTATTGAAATCACTTTTAGGATCGGCTTGGAGCCTGGAGGACCGCGGGTGGCAAATATTGAGTTCAAGATACGCAGTATTTTTCATTTTTATGGCTGCGTTAAATGAAATTGTTTGGCGTAATGTATCTACAGAGCTTTGGCTCAATTTTAAAATATTTGGGATTTTAATCCTAACTTTTCTTTTTACCGCTTGCCAAATACCGCTTTTTTCCCGTTACAAAGCCGGTGAAGAAAAAAATAATTAAAATCTGTTAATTACCCCACTCATTGTCCGGGTTGCTAAAAGGTTGGCTACAATTCTTTCCTTTAGACGCATGGTGATGATTGAGAGCCCAACTGACTGATGGGAAGGCTAAGTCCTCCCAAGGTATATGCTCCCAAGCGAAAAGATCCACCTCAAGGCTTTCAATTCCAGGAGCAAATACGCGATTACTCAATTCCGCATTATAAATCATCTGCACCTGACTTATGCGGGGGATGTTGTAGACCGCAAGAAGTCCATGAATAATTATATCAGCACAAGCCTCTTCCATGACTTCTCGCCTAGCACCATCTACTACCGTCTCATTTAACTCTAAATACCCAGCGGGTATAGTCCAATATCCCTTCCTAGGCGATATCGCCCGTCGACATAGCAGATACTGCTCCTGCCAAACCACCACCGCGCCTGCAACTATTTTGGGGTTATCATAAAGAACATAGCCGCATTCAGGGCAGACCATTCTTTCACGGTTATCATCCTTTGGGACTTTCACAATACGCGGCCCAATCGTTACCCCTTTATCTAACTCTCCCATATCTTTTCCCTTGTAACCAATAGCCCTCAAACTACCATCATCAAAAAAAATCCATTGATAAAATACCGAGATTTAAGACTTCAAATGCACATTCCTTTATGCCCATCATTTATTCCCTGAACATAACAATAATTTTAATTGTCCCCGGCTCGACTAATCTTTCTAGAACAATACCTGATTTGGATAAACCCAAGTTCTTCTAATTAAGACTCTCTAATTTTAAACAGATCGTTTTTTAGAACCCTGCGACCCAAGCAGAATTACTTATGTAGGTCGCTTCTATGCCTTATAGGAGAACCATGACCTCAGCTGCCCACTCTCAACTATTTTCCTGTTCCACTGAGTGCCTCTACACCAGGCAGTTGTTTTCCTTCAAGCCACTCAAGAAATGCGCCGCCAGCTGTCGAGACATATGTGAAATCCTCGGCAACGCCAGCTTGATTCAAAGCCGCCACCGTATCGCCCCCGCCTGCAACTGAAGTCATGACACCGTTTCTTGTCAGCTTAGCCGCCGTTACAGCGATTGCATTTGTACTTTGATCAAATGGGGGCACTTCAAAAGCGCCCAATGGCCCGTTCCATAGCAAAGTTCTACATTCAGTCAGTTTGGCACAAAGGCCAGACACACTCTCAGGTCCTATATCAAGAATCATTTTATCTTTCGGAACACCTGCTATTTTTACAACGTCTGTAAATACATCTGTCTCTAAAGCAGGCGCGATTACTACATCAGACGGCAAGACGAGTTCACAACCCCTATTATCAGAATTTGCAATAATCTTTCGCGCCGTGCTTACCATATCATTTTCAATCAAGCTCTTGCCTACATCAACGCCGATCGCACAAAGAAAAGTATTGGCCATTGCCCCACCTACCACCACAAAATCCATTCGTTCGGTTAAATTGCCCAGAACTTCAAGCTTAGTTGAGATCTTTGCGCCACCGACTATGGCACCAACTGGCCTTTTGGGATGTTCCAACGCAGAACTAAGAGCCGTTAACTCTGCCTGCATGTTGATTCCAGCAACGCTCGGCAATAGGGAGGCGATTCCAGCCGTCGATGCATGAGCCCGATGAGAGACCGAAAATCCATCGTTCACAAATATGTCGCCTAGCTCAGCAAGCTCTGAAGCAAAAATCGAACAATTAGTTTCTTCCCCCGAGTGGAACCGCAGATTTTCTAGGACCGCAATCTGGCCCTGCCCCAATGCACTGACCGTTTCTTTGGCAGCTGTTCCTATGCAATCAGATGCAAATGCCACAGATCTATCGTTTAATACCTTGGATAAGGCATTTGCTACTGGCTTAAGTGATAGTTCGGGTATTTTTTTGCCCTTTGGGCGACCAAAGTGAGACATTACGATTACACGGGCCCCTTCGTCAGTCAGTCTATCCAGGGTCGGCTTTAAGCGTTCCAAGCGAGTCAAGTCACTTACAGAACTATCGTGAACGGGAACATTTAGGTCCGCTCGAACCAACACCCGCATACCTTTAACGTTTACATCATTAATGGTTTTGTACATTGCCTGCCTTTCAACAGCATAAATGCCTGGGTAATGGATTTTTCCTTTGAGAGCAACGCTTGGACTAGATTTAACAAGGGAGACGCCTACAATTAAATACATGGCTATGTCATTAAAAAAATTTTCTTACGCGATTTCGCAACGATTACGCTGTGGGTGGTTTCTCTCAAATCATGCTGCGACGATGCGCTTATCAAGACCTATGCGGCGCCCAGCGAGCTCGACAGCGAGTACCTTTCCATCCGCTCGGGAGATATCGTCGGATCTGTCAAGCTTACTTTCCCGTGACTGGGCCAATATCGAAGCTGGCTTGTATGTTGCGCCAGAACAACAATGGCCTAATCCTATTCGCATTTTAAAAAAAGCTAGGGCTTATTTTCGTGACTTGCAAAAAGTTAATCAACGTATAGTTACCGGAAACAGTCGTGAAGTGGCTCATTCGCTTCATAACACTTCTTTGCCGGCCTATTATCTTCAAAACTTTCACTTTCAGACTGACGGCTATCTCAGTGAAGCTTCAGCTGACCTGTACGATTATCAGGTAGAGGTTCTTTTCAGCGGTGGGGCTGAGACGATGCGTCGGCAAGCTTTAATCCCTCTACGCGCAGCATTCTGTGACAAAAATATCCGTGACGTTAATGTTCTAGATTTAGCCTGTGGCACTGGACGGTTTATGGCAACCATAAAACAAAATTATCCACGCCTTGCGGTTTCCGGCATTGACCTCAGCGCACCATATTTACGTCTCGCAAAACAAAATCTTATACACTGGTCACGCTTTAAACTCGTCCACGGTAATGGTGAAAGCCTTCCTTTCTCGAATGAAAGTTTTGACGCAGTAAGCTGCATTTACTTATTTCATGAGCTGCCTCGGCCTGTTCGTCGCAATGTTACAAATGAAATTTATCGTGTCCTCAAACCAAAGGGGCGCCTCATCTTCGTCGATTCACTTCAGCCAGGAGACCATCCACCCTTCGATTCCTTGTTAGCTCATTTTCCTCATGCAACTCATGAACCGTTTTATACTGACTTTCTAAATGATGATCTTGAGCACTTGTTTTGTTCGGCAGATTTTAAAATACATTCATTGGAGCGCGCATTTTTCTCGCGCATAATGACATTGGTTAAGCAATAAGTTTCTTATTTAAACTCGCCATGTGGGCAACGATGATTTATGAAATTCTGACTTGAGCTTTGCGAACAACGAGTATGCCAGGATTTATACGTGCCACAATCTCTTCTTAAAGCCGCTAAAAACACAGAAGACGGTAGTCTGGAACTTTCCGTAGTCATACCGATGAGGAATGAGGAAGGGAATGTACTGCCTATAGTGAATGAAGTTAATACCGAGCTTGCACAACTCGAACACTTTGAAATAATTTGTGTTGACGACGGTAGCGACGATAACACAGAAAATGAACTACGCCAGGCAAAGGTAAATTTCCCCAAACTCCGCATAATTCAACATATGCAACCTTGCGGCCAAAGCACAGCCACGCGGACGGGCATTTGCGCTGCGTATGCACCATGGATTGTTACCCTCGATGGCGATGGTCAAAACCCCCCTTCGGAAATTCTTAACCTGGTAAATGCCCGAGAGCACGCTTTAGAGAAAAACTCAAAGATTGGGCCATTGATGATTGCCGGACAGCGCGAAACTCGCATGGACGATTTGTTTCGAAGATTTTGTTCTATCGGAGCAAACGGCTTACGAAGCTTGGTGCTTGGAGATGGCATTCGCGACACCGGTTGCAGCTTAAAGCTGTTCCGGCGCGATACTTTCCTGGATCTTCCTTATTTCGATCACATGCATCGATTTTTACCTGCACTTGTTCAACGTGCCGGAGGGCATGTCATCACTGTAGATGTAAAACATCGACCGCGTGCAAATGGGCTCACGAAGTATGGTCTTATGAACCGGCTTTGGACTGGCATAGTCGACCTTATAGGGGTTTTGTGGCTCATGCGCCGGGCAAAACAACCCAACATTAATGAATTGGATTAGCTCAAATGGAAGAACTATCTGCAAAGTTGAAAAATATCCTCGCCGACCCTGAAGCAGCAACTTGGTTAGCGGTTGGCTTTGCTGGCCAAGCACTATTTTTTATGCGTTTCTTCGTTCAATGGATCCACAGTGAACGACAGCGCAGGAGCATCATACCGGTTGCATTTTGGTACTTCAGCCTTGGAGGAGGCGCTACGCTGTTAACGTATGCCATTTATCGCGCTGATCCTGTATTTATTGTGGGCCAATTTTGCGGATTATTTATCTACGCACGCAATCTTTACTTCATAATGCGTGCACGCCGTGACCCAGAGCCCACTTGTTAAGAGATTGATGTTTACCCGAGCATGAAAAAATACCTCGACAGAATACTTAATTCAAATCTGGCATTTGTTTCATCTAGACACGGAATGCACGCTATTTTGGCTGGTGTAATTTTATGGTGTTGGTTTTTACGCTCATTTGTCTTCGCCGGAGTTGGACCCGACGACGCTGAGCAGCTTATATTTTCTCAATCATTTGACCTTGGGTATAGCACAGGGAATCCTCCATTAATTACTTGGCTAGTTATTCTTTTTCAGCAAATTTTTGGCGTAAGCGTCATAACAATCATGTCTCTCAAATTCCTTTTGCTGTGGCTGGCTTATTACCTAATGTGGTGCTGCGCTATTCGTGTATTGATAGATGAAAAACTTGCTACCTTGGCAACACTCTCCCTTTTTGCAGTTTATTACATCGCCTGGGATTCAGTATTTCATTACTCAAACTCTCTTTTGATGATAGTTTTCATAGGCGCCACCTTCTTAAAGATTCTACAATTAAATGAGAAGCCGACAGCGAAGAATTATGCATGGCTCGGACTATTGATCGGCCTAGGTTTGCTCGCAAAGTATACTTTTATTCTTTTTTTCATCCCTTTACTGGCGGCTGCCACCTTTGATTCGCAGCTTCGTCAAAGAGTAATGCACCCACTTTTTTTAATCACCGTAGTTATAGCCATCGTCATTAACATTCCACATGGCTACTGGATGATTGAAAATCATACTCTATTGCAACAACGCGCGGTTGACAGATTTTCTCAAATGGGGAGTGAAAACTTTTTCACAGCAAGAGCTCTGGGCACCTTAGAAGTGGGCCGCATTTTGTTTGATATTTCTATGCCCTTACTTGCTATTTTAATGGTCATATTTTGGCCCGCCTGTAAGCGGGTTAATTGGAAGGAAGAGCCAATTAAACGCTACCACAACATTTTGGCACGCACATTCCTCATCGCAATCGGTTTGACACTTATAGGCTCATTAGTATTTGGCATCTCTCGGATCCGAAGCCATTACATGATGATATTATTGCTTTTTCCAATTTTATTTTTTGCACGAGTAAAATTTAGTGATATTCGGGCATGGCGCCTAAAGGCATACGCCGCAACGCTCACTTCTATTGTTTGTATGATTATCTTTGGGCTTGGGTTAAAATATTTTGTTGACCCCAAACGCAGTGGCAAAGCGTACTACAACATTCCCTACCCTGCTTATGCACAGCAGTTACGTTCTAGCGGCTTCACTCATGGCACAATCTTTGCGGACTGGCATACAAACCCAATTGCCGGAAATCTTCGCGTCCAATTTCCAGAGTCTCGGGTACTTGATTATCTTTGGACCCACTATACCCCTCCGGGGTCGCTCAAACCCGGAAAGTGTCTCATAATCTGGACACCTCGCTCTGACGGATCTCGGCGCCGCGAATTTTTGAACCAAGCCAACCTAATCTTAAAATCTAGCATAGACCTAGAAACACCCGCTCGTTTCCTCAAAGCAGAAATGCCACCCGGGGGTAGAATTGCGCAGCTCGCATTCGTATTGGTAGAAGGCCAAGGCAAATGCAAATGAATTAGTTTTTCATAAAAAATACTGGAGTCTTTAATACGACTTATCTTTCGGAGTGCTCTCGAAGAAAACAAACAAATGTACATCCGGAATCAAGGCTTTTACGACGATTCTTTAAGTGATCAAATTCTAACAAATGCCGCAGTACCGTGATGATAAAACACTTGAGGTGTAAAATTGGAGGAATAGAGTGGTTGAATTGCAGGTCATATCAGATGCCAAAAATTCACTTGGCGAAGGGCCGATGTGGAACATTCGGGAGAATGCACTTTACTGGACAGATGCGAAAGGGCATCCACGAGTGCAGAGGTGGGAGCCAAAAACCGGAAAGATAGATGAGTGGGAGATGCCTGATGTAATCGGCTCATTTGTTTTTCGCAAAACTGGCGGACTGATTACTGCTCTGAAATCAGGTTTCTATAAGTTTGATTTAGAAAAATCTGAAGCTGAAAAATTCTACGACCCTGAACCGGCTTCTCCAACAACTCGTCTAAATGATGGCAAATGTGATCGACACGGGCGTTACTGGTGCGGATCTCTGGACGACAGCGGAAGGCCTGGCGGGGCGCTTTATCGCGTTGACCCAGACCTCAGAGTTCACAAAATGGATGAAGGCGTAAAGTGTTCCAATGGTATTGCTTTCAGTCCTGATGATAAGTTTATGTACTTTTCTGATTCCCGCAACGGAACCTGCTGGAGATATAATTACGATTTAAACAACGGCCAAATAGCTAACAAAACACTCTGGGTTGACAATCGCGGCAAGCAAGCTCGAATAGATGGAGCAACTGTAGATTCTGAGGGATTTTACTGGGCAGCTCACATACGCCATTGGGAAATTGCCAAGTATGCACCTGACGGCACGATAATGGAAACTATCGAGTTACCCGTGCAGCACCCGACAATGTGCACATTTGGAGGAGAAAATCTTGATATTCTATTCGTAAGTTCGGGTACAATTTTCTTAAAAAGGGAGCAGATGGAGGAGCAGCCGCTTGCTGGAGCCCTTTTCGCTATTCATGGAACCGGTGCGACCGGTCTTCCTGAACCATTCTTTGCGGGATAATAAAAATGGTGCGCCCGACAGGATTCGAACCTGTGGCCCCCAGATTCGTCACACTACAACTTTCGTTGCCACCCCAAATTTGTGGAGTGTTTGTGCGCTGGACTTTCTCTTCATCATACCAACAAATGTTGGCTTAGATGCCGCCCGTAAAGTCTCTACACCGTTCCCTAATGGGACTTGGCTCGGGATTGCCATTCTACAGGTTTCCCCGACTTTGAGCGATTCTACACTTAGAGTTTCCCCTAAGGCACCCAATTTCTTAGGAATCTGGTGCTCTATCCAACTGAGCTACGGGCGCTAGATTTTTATAGACCCAATATTCATAGCTTGATGTGCTTCTAAATGAAATTAAAACTTTGGACGCTCATCGAGGCAAGACCTGAATAATTTCGCAACTTCTTTTTATTTTTTGGGCGATGTGCACAAATCTAAAAGAATTTTATTTTTCGCTCACACTAGAACTAAAAATCTACCTGCACCGCTATCATTGTTATTGTAGGAATGTTTTCTAACTATTTGCAGTTTTTGAACGGTGGCCTTGATATTGTATTGAAGTCTCGTGGCCAATACTGAAGCATTTCATCCGAAAATCGCTCTAACATTCGCAACAACGCTATTTGTCGGTAAACAGGCTTTTCAGCGGATGAGAATAAACCAACATCACTGTTTCGGTCCCTGGGTTATTGTCACCAATGTTTGCATTTGAGAGATGTGTGATTCCAACACCAAGCCGTGCTCGGTTATCAAATCGCCAAGCCAGTTCCACACCAGACCGAAATTCGAGTACATGACCTAAATCCTGACCCTCCCCATCTAGGTAGAAGCCGACGGCTGAGCCCAAATTAAGCACTATCCGACGCCCAAAAAAAATGTCTCCCGACAGGCCAAACCATCCGTAAATACTTGCATCGGTAGTACCCAGTACGCCAAGAGATGGACGAATGTGAAGCAATTCCAAATCTGGCCCTGCTCGGTATTCGATACTGAATGCCCCTGCCTGATCTCTATCTGCACAACAACTACCAATATCACCAGCGCCTAATTTGATGAAAGCGGGATCTTCATTAGCTGCGCTCGCCACCGGCACCACAATTGATAATGCCAACAGCAAATAAACAAAAAAGGCCGAGCCTAATGAGGCAAGGCGAATGGGTGTCATTTTAGACACGATTATCGGTGCTCCGTTTATATTTTTTTTTATAATACGAACAAATCATGAATACGCAAGTTCATAATCAAAAAGCTAGGCTTCAACAAATTCAGAACATCAAGTATCACTAATTTTTTTTGTTGATCTAAAATCATTGGTTGCCTTTATCAAAGCCCTCATTATACCAGGCTCCATAGCTGAATGACCAGCGTCTGGGACGACAGTGTATTCCGCCTTCGGCCATGCACGGGATAAAATATCAGCACTTTGTATAGGACAAACCATATCGTAACGACCTTGAACGATTGCTCCAGGAATATCCTGCAATATTTCAAACTTCTGTACCAATTCATCTTTTTCTAGGAACAAATTGTTACGGAAATAATGCGCTTCAATTCTTGCAAGCCCAAGGGCCCGATTTGGATTTTCGAAAACGGATCCGATTTCGGGGCTCAACCTTAACGTTGAGCACGATGCTTCATAACGGCACCACGCTTGGGCAGCAGCCATGTGTACCTCTGGATCTGGATCAATTAATCGCTCATAATAAGCACCCAGAATATCCTGCCTCTCAGTCGGCGGAAGGAATTCGATAAACGCTCTCCATGCCTCAGGAAAAATTGCCCCCATCCCCTTCAGAAACCATTCAATCTCATGGTCTCGACAAAGGAATATACCTCTAAGAACGAGTGCAAAACACCTTTCCGCGTGAGCGTAAGCATAGGCTAGAGCTAAGCTAGAGCCCCATGAGCCACCAAATACTAACCATTTTCCAACTCCAAGGTGGTTTCTCAGTACTTCTAAGTCTGAAATAAGGTGGGGAGTGGTATTTTCATCAAGACGACCTAGAGGCACAGACCGACCAGAACCCCGCTGATCTAAAATGATAATACGATAGTGGGCTGGGTCAAAAAACCTCCGGTGCACAGGCGTTGCACCAGAGCCCGGTCCCCCATGCAAGAACAAAGCTGGCATTCCATCTGGGTTACCGGATTCTTCCCAGTAAAGGCGATGATAGTCATCTACATCCAAGATACCAGTGCGATAAGGTTCAATTTCGGGGTAGAGGTCCGAAAGGTGCAGAGCAGTATTCATATTTCCCAGACGTCGAAGAAAAAAAATATAGTAGTTATAGGTCGTTACATTTCAATCGGCCAGACAAAGCTTATGCTGTGAAAGTCTATATTTGCGATAACAATGCTAATAAGTGCGCTTATTCAAATCAAATATGAAACCTGCGCTCAAACTGGTAGCATCCAACTCAATTGTCATCCATAATTGGGCTTTTATGGCAAATGATGAGAAGGATATCGGATTATCTACTATTCTGTTTTCTGCTTCCTTTTAGAAACTCACAATGTTGATTAAGATTTGTGGCTAAGTTTTAGTTGCGCAAGATTTAGTGAGACCCGAATAAAGAGGGCCATGTAAGTAAAGTTGGAATTGTTTCATGAACTTTAGTTTGAATAGGCGCCATTTTTGCGGTCTAGTTGCGGGTGCATCGCTAACTAGCATTTGCCCAAACTGTGTTGCCACGGCACTCTCACCGAGTGAAGAGAAGTATCTCGGCCAGCAGAATCATCCTAAGATTATTGAAGAATATGGTGGCGTTTACGATGACCCAAAGGTTGGAGGCTACTTTGCTCTTGTAGCCTCACGGCTGGTCCGCGCCACTGATCACAGCAATATAGGATTTCGTTTCACTTTGCTAAATAGTCCAGATGTCAACGCATTTGCCTTACCCGGCGGGTTTATTTATATCACGCGTGGCCTGGTCGCGCTCGCTAGCGACGAATCTGAAATAGCAGGAGTGCTCGGCCATGAAATTGGCCACGTAGTTGCGCGTCACACATCCAAAAGAATTGAAGAGGCTGAGCGAGCTAAACGCGACGCAATGGCTGTCGGCTTACTTGGATCGGTTCTCGGCACAAAAGGGCTTGGCGACGCTGCTATCGGCCTAGCGCAGCAACGTCTTGCCGGGTTTTCACAGGAACAGGAGCACGAAGCAGATGTTCTCGGTGTCCGTTTTATGGGCAGAGCCGGTTACAACCCAGACGGATTAGCGAGCTTTCTTGAAAATCTGCGCGCCCATAGTCAGTTGAGCGCGGTAATATCCGGCCGGCCGCCAAGCAGCGTCGATGCGCGTAACATGATGTCTAGTCATCCAAGAACGGTGGAGAGGGTACATCGGTCAATTCGGCATGCAGAAATCGCCCGCGGTGGATGGCAGTTAAACTACAGGAAGCAGTTTTTAAAAAATATCGACGGAATGGTGTTCGGCAATGATCCAGACCATGGCGTACTGCGGGGACGCACCTTCATCCACCCGAAACTTCGTTATAAAGTGCAGGTACCTAAAGGTTTCAACATAGAGAATTCCAGCACCGAGCTCATCGCTCGGGGCCCTTACAGTAGCGGTATTATTCTCGATTTCCAAATGAAGGCATTCCAAGGGGCGATGACGAGTTATCTGTCCAATGGCTGGGCACGCCAGGTACGGCTAAATGATTTAGAGAGAATTCGCATAAACGGCATGGATTCTGCCACAGGGTGGGCCGAGGTGAATTCAAGAAAGGGGCGTATGATTCTGCGAACAGTTGCTATACGGTATAATCGAGGAATAATTTTTCGATTCCTATTTATCTGCCCTCAGCGTTATGCCGCTCAGTTGTCACTAAAAATGAGAAACACGGCCTACAGTTTCCGCCGACTTAGCACCACCGAAATAAATTCCATCCGCCCATTCAACCTCAAAATTGAGAAGGTGGAGGAAACGGAGAGCGTTCAAAATATTAGTGCCAGAATGGCTTTACCTAGCCATAGAGAGTTGTGGTTCCGGGTTTTAAACAACAATGTAAGGGGCCGCAGCCAAGTAGCCAAGGGCCAATTAGTTAAGATTGTTGTCTAAAGCTCATATAACTTGTAGTTACTAGTTCGGGAAAAGATCATTTCTAACCGGCACAGATCCCAACAAGTGCTGCCGTAATTTCCCTAATGCACGCTGTTCCAACTGACGCACACGTTCTTTACTCACTCCTAGAGCCTTCCCAAGTTGCTCTAGTGTGGCACCTTCATCTACCAACCGCCGTTCACGGATTATTTTACGCTCTCTGTCGCTTAGTTCACTTAAAGCACTTTCAAGCCACCGGGATCTCGTTTCTGCATCTTTTAAACCGATCACCACCTGTTCGGGGGAAAGACTATCGTCAGGGAGCAAGTCCTGTAACTGATCATCCGAGCCGTCTATAACTGTAGAATTCAAGGACTGATCTCCACTGCCCAAGCGAACTTCCATACCCTCTACGTCAGTGATTTTAACTTTTAACTCATCCGCAATTTTTTGCCTCGCAGTATCGCCCATTAAACTTGCATTTGCTCCATCAATGCGAGCTCTCAATCGCCTTAAATTAAAAAACAATGATTTCTGCGCAGATGTGGTACCAGTTCTCACTATCGACCAATTTCTTAGAATAAAATCCTGTATTGCTGAACGTATCCACCAGGACGAATATGTGGAAAAACGAACCTCTCTATCTGGATCAAAACGTTCTGCTGCTTGCATCAAACCAATCATTCCCTCCTGAACTAAGTCTCCAAGAGGCAGCCCGTAGTGCCTAAAGCGCCCAGCAATGCTGACTGCAAGGCGCGTATATGCATTGATCAGGGAGTGCAGTGATGCTTCATCCTTTTCATTACGCCACGCCAATGCAAGCTCGAATTCTCGTTCACGTGAGAGGAGAGGTTCTTTCATAGCGGTGCGGATAAACCGTGAATTGGCAGCTTGAGTTTCTGGATCTTCTGTAATGGCCACAACCGCTCTCCTCATTTTAAAAAATGAACTTACAACTATTATGGAAACGTTCATTCTCCAAAATTGGATCACTAATCCAACTTAAAAAGGGTCGTAATTCGTCCAAGATGCTGTAACGGCTGATGGAGAGTGGCCTATTTTTCCCAGTATCTCGGAAAAGCTATGATTTGTCGACCTGCCAAATACTTTGTAGGTGCATTTAAAACCTGCTGTGCTCCCTACGTCGCATTAGGCGGGTCGTCAGAGCGCTTTTTTACAACAGAGCCTCCAGTGCCTGCGTTTATGCGGCTTGAAGAATTTGCTCTAATTTTTCTGTAGCTTCATCCTCATCTATAGACTCAACCGCAGCCAATTCACGTGAAAGACGCTCGAGTGCAGCCTGATAGATTTGTCGTTCGCTGTAGGATTGTTCAGGCTGGCCTTCGCTTCGGTGTAGATCGCGAACTACCTCTGCAATTGAAACTGGATTACCTGAATTAATCTTTGCCTCATACTCCTGCGCTCTTCGGCTCCACATTGTTCGACGCACCCTACTGCGTCCCTTAAGGGTTTTTAGCGCGGACTTCATTTCATCTTTCGAAGATAATTCACGGAGACCGGAATCCTCTGCTTTTGTGACAGGCACCCTAAGTGTCATGCGATCATGCTCGAAGCTTATGACAATCAAGGTGATTGACTCCTGCTCAATCTCCTGCTTTTCGATGCCAGTCACGCGTCCAACGCCGTGTGTCGGGTAGACTACCCAGTCATTTTTTTTAAATTTTTGTTTTGTAGCCATATCATTATTCTCTCTGGTGGGCCTTGACGGTAATGACCATTTAGTTGTGTTTAAATCTACAAGTTAGTTTCCCAAACTATATTTGCCAGATCGGGCTATCATAGCACCAAGACGCATATAGCGGTGTGTTCGCCAAGGAATACTCCATAGACGCTTAAAATATCTTACAAATATATTGCCTTTAACGGCCCTTTCGCCTCAACTTACCCCTGCCATGGGCTGTTTTGTCGTTGTGGTGAAGCTCCTAGACTTACACCCTTACACTTATAACTTCCATAATATCATAAAATAATCTGTTTTCCTATGGATTACACGCCTATCATTGATTGAACTTTTCGTTCGATTTTTGCAGAAGAGCGCACGATTTGCCTATCGAAGCGTCAGACTTCTCCAGGCTCCGCACTGAAGTATTTTTCGTACTTACCAGATTCATTGGCGAAAGAATCAGCATCTGGCGGCTCCTCACCCTTAACAGTAATGTTGGGCCACTTTTCCGCGAATTCTTTGTTCAATTCAACCCAAGCCTCTGCCGTATCATCCGTGTCAGGCACAATGGCCTCACATGGGCATTCTGGCTCACAGACACCACAATCTATACATTCATCAGGATGAATAACCAGCATATTTTCGCCTGCATAAAAACAGTCTACTGGACACACCTCTACGCAATCCTGATATTTGCATTTGATGCAGATATCTGTGACTACATAGGTCATTAAGGCCTCTCCTTGCAAAATGAGTTATCGAAACTGTTTACATCCACCATTACAACCCGTTTTCTCTGAATCACTAAATAAATCATATGCAGTACCTGATGACTATGAGTTGAATTTCCAAATCACAATATATGCATAAATCAAAAAAATCTGACTATTCAACCGATTGGACTAACACAAGGGCAGGCCATTATCCAAGCCTCTAATAAACTGTGTGTTAATTGTAAAAAGTAAACCGTCCCAGTTTTAAGTGAAACCGAAATAAGTCTTAAACCGTTCTAGGGCTCGCCTATTTTTCTTGGTTGGCCTTCCGGAGCCTGGAATGCGCGAAGGAGCTGACGACAAGGAATGCTTATTGTCAGCCGGCTGTTGGGTTTCCAGATCCTCGTAAAGGCCTCGTGCCTCTGGAGCCGGGCCACGCCTTTCTCCGAACGCGGTCACTCGGATAACACGAATTCGTTGACCTTGCGCAAACGTTAGAACATCTCCTATGTGAATTTGATAACGTGCTTTTTTTACGATCTCTCTGTTAACTCTGAACTTTCCACCAATGATCTGTTTTGCAGCAAGAGTTCGACTTTTAAAAAATCGGGCGTGCCAAAGCCACTTGTCTAATCGAAGTTTGTCGCTTGTTTGTTTCATGCTTTTACTTACCGTTCGATCAAATCTTTCAGCGCTGCGAAAGGAGAATCAGGGTTTATGTGCCTTTGCTGCACGGTAGAACCTGCCGATTTGCGTTTAGCCGTTGCCCTAGGCTTTAGTGTTAGACCCATCTCATCGATAGAGGTTCGGAAGCCGAGACATTTTGCGAGAGCTGCAAAATTACCTTTGTTACAATCTGCCAGCTCTAAGAGATCCGGGGTAACTAAGAAAGGCCCTTGGCGACCCCTCCGCCTCAGGATAGACGCTAGTTTTTCAACTCGATCAATACGAAGCGCCCTACCGCCGAAGGTAAAATGGCCTGTTGATAACCAGAAACTTTTGCTTGCTTTGCTAACTTCGTGGCCGACCCGACGGTCCTTAGATCCTATTGCCGGGACGGAGTGTTGGTTGGCAGTTGCCCAAAGAAGGGCCCTTAGTCGCACCTTTTTGTTTGTGAGAAGTTCGGGAATATAAATCGACGATATGCCGACTTTTACATTTTCGGACTTAAGAAACTTCCGGCCTGCGGGGTCAATGCCTGCCAATTGTGGTGACAGTGTATTCCTCGGCGTAGATCCCAGACCCTCAACCAAACGGAAGAGAAGCCCACGCACCGATGCCGGACAATCTGCTGACAACAGAGGCAAGAGAGAATCAAATTCAGTCTGAAGGTACGAAAACAACCAGCGCGTTATTCGCCGTTCAATTTGCTGGCGCTGTTGATTTTCAATATTCTCATTCCGAACGAGAAGCACTCCCGGCTTTAGAGCTGCGGATCCTCTTTTGATCCGCGCTATTGGGGATTTTCTCCACAATATCGCACCACAAAGGCTGAGCTCGAAATCATCGTCACAAGACCCCACTAAAGCAGCCACACGCCCTTTCATTCCCTGCCTTAGCGCTCGAAGCGCAGCTGACATTATAACTTTGTCACATAAAGCATCGTCCGACGGGATAAACTTCAAACCCTCCAGCCTGCCAACTTCTTCACCTTCTACCTGCAATATTCCATCAGCAGTTAAGCAGGTTAATAGGCAACCGCCGTCCCGTTTTCTATGAAACATCGCTGCTTTACGATCAATGAAACGCTGGGCTAACTTTTTGTGTAGTGAATCAGAGAGACGATCTTCAATATCACGAGTACGCTCCTGCCAATAGATGGCATTATCCAACCATTCAGCGCGATGTGATACATAAGTCCAAGTTCGGATATGTGCTATCCTAACCGTTAAACTATCAATTCCACCATTTTCACAATCGAGATGCCCAATCTGGGCTGCAACCCAATCCTCTGGAAGGCGGCCATAATTTTGGTTTAAGTGTAGGTAGATCTCGCGTAGCAACCCAAAGTGATTATCAACTAGTGTCTTTCTAAAATCTGGGATTTGACATACTTCCCAAAGCCGGCGCAACGTATCAGGATTTGTCGCAATTTTTCTAACCGCCGGATCATTGGAGAGGTGCAGAAGCATCTCATGGTCTTCGGCAACCCTTGAAGGTATTAACTCAGGCCTAGGCGGCAAAACTTCGAGACTTTTTAAAAGATGCTTTGGCGACTTATAATCGAGCTGTGCATTCCGCCAATAAATTTCTTTCATCGATTCGAAATTATGATTCTCGACCAAGTCCACAATATCCGCCCCGAGAGGCTTAATATCATTTGTGACTCCGAAAGTGCCGTCATTCATATACCGCCCTGCGCGTCCAGCGACTTGCCCTATCTCTGCCGGAGATAATTGCCGCATACGTTTGCCATCAAATTTACGGAAACCTGCAAAGGCTACGTGATCAACATGCATATTCAGGCCCATACCTATAGCATCTGTCGCGACCATGTAATCTACCTCACCTTTTTGATAAAGCGCGACCTGAGCACTACGAGTTCGCGGGCTAAGAGCACCTAATACAACAGCAGTACCCCCGCGCTGACGGCGCACCAACTCGGCGATTGAGTATACCTCATTCACAGAGAAAGCGACTATTGCCGATCTTCTCGGTAATCGACTAATTTTCCGTGCCCCAGAATAACGAAGCTTAGAGAAACGGTTTCGGTCTTCAATTTCCGCCTCGGGGATGAGTTTTTTTATTATTGGTCTGATCGTATCAGCACCAAGAAACATAGTTTCATGACGACCACGCGAATTCAAAAGCCGGTGTGTGAAGATATGCCCTCGCTCTACATCACCGCACAACTGGATTTCATCAATAGCGAGAAAATCCACTGCCCGGTCCATGGGCATTGATTCAACAGTGCATACAAACCACTGTGGATTGGGGGGGACTATCTTTTCCTCGCCGGTTATTAATGCAACAGCCCCCTTACCTTTGAGTGAGGTAATCCGGTCATAATTTTCCCGCGCTAAAAGACGCAGTGGGAACCCAATCATACCCGATGAATAACCGAGCATACGTTCAATCGCGAAATATGTCTTCCCGGTATTGGTCGGACCTAAAATTGCTCGTATACGGTTAGAGTTGTTTGTAAGATTCATTTGACGAGTGAAACCGAATTCCAGGCAGCGAAACAGAAACCATGGCCCAAGACCCTTTGCAATCTGCAGTGTAGGTGCAGCTGATTAAGCGTTAAACTGTCACGTTTATTATATTTATGCACTTAACACTCACCCCACGCAGAGTGCCAAAATACTCCACGTTAAGTAAATTTTCTTCAAGGTTTATTCAACCCCTTGCAACGGCAACGTTATCGTCACATATAGCCGTAAGGATAAATTCGCAAAGGGATGCTATATCATGGCTAAATCAAGCGCAAAAAAAAAGGCTGAGAAGCTCTCCTTCCAAGCCGAGGTAAGTAGGCTTTTACATATTGTGGCGCACTCGCTTTATTCGGAACGAGAAATTTTCTTGCGCGAATTGATCTCAAATGCCTCAGATGCTTGCGATCGTCTGCGCTATGAGGCGTTAACAAAACCTAAACTCACCAAAGGCGACCCAGACTTACACATCAATATAAGCGTCGACAAACGTTCGAGTTCAATCACCATAGCAGACAATGGTATCGGCATGAACCGCAAGGAGTTAATCGAAAATTTGGGGACAATCGCGCGGTCAGGTACAGCAGCTATTCTCGATAAAATAGCCTCCGACAAAACGGAGAAAAAAAACGATAAAGATGGAATGAGTTTAATTGGTCAGTTTGGTGTAGGTTTTTATTCGGCTTTTATGGTTGCCGAAGAAGTCACTGTTGTTACTAAAAAGGCAGGCGCGGCTGGTGCCTTCCAATGGCAATCTGACGGCAATGGTGAATTCACGCTCAGCGAAGCAGAACGTGATAGCCGTGGGACTTCTGTGACCCTTCGAATCAAAAAAGATGCAAAAGAATTCATGGAGCCCGACCGGCTTCGCCATATCGTTAAAACGTACTCAGACCATATCCCAGTGCCGATTAATCTAGTTGAAGGCGAAACGTCTAGTCGTGTTAATGACGCCTCCGCACTCTGGACACGAACACGAAGCCAGATCAAGGGAGACCAGTACAAAGAATTCTATCACCATGTCGCCCATGCTAACGATGATCCCTGGGCAACACTTCATTTTCGGGCCGAAGGGGTAATCGAATATTCTGGATTGCTTTTCATTCCAACCGCTCGACCATTCAATATTTTCCATCCGGACCGCAAAAACCAAGTAAAACTGTATGTTAAACGTGTTTTTATAACAGATAACTGTGAGGAATTGCTTCCATCATGGTTACGTTTCTTGAGAGGTGTCGTCGATTCAGAGGACCTTGATTTAAATGTCAGCAGAGAAATGCTGCAGAATAATCCAATTGTTGCCAAAATAAGAAAAGGTATAGTCACTCGTGTTCTCAATGAGCTCAAAAAACGGGCTACAAAAGAACCCGACTCATACGCTGGGTTTTGGGACGCGTTTGGCCCTTTAATAAAAGAAGGCCTCTATGAAAGCTTCGAAAACAGATCTGACTTGCTGGCTCTTTTTCGCTGTCATTCAACTCACGGTGAAGGTTTAGTGAGCCTAGCCGATTACATAAAACGCATGAAAAAGGGACAAGACTCAATTTATTACATAACAGGAGAAAATATAGAAACCTTGATGAAAAGCCCGCAAATAGAAGGGTTTCAGGCTCGAGACATTGAGGTGTTGCTTCTTGCCGACCCTATAGATGATTTTTGGGTGCCATCAGTCGGAAAATTCGACGAAACTCCCTTCAAATCCGTAACCCAAGGCGGTGCAGACCTCAGTGACATTAAATCTGCTTCGTCGAAAAAGAAGAAGACCCCCGCTAAAAAGGACTCCCCCGGCACACAAGAGGGCATGGAGCAACTCATAAGGGCACTTAAAGAGATTTACGCTGAAAGTGTATCGGATGTGAGGACATCGGAGCGGCTCACAGCCAGTGCGGTTTGTTTGGTTGCAGAGGAAGGTAGCCTAGATATGAATCTGGAAAGATTGTTGCAACAACATCAACAGCTCGACAAAAAAGCTTCACGTATCCTCGAGCTCAATCCAGACCACGAGCTGATTAAGGCACTTGCAAAAACCGCAAAAAAGAAAAATGGAAATACCCAAATCGCAGATGCTGCATTACTTCTATTGGACCAAGCTCATATCATGGAGGGAGAATCTGTGACAGACCCGGTTGCTTTCGCGAGACGGATGGAGACGTTCATGAAAAATGGTTTGCAGTAAAATAAATTTATCATGGATGGTTTAGGCCACCAAAATAACCTCCCCTGGAGCCGGCAAATTAAAAAATTTGCCTTCCGATGGGCAAACTTATAAAAATCCTTGGATTAATGTCTCTTCCAATGTGGTTTAAATGATGTTGCTGGAGAACATAAAAAGATTTTGGACCTCTGCCGATAATAACGGATTTTTTAAGCTATGAGTTTATACGCAGAATATTTAAAAGAAATTAAAACGCGAGAGGCGACTGGTTTACACCCCAAACCAATAGAAGATGGCGATCTGCTAGGTGAAGTTATTGAACAGATAAAAGATAAAAATAACAAACACCGAGACGAATCTATTGATTTTTTTATTTATAACACACTACCTGGGACTACCAGCGCCGCAGCGATCAAGGCGAAATTTCTTAAGGAAATTATCCTTGGCGACACCACGGTAGAAAAAATAACGCCCTCTTTTGCCTTTGAACTGCTGTCACACATGAAGGGAGGTGCATCTATCGAAGTGTTACTCGATTTAGCATTCGGTGATGACGATCATATCGCCGAACAAGCTGCAAAAGTCATAAAAACGCAGGTATTTTTATATGAAGCGGATACAGAGCGCCTCAAGAAGGAATACCTCGCAGGGAATAAGGTTGCGAAAGATATTCTAGAGAGCTACGCGGATGCAGAATTCTTCACGGATCTACCTGACATTGATGAAAAGATCAAAGTTGTAACTTTTGTGGCCGCAGAGGGCGATATTTCCACCGATCTTCTGTCCCCCGGCAATCAAGCCCATTCTAGGGCAGACAGAGAGCTCCATGGCAAAAGCTTCATCTCAGAAAAGACACAAAAAGAGATTAGAGATCTACAGACACAGCATCCAGACAAACGTGTGATGTTGATCGCTGAAAAAGGCACAATGGGGGTTGGGTCTTCCCGCATGTCTGGCGTTAACAATGTTGCTTTGTGGACTGGAAAACAGGCAAGCCCCTACGTACCTTTCGTTAATTATGCGCCTATTGTGGCGGGAACTAATGGTATTTCACCAATTTTCATGACTACGGTTGGGGTTACTGGGGGCATAGGCATTGATCTGAGGAATTGGGTTAAAAAGTTAGATTCTGATGGTAACCCTATACTCAATAACGATGGTAATCCTGTTCTGGAGGAAAAATACACTGTTGAAACAGGAACTGTCCTAACGATCGATACTAAAAAACAAAAATTAACCAATGATGATGAAAGCGAGGAACTTAGGGATTTATCGGCGTCTTTCTCACCTCAAAATATTGAGTTTATCAAAGCTGGTGGGTCTTATGCTGTAGAATTTGGCAAAAAATTACAAACCTTTGCCGCCTCGACACTTGGTATTAGCCCCAAATCAGTCTTTGCACCATCAAAGGAATTCTCACACGACGGGCAAGGGCTCACAGCAGTTGAAAAAATATTCAACAACAATCTTGTTAACCTTGAAGATGACGGTGTACTGCATGCAGGTTCAGATGTGAGAGTTAAGGTCAATATTGTTGGCTCACAAGACACGACTGGACCAATGACGGTTCAAGAACTCGAAGCAATGGCGGCTACTGTCATATCACCGATCCTTGACGGCGCATATCAATCTGGATGCCACACAGCATCAGTATGGGATGACAAGGCCAAAGCAAATACCCCGAAGCTGATGAAATTTATGAATGATTTTGGCCTTATTACAGGACGAGACCCAAAAGGAAAATATCCACCATTCACAGATGTCATTCATAAGGTATTGAATGACATAACAGTAGATGATTGGTCGATCATTATAGGTGGGGATTCTCATACCAGGATGTCAAAAGGGGTCGCATTCGGCGCAGACTCAGGAACAGTTGCCCTTGCATTAGCGACAGGTGAAACCACCATGCCAATTCCTGAGTCCGTTAAGGTCACTTTTAAAGGTCGGATGAGTGATCACATGGACTTTCGTGATGTGGTGCATTCAACGCAAGCACAGATGCTTGAGCAATTTGGCGAAAATGTATTCCAGGGCAGAATCATTGAAGTCCATATAGGGACGCTGCTTGCAGACCAAGCCTTTACCTTCACTGACTGGACTGCCGAAATGAAGGCAAAAGCGTCTATCTGTATTTCAGATGACAAGACTCTCATTCAATCACTTGAAATTGCAAAGGACCGCATCCAAGGAATGATCAATAATGGCATGGATAACGATGTCCATATGCTCCAGTCTTTAATCACAAAGGCAGAAAACCGCATAGCCGATATAAAATCCGGTGAAAGACCAGCCCTAGCTCCTGACAAAAATGCCAAGTATTTTGCAGAAGTCGTGGTTGATCTGAGTTCAATCGATGAGCCAATGATTGCTGATCCTGATGTTGAAAACATAGATGTTTCAAAACGTTACACTCATGACACGATCCGTCCAATCTCCTATTATAATGCTGAAAAGAAGGTTGACCTTGGTTTCGTTGGTTCCTGCATGATTCACAAAGGCGATCTTAACATTGTAGCTCAGATGTTCAGGAATTTAGAGAAAACGCACGGCAAGGTAGAATTTAACGCCCCACTCGTTGTTGCGCCTCCTACCTACAACATCGTTGATGAGTTGAAGGAAGAGGGGGATTGGAGCATCCTGCAAAAATACGCAGGCTTTATATTTGACGACGATGCGCCGAAAGAGGCCAATCGTGTAAAGTATGATAACATAATGTATTTGGAACGACCCGGCTGCAACCTGTGTATGGGTAATCAAGAAAAAGCGGAGAAGGGTGACACTGTTATGGCAACATCGACGCGCCTATTTGAAGGCAGGGTAGTCGAAGATGCAGATGACAAAAAAGGTGAGTCTCTGCTGGCCTCAACACCTGTGGTCGTGCTTTCTACGATTCTGGGGCGCACACCGAGTATCGAGGAATATAAGTCGGCTGTGGACGGGATTGATTTGACTAATTTTGCGCCGCCAACGTAAATCGAGAAATTAAATACCAACGGTTTAAAACCGATCTATGAAACCCAGGCGCATCTGAAGTATGGATCCTGTCCTTCCACAATCCTCAAAGGCGTGACCGTAGCCAGGAATAAATAAAAAACAAGGCGGAAGTTACCATTATTGCAAGTCCTAAAAGAGTTGGACGATAGGGTTCCCCGCGAAATGTGCTGAGTGCAAGATCAATGAAGAATGCTCCGCAAAAAAAAACAATGTAAATCCTGCGTTTCTCACTGTCAGTTGGTCGATCGTCACCTTGTTGCATTCATAATCCTCAAAACTATGCTAGTTGTGATATCAAGTGTAACCTATCCTCACCCTGAAAATTAAAATAGTATTTACGCAATATGTCCAAACTCTCAACTTCTAAACTCGAAAATGATCCCGCTGCTTGGCGGGGACACGATATGATGGCGCGCGATGATTGGCACGTGCCAATCAATACTACGCAGCGTAAGGAATTAGATTCTGCTATCGAACATGCAAAGGGGCTTGATAAAAATGTTTTAGCTCTGACAAAAAATGATTTCCCGTTACCTACCCTCGGTCCCTTTCTTTCGGCACTCAACAATGAGCTTGAGGGCGGCCGCGGTTTTGTAGTTATAGAGGGTTTGCCAGCGCTGGAACTAGACGAAGAAACTGGGAAAATTGCACTCTGGGGCATAGGGCAATATTTAGGGTTACCCGCCAAACAAGATGGTGTGGGTAGTTTGATACATTCAGTTCGGGATATTGGGGCTTCAGTTGAAAGTACTCATAATATTCGTTCGTACCAAACTGCTGATCCTATTTCATGGCACAACGATGGAGCAGACATATTTATGCTTTATTGCTTGCGTGCTGGAAAATCAGGAGGCGAAAGTAAGCTTGTGAGTGCTGTTGAAATCTTTAACGAACTAGTTCGTCGGCGCCCCGATCTTGCCGAAACACTCGAGAGAGATTTCTGGTTTGACACACGAGGGCAACGTCAAGACGGTGCGCGTGTCGAAGTCATGCCTGTGTATAACCGCCATGACGGTTTGCTTACTGCAAATATGAAATACCGTTATATCCACACTGCCCAGCGATTTGCGGATGTGCCGAGACTTACCAAACGCCAGCGTCAATCTCTCCAATGGGCACAAGATATTGCAAACGAGCCAGGCATGGCGATGGAATTCCCACTAGCACCCGGAGATATTTTGGTTGCCAACAACTATGTCACTTTCCATGGCCGCAAGGCTTTTGAAGACTGGGAGAAACTGGAAGAGAAACGTCATATGCTTCGACTTTGGCTTACCATTCCGAATGGACGGCCATTGCCCAGTTGTTTTAAGGACTCCAGGATTTATGGCGAAGCCTATGAGCGACGCTTGGGGGTTTGATATACAAAGGGGCGGGGTACCAAGTCCACACGCGCTGCCGTAATATTGCCTCAATTCAAGCAAATCATTGCCATAGTTAAGTAATAACTTGGGTATACTGAGATATCCCCTCTCAGTCGGGGCTATGTACGTTTAGCCTCAACGAACGACATGGGTCGTTCCAAAAACTAGGCGGCTGCCGGCCACCCTCGGCAGTCGTCTTTTTGCGCAAGTAATCATACAAATAAACAAAATGAATTACGTCTATGCTATACAATTAAAATTGTGTTAACTCCGAAATTTTTTTTATGACTGACTATTTTCAAGCAAAAAATATTTCCTGTAACCGAGGAGGAAGGTGTGTTTTTAAGGGGCTTTCATTCTCACTTCAAAACGGGGATGCATTAATACTGCGCGGCCCAAATGGAAGCGGCAAGTCGAGTTTATTACGAATGATGGCTGGCCTGAGTACTCCAGTGAAGGGAGAATTAGTTTGGAATAAAAAAAATATCTCACAAGACCCTTGTCTTCATCGAGATCGCATTCATTACCTCGGGCATTTTGACGCGGTGAAACCTGCGCTTACCGTGAGAGAAAATCTTGCGATTTGGCAAAAGTTAAGAGGTGATGGCTTATCAGTCCGACAAGAAGAAAAAAAAGCCGTTGAGCGTGCCTTGATAGCATTTGACATGCTTCACTTGGAGGACCTGCCAGCCCGGCTTTTATCTTCCGGCGAGTCTCGAAGATTAGCCCTAGCACGTCTGTTGGCAAACAATGCATTTTTGTGGCTATTGGATGAACCGGCAAATGGACTTGATGACAGCTCTCGGTGTGCTCTAGAGGAAATCATTTCGGAACATCAAATGGCTGGTGGCATGGTAGTAATATCGATACATGGGCCATCGAATCTGGCAAATACTCGCACCTTAAACCTCACTTCAAATGCTAATCTCAAATGAGGGTGTTCATGGCGTTATTGGTCCGAGACCTTCGTTTAGCAGTGCGACAAAGCAGCGATGGAGTTATGGTGTTATCTTTTTATGTTATCGCAATAGTCCTTTTCCCGTTAGGCCTTGGTCCAGACCCCCAAACACTTGCGTCACTTGCGCCGGGACTATTGTGTGTCGCTGCATTACTAGCTGCAATATTGTCTCTTGAAGGGCTTTTTCGCTCAGATTATGAGGATGGTTCGCTAGAGCTTATGGCCGTCAGTCCAAACGACCTAGCCGTTCAAGTGCTCGCAAAAATCACGGCACATTGGATAACCACGGGACTCCCTTTAATTTTAGCAACTCCGTTTTTAGCATTTCTGCTTAATTTACCAGTACAAGCTTTATTCACCCTGATGCTTGCTATGGTGTTAGCCACACCAAGCCTCAGTCTAATCGGTGCAGTGGGGGCAAGTCTCACTGTCGGCGCCCGGCGAAGTGGCGTTTTAATATCGGTTCTTGTTCTTCCGCTTTATATTCCCGTACTAATATTCGCCGTCTCAGCTATCGATGCAGTACTATTAACGTACTCTCCAAAACCCCACCTTATGCTGTTGGGGGCTATTTTTGTAGCAGCTCTGCCGTTATGTACAATAACTTCCACGATAGCGTTGCGGCAGGCACTTGAATGAATGGGACTAAGAGTCACAGTTTTTTTGATTGGGTAAGCTAGAACACGCCCTATATATTTAGATGTAAGGATATTATTCTAATGCACCGTTATGCAAACCCTAGTCGATTTATTAGGATTGCCGACACCATATTTCCGTGGGCGGGCGGAATAATGATTACGGCGTTTGCAATTGGACTATACCTGGCTCTCCTCAAATCTCCCGCAGATTACCAGCAGAGCGAAATGGTGCGGATAATGTACATACATGTACCAGCCGCGTGGATGGCACTTTTCACATACGCATTCATGGCGCTTTCGTCGGCCGCTGTATTGATATGGAAGCATCCGATAGCGCTTTTGAGTGCAAAGGCTGCAGCGCCTATAGGAGCCTCTTTCACGGTGATATGCTTAGCGACTGGTTCATTGTGGGGAAAACCTATGTGGGGAACATGGTGGGTATGGGATGCACGGTTGACTTCGGTCCTTATATTGCTCTTTTTGTATCTAGGTTATATTGCACTTATAAATGCTTTCGACGAAACAGAGAGGGGAGGCAAAGCGGCATCGTTGCTTGCGTTAGTCGGCGCAGTCAACCTACCCATTATCAAGTATTCGGTTGATTGGTGGAACACACTTCACCAACCTGCCAGTGTATTTCGTTTAGACGGTCCTGCCATACATCCCGACATGCTTTGGCCACTCATCATTATGGCCATAGCTTTTAAAATGTTTCTCCTCACCACCCTTGTCACTAGAATAAAAAGCGAGTTAATTGCTGCGCGAGTGCAAAATGTTCAACGCAGCCTGCATGGAAATTTAGCTGATGGCAGAGGTTGAAGCCTATTTGGGAATGGGGGGGTATGGCGCTTTCATTTGGGCTGCATATTTGCTAGCCACATTGATTTTGGCAGGGTTATTAGCACAATCACGCCGTGCGCTAAAAAAACAAGAGGCCTTGCTTCTTCGTCTTAAGTCAATCCGACGAGGCGACAGTGATGACTGATTCGCTTGGTCTCAAACGCACTCGCCGACAAAAGAGCCAGCGAGTTTACACACTGCTTTTTGGTCTCACGATGCTTGGGCTAGCCACTGCTCTTGTGTTGAACGCACTCGAAGATAGCATCGTTTTTTTTTACAGCCCGAGCGACTTGAGGGAGCGGAGTATTTCTCCAGAACAGCGTATCCGGGTAGGCGGGCTCGTTGAATTGGGTAGCTGGAAGAAAGCTAAGAGCCAAACAGTTCATGAATTTACTGTTACTGATGGGAAAAATAAAATTACAGCTACATTTAATGGAATTCTTCCAGATCTTTTTCGTGAGGGGCAAGGGGTAATAGCTGAGGGCCGGCTAAAAAATAATAGGTTATTCATAGCTGAAGAAGTGTTAGCCAAACACGATGAAAATTATATGCCTCGTGAGGTCGCTGACGCTCTAAAAAAATCAGGCCACTGGAATAAAGGGAGTGGATCAAGAAGGAGCTCAGGGGAGCCTAAATGACCGTAGAATTAGGACATTTCACGCTGATTCTGGCGTTTGTTTTTTCAATAACACAGGCTGCTTTCGGCTTCGCGGGTGCGGCAGCCCAACGGGTTGATTGGATTAACGCCGCTAAAATTGCGGCACTAGTGCAATTTTTATTTACTACCTTAGCTTTTGCGGCATTAACCTACGCATACGTGACCAGTGATTTCTCAGTTCGAAATGTCTTCGAAAATTCACACACATTAAAACCGTTGATCTACAAAATTTCCGGGGTATGGGGTAATCACGAGGGGTCTATGCTACTCTGGGTTCTGGTTCTAGCACTTTTTGGCGCTGCAGTTGCTAGCTTTGGCGGTAAACTGCCTTCGACCTTGCGTGCCCGAGTTCTTGGCGTCCAAGCACTTATTGGCATCGCATTTCTTGCCTTTATTTTAGTAACCTCAAATCCTTTTGAGCGTATAGTTCCTGCACCACTAGATGGGCAGGGCCTCAACCCACTTCTTCAAGACCCTGGCCTTGCACTACATCCACCCATCTTGTACGTGGGCTATGTAGGATTTTCAGTTGCGTTCTCTTTCGCTATTGCAGCTCTGATTGAGGGAAATATAGATACATCCTGGGCACGGTGGGTGCGTCCTTGGACACTTTTAGCCTGGTCATTTCTCACCGGCGGCATTGCACTTGGAAGTTGGTGGGCTTATTACGAACTTGGGTGGGGGGGGTGGTGGTACTGGGACCCAGTAGAGAATGCTTCCTTAATGCCTTGGCTCGTCGGCACTGCGCTTTTGCACAGCTCAATTGTGGTAGAGAAACGTAACAGCCTCAAAAGCTGGACAATTTTGTTATCAATACTGACCTTTGCCCTAAGCTTGATAGGTACCTTCCTGGTACGCTCCGGTGTTCTGACGTCTGTCCACACTTTTGCTACAGACCCTGATCGTGGAGTATTTATTCTCGGTATTTTGTGCCTCGCGATTGGTGGTGGTCTTACTCTCTACGCTTGGAGGGCTCCGCACATCAAAGGTGGTAGATTATTTCAACCGATTAGTCGCGAAGGAGGGGTGTTGCTAAACAATTTGCTGCTTACGACAGCAGCTGCAACAGTATTTCTAGGCACGATTTATCCACTTGTGCTTGAGGTCTTTAATGGCTCAAAAATCTCTGTTGGCCCTCCATATTTTAATGCGACATTTGTGCCGCTCATGACACCACTAATAGCTGCGCTAGCAGTAGGGCCTTTACTTGGATGGAAAAGAGGAGACATTGCCGGAGCGTTGTCCCGGTTAAAAGCTACGGCTGCAACAGCCATAACCGTATTTATTTTTGTGGCATGGACAGCAGGACAAAACAGTGTTTGGGCAGCATTCGGAATATTTCTAGGGGTTTGGCTTGCTGGCGGCGTGATTACAGAATTAGCCAAAAAAATCGGTTTGGGCCAAAGGTCACCCATGGAAAGTTGGCGGCGCTTATTAAAAATTTCGCGAAGTTCGTGGGGCATGTCTCTGGCGCATTTCGGCCTCGCGGTATTTATAATAGGCGCGACTGGTTTATCCTTTTGGAAAGAAGAGAAAATCGTTTTAATGCAGCCAGCTGAAACAGCCGAAATAGGAGATTACAGGGTCACATTTAATGGAGTGCGAGATCAAAACGGGCCTAATTATATCGCACGACAAGCCGTTTTTACCGTGGAGCATGAAGATAAAGAAAAGTTCAACATGACAGCAGAAAAACGCCGTTATCCCGTTTCCCAACAAGAAACAACCGAGGCCGGAATAAAAAATGGCTGGCTTGAAGATTTGTATATCGTGATCGGCACTAATGATAAAAAAAACGGCCAAACGGTGCGCATTTACCTCATGCCTTTAGTGGGTTGGATCTGGATGGGTGTCCTTATAATGGTATTTGGAGGACTCTTTTCACTAACAGATCGGCGCTTTCGGATTGGAGTCCCAGAACGTGAAGAGATTGCTGGGCCAGCTCCAGCAGAGTAGGTATCCATATGCGCCAGTTATTATTTCTCTTGCCATTGTCCACCTTTATTTTACTCGCAGCATACTTCGGACTGGGACTTACAAAAGATCCAGGATTAATTCCGTCTGCACTAATTGGCAAGCCAGCCCCAAAGTTTGATCTGCCGTCGTTAATGCCGGGAGAAAAGGGTATCAATGAACATGATTTCAAAGGCAGGGTATCAATTATAAATGTTTTTGCGTCATGGTGCGTACCTTGCCTTGCTGAGCATCCTATTTGGATGCAAATTCATAATAACACTTCGATACCGATCTACGGGATTGCGTGGAAAGACAAACGAGAAAGTACAATGCGTTGGTTAGAAAAACACGGAAATCCCTACGTCAGGATCGGTTACGATCCTCTGAATGTGTTTGGCATAGAATGGGGAGTTTACGGTGCACCTGAAACCTACATAGTCGACAAGACGGGTCGGATTAGGTTCAAGCATGTTGGTCCTATTTTCCCAGGTTTATGGCAATCGCAAATCTTTCCTTTAGTAGAAAAAATACGGGCAGAAAAATAATGAAACTTTTTCTGATTCCTTTGTTTTTAATGATGCTGTTTGCCACCTCTGCTGAGGCGGTTGAGCCTGATGAGTTATTAGAGGATTCACGTCTTGAAGCCCGTGCAAGGGCCTTATCTGTAGATATTCGATGTCTTGTTTGTCAGAATCAATCAATCGATGATTCCGACTCCGACCTGGCCAAAGATCTTCGTAAGCTTGTGCGCAAAAAAGTGAAAGAGGGCGCCTCTGATGAGGATATAAGGAATTATCTTGTAACCAGGTATGGCGAATTCGTATTACTACACCCTCGCATTACCAGCGACACCTACATCCTTTGGTTTGGTCCCATTGTAATCTTACTAGCTGGCATCATTGGTATATTTACATTTTTCCTGCGCCATTCCAAAAACAACTCCATACAACCCTCACTAGTTCTGAGTGAAGATGAAGAGAAACGGATTTCAGAACTCATCAATAACAGGGGCTGATAAAAAATTTTCTGGTTATTTGCATCTATACTGCTAGGGACTGGCCTAGGCGCCCTACTGTGGCCACTCTTAAGATTTCAGTCTGTAAAAAGTAATTTTCCCAGAGATCATAAGGAAGGTTACACGGACCAGCTCAACAAGCTTGAGCGTGATCGTAAGAAAGGCAAATTAAGCGACACTGAAGCAAGAATTGGCCGAACTCATATCGCGCGCCACCTTCTAGCTTCTACTAGGGCCGCCAAAGGTGGCATAACAGCCATCTTTTCAAAAAAACTGAGGAATATCATCCTCGTTACCACAGTAATCCTCGTTCCTGTGGTTTCATTCGGACTTTATATTGCCGTTGGCCAGCCTAGCCTAGTTGATCAAAGATTTGCCATGCCCCCAAAAGATGAGAATCGGTTAGATTCTGTTAATTCGAATAATCTTGAGGTCATAGCCCAAGGCTTGTTGCAGCAGTTGCAAGTTGAATCAAAAAATGTGCGCGGCTGGGTAATGTTGGCACGCTATTACATAAATCTTGGAAAGTATGGAAAAGCTGTGCTTGCTGCGGAGAGGGCTGTTAGCATTGACAGTCAAGATTCAGAAGCTCAGTCTGTTTATGGGGAAACTCTTTATTTCGCGGCTGACAGAATAATTACACCAATTGTTCGATCAACATTTTTGACCGTCTTAGAGAAAGAGCCCACAGAACCAAGAGCGCGCTACTACTTAGCCTTAGCGGATGCAATCGACGGGAAAGAGCCAGAGGCTCATTCAGCACTACAAACCTTGATAGACGAGAGTCCTATTGAGGCACCATATCTACCGATACTGTTATATACTGCAGATACTATTGCAAAAAAGATTGGGCTAAAGTCAATACTATCCACTAAAGCAAGGCACGTGATGCGGGAATTATTAAAAAAATCACCCGCATGGTGGACAACGAAGGAAGATCTCAGAGCTGCCACAATTATATTTGAGGCCGATCAGAACCGAGTGGTTAGATATATTGTGGGACGACTGGAACACAAGCTTCGTAAAAATCAAGCTGATTTGAATGGCTGGGTAAAATCTGCAAATGCATATCAAGTGTTAGGAGAAGTTTCCAAAGAGGAGGCTGCTTTGCGGAAAGCAGCTCATCTTGCGCCACAGAATGTTGAGATCCTCCTGCGCTATGGACGCATATTACGAAAGGTTGCGGAAAACAAACAGACTGAAGAATCTGTCGCGTTGATGCGTCAAGTTCTGACAGTTGACCCAGACAATCTTGAAGCACTATTTCTGGTAGGCCGCGCAGAAGCCTCAGCGGGTCGCATTGACATCGGCAAAGCTCTTATGATGAAAGCGCTCCGCAAGCTTCCCCAGGACACTAAAGAATACATTGCGCTTAAAAAACAAATCGAGTCCATTAGCGAATAAATTCAAGACCGCGCTGCTTGCACCTCTGTGAGAGCTCAGCTAGCTTGCTCAATAGGAATTTGTATAAAGGGGGGACATACATGTCCGACAGCGTCGAATGTATAGGCTGCGAGCTAACCTATCGTGCCAACGCACCATGTTTTGAAAGAAACCCGTCGGCGCTGACATCCGATACACCACGGCCAGTTACTGTCAACGGTAAGAAACAACTTGTCATCGATATGCATGCGCATTGCCAGTTTCCCGAAATCATGCCCCTAATCAAAGATAGACCTGAGTTAGACGGTAAAGATCCGTTTGGCCAAGGAGGATGGGGAAAAGGGCAGGAAATTGAAAGGCGCCTGAACGCAATGAATGCCATGGGCGTTGACATCCAAGTATTGTCGATTAGCGTTTTTCATCATCATCATTGGGCGGAGTACAGCCTAGCCGAGGATTTGTGCCAAATTCAAAATGAGAGAATGACAGAGATTTGTGCCCTTTATCCCGACCGCTTTGTGCCCCTCTCCATAGTAGCACTGCAGCACCCCGAACTTGCAGCAACCCAGCTCGAGTGTAATGTAAAGGAAATGGGGCACCGGGGGGCAATGATTACTGCTGCGCTTGATGGCGAAGAGTTATCGAATGAGCGTTTTCACCCCTTCTGGGCCAAAGCAGAAGAGTTGGATGTTCCTATCTTTATACATCCTCGTCATTTCCGAGAAGGTGCGCCGCGTTTCAAGGGACAAGGTTTCCTATCGAATATCATCGGCAACCCGCTCGACACGACAGTAGCGTTAGCACATCTTATCTACGAGGGCACGCTAGATAAGTTCCCAGGAGTCAAAATTGTCGCCGCCCATGGCGGCGGATATTTAGCCTCCAATATAGGTCGCTTTGACCACGGCCATAACAGTGGCGATCGCGGAGGGCGAGGTGCTGAAAAAAAAGCACCAAGCGACTACCTAAATCAGCTTTATTTCGACACAGTAGTCTTTGGCACCGAAAATCTACACCACCTCATTCGTGAATGCGGTGCCGGGCAATTAGTCCTAGGAACTGATTACCCAGCCGGAATGAGCAATATCAATCCAGTCGCCCATTTGCTGAGTGTCGAAGGATTGAGCGACGAAGATATAGAAGCCATTCTCAGCGGTACAGTTAAGAAGCTTTTAAAAATATGAAAAATTTAGGGATGCCAAAATGAAAAACCCGATCCGCGCGCGTGATGGTCAACAGTGGATCTATGACTATGTGCTCAATACTTCAGGCCGGGCAGTTCACTACGAATACGACGCACGTGATATGCCTAAACAAGCAAAGTCGATACGCATGGTATCGAAATACTTGCTGAAAGAAGCTCAACATTCCGAGAAAATTGCCCGCGGAGCAGATGCGGCCGGAGACACACTCAATGCACGAAAGCTTTACGAGATAGCTGCCGAAAATTACAAGGAAGCACAGCATTTTTTTATTCCGCCAACGGACCCTAAACGCTGGGAAATTCTTGGCCGCGCCCATGATTGTGCCCGACGTGCATTTGCTCTAGCTGATTACAAAATTGAACTAGTGGAAATCCCTTACCGTGATACAACTATTCCCGGTGTTTTACATTTAGCGCCGGGGCACGGAGAAAAACCAACGGTGCTGTTTATTCCCGGAATGGATAACACAAAGGAAAACTATCCAAAAATCGATGCTAACCCATTCATCGCACGCGGCATAAACTTGCTATGCATTGATGGGCCAGGCCAAGGTGAAGCGTTGATGCGGGGAATCCATGTCCATCCTGGCGATCATTCAGTAGCCGCATCTGGCGCTTTCAACTTTCTTAAAAAGCGTGATGACGTCGATGAAAACCGGATTGGCATTTCAGGACGCAGCTTTGGCACCTATTGGTCACTGCGAGCGGCTGCTGAGGACGGCCGCTTCGCATGTGTTGCTGGTGCTGTGGCTTGTTACTACTGGGATCGTATTGTTATTTTTCAGGAGGTTACCATTCGCTTTAAACAGGTCTTCATGGCTATGGCGGGTACTGAGGATGAGGAAGCTTTTGATGAAGAAATTAAAGGGTACACTCTGAAAGGTTTTGCCAACAAGGTGCAATGTCCTGTCCTCATGGGGATCGGGGAATTTGATCCATTAAATCCCCTCGAAGATGCCGAGGAAGTTTACAATGTACTAAGCTGCCCCAAAGAAATGTGGATATTCGAGGACGAATTCCACCGTATTCGTGCACCAAAGAATCTTGGGGGCGGTGTCACCTTCGATTTTATCGCACAATGGATGCTAAACGCCATGAATGGCAACCTCGCAGCAGGTCATAATAAAAAGCGTTTCATAAAGCTCAATGGTGACGGATTCTTCGATTGAGAAATTAGTTGAAGAGATACTGAAGGCACGATCTTGCCGCTTCCAGTTCTTTTTTCCCAAATTTTTCTATCGACGCAAAGTCCGGTGTTTTTTTTACTTTCCATGATAGACCCTCGACTGCGTCTTCTTCACTGTAACCCGGCATAGTTGCGGAAAGCGCTGCCGTGCCGCTCTCAAAAGAAAACCTGGCTCTCTCGGTGATTAGCGAAACCGGCCCCGGAGGGAGCTTCAAATCAGAGCGCCTGTCCGACAAGCCAGGACTAGTAATGAAGTCTACTTTCTCTAAAAATCTTCTCGGGTCATGCGGCATCAGAATAATAAGGCGTTTAACGAGGCAGGCAATATCATGTGCACCGCCTGAACCGACCATTCGAATTTTGGGCTGGTTGTATGATCCAATCACGGTACTATTAAGATTACCAAATAGGTCCACTTGCGCTGCTGATAGGAGGCCTACATCGATACGACCTGCCTGTAGCTCTGAAAAAACTGCCAGCCCATCAGTGATCATTGTCGCCTTCTCAGCGACTGAAGGGCTCCCAGTCGAGAGGGGTGGTTTAGAGATTGGATTTGAACCCACAACACCCGACTCAAAAATCAAAGTCAATTCAGGAGCCCGGCTATGTTTGGCAAGCAGTGCCGCATCAGATGGATTACCAATGCCAACAAAACAGACCTCGCCATTCTGCAATTCGCGCGCGGCAGCAAGCGCTAATCTAATAGCAACCGGAAGACCTATCACCCTATTTCCCTTCGGCTCGCCTGCTCTTCGAGAACGTTGAGACGTTTTTTACCCACTGCGTTCAAATAAGCCGAATGATTTGCACAGTTATATATCCATCGCCTAAGGTAATCCTCCAATCCCTCTACATTACGTGCCTCTCGGTCATAAGCGAAATATTGATCATCATCACGCCCGTAAACGCCCTCCACGTAGGATGGGTGCGCCCCCCAAGGCACCGCAGCCACCGCAGTAGTCCGGTAGGCAGGGATACGGGTGGCCTCAGGTAATCTAGTTATTCTCGCGGTATCAACAAACCGCTCTACTGTCACCAGAATCTTTTCCGAAGCAAGAGCGCCAGTAAACATGTCTCCATCAACACCTATTAGCTGAACATTACCGGACCTATCCGACTGATGAGCATGCACCAACGCCACATCGGGTTTAAGAGCAGGAATACATGCTAGTTTTTCGCTAGTATAGGGACAGTCTATCGTCTTCACTTCGATCGTGCCGGGTATAGAAGCATTTGCAATGTCCCCTAATTGTAATATTCGTGCCGGCAGGAAGGGAATCCCTTGGCGGGCCGCCTCGAAACGCAGAATCATAGACATGTTCGTCCAATCCTCGTAAGTCAACGTCCCGGCTTCAACCGCCCTACGGAAAGCATGGCCAAGTCCGATACCCGGATTCCCCAAGTAACCAAAGATAACTTTTGATGCAACTCCAGCGCCAATCATTATATCGAACAGAATATCGGTACCCGAACGGCAAAGTGTCAGGTCCCTCTTTCCCTGACGAATAATCTCAAAGCATAATGCAAAGGGGACACAATGGCCAAACCCACCGACAAATATTGTGTCGCCATCATTTACATGCTCCTCAACCAAATCGCTTATTTCGGCGGATTTATCCATATTTGCCCGTCTCCCTAGATAGCGCCACCTTTTCTTAGCTTTGCCAGCTCTTCCGCGCTTATGTTAGCAAGCTGAGACAACACGGCATCAGTATCAGCTCCTAGCAGTGGCGGCGGCGCCGAAATACCCGCCGGGGTATCAGAAAATTGATAGGGTATGCCCAGCATAGAAATCAATCCAGCGGTCGGGTGCTCAATTTTTTCTATCATCATATTCGCTTTGGTCTGAGGGCTACGTAACGCATCACCTACAGAATTGATCACACTACAAGGAATTCCCTCACTTTCGAAAAGCGCAATCCAGTCAACAGCCTTCTTCGCACTCAAGGCTTCGCGCACCATTTCGTCAACCTCTTCACGGTGACGGACCCGGTTAGGGTTAGTCTTATATCGTTCATCTTGAGACCATTCTGGATGCCCAACCAATACAGCAAGCTTTGCAAATTGATTATCGTTGCCGACAGCCAGGGCAATCTCACTATCGCCCGCTGGGCCACAAGGAAAATCCCGATAAGGTACAATATTGGGGTGACCATTTCCATAGCGCTCAGCCTCATCTCCACTTATTAAATAATTCGATGCCACATTGACCAAAACTGAAAGTGCGGAGTCATAAAGCGTTACTGAGGTTTTTTGGCCCTTGCCAGTGCGGTTCCGAGCATTCAGAGCAGCAAGTATGCTCATTGCTGCATAAATACCCGTGCATACATCAACAATAGCGACACCAAGTTTCATCGGGGAACTTTTTTCTTCTCCAGTAATTGCCATCAAGCCAGCTTCTGCCTGAAGTAAAAAGTCGTACCCTGGCATTCCCGCTTTCGGACCCTTTTCTCCATATCCGGTAATCTGAGCATGAACCACCTTCGGTGCATTCATCTCCATCCATTCCCGAGTGAGACCCCACCTTTCCAATGTGCCAACCTTAAAGTTTTCGATAATGACGTCAGCACCCTTAATCAGCGTCTTGAGTATCTCCAACCCATGACGGTTCTTAAGATCGAGGGTAACACTTTTCTTATTACGATTTATTCCAAGGAAGTACGCGGATTCTGATCCCACAAACGGAGGTCCCCACGCGCGAGTGTCGTCGCCCTTTCTGGGCTGCTCAATTTTTATAATCTCAGCACCCATATCTCCCAAGTTCATTGTGCAAAAAGGCCCGGCGAGTATCCGGGTCAAATCAATGACCCGGATGCCAGATAGAGGCCGTCCACTTGCTTTCTCACTCATGAACTATAACCTTATTTCTTTGGTGGGCGCATGTTCTCGTCGTTTGCTAGACCGTGTAGATAATCATCCATAGCATTCTTATTACGCTCACGGAATTTGCCGAAATCTGGCTTCCGTTTTTCCATGAAGGCGTTCATCCCTTCCAAGCTCTCTTCTGAACCCCAGACATGTGCCAGTAACTCCATTCCGTGCTGCCAAGAAGCGTAAAGCTGGTCAGATTCAAAATTTAGTGATCGCTTGGTCTGCCTTAAAGTTTGGGCGCTATAACCCTTTATGCGCTCGCAATATTCCTCAACAGTTGCACGCAATTTTTCTTTCGGCACTGACCGATTAATGAGTCCAACTGCCTCTGCTTCCGGCCCTTTAAAAGTACGGCACCCGAAAATCATATCGCGAGCAAGACGTTCACCAATTAGGCGCGGTATATATTGAGTTGCACCCACTGTCGGGCAAGCCCCGACACGGGCACCGGTTTGTCCTAGTGTTGCATCATCTGATGCGATTGCTAAATCACACCAAAGGGCCAGCTCATGGCCACCCCCCATGCACCAGCCGTTAATCATAGCGATGACAGGAATATGAAGCCCCCGTATTGCCATAGCACAACCGAGCATGCGATCGTTCCATTGAGCCGCATTTTGCCAGTTTAACCGCATCATCGCATGAAAATCACCGCCAGCAGAAAATGCCGTGTCGCCTGCACCGGTTACTACGGCAACCGCAATAGTTGGGTCGTGACGAGTTGATTGAAAGGCATCAATCAACTCGTCTAACGTCTGTTCACGGAATGCGTTCTGCACTTCTGGCCGGTTGATTGTAATCCATGCAATCCCATTTTTAACTTCGTAGATGATTTCATCGTAGTTAGTATTTTCACCCATATCTATAATCTCCATACTTTTTAAAAGGCTTGGTAAGCAAAATTTTTATTCAATTTCAATTAATGTCCCAAAAGTATCTTTAGGGTGCAGAAAAAACAGATCCTGACCTTCATAGCCTTTGGCCAGCTCTTCCCCGCTTAATATGCGCAATCCAGCTCTTCTAGCGCCATCAGCAGCTTTACTGACCTCAGGTACACGCAAACATATATGATGTATACCCCCATTGGGGTTACGTTCGATGAATTTCGAGATTGGCGACTCCTCGCCGATAGGTTCCATAAGTTCAAGATTAGTATCCCCCAGATGAACGTAGGCCATACGTATAAGCTGAGTGTCCACAACAACAGGTTCACTGACTTCGCAACCAAAATGCTCTTTATAGAAATTCATAGCGATATCTAAATCCGGCACTGCAATAGCCACATGGCCAAGACTGGAAACTGGGACTGAGCCGCCCTTGCGCTTTTTTTTATCGACCATAACTACTTGCTCTGTTCCTTTATTATGAATAGTCAATAGCTTCATGAATGGCATACAACAGCATGGCCACCTACGACAACTCCACCTAGGAATTTTCTCAACACCAAATACATTGCATTAACAAGCAACAAAAATGGTGCAGTGCGAAAGGTTTATAAGATGGTAAATTTTCCAGACAATTTGCAGCACATCATCTCCCAAGAATATCCCAGATTTACCGACACAGAATATCTCCGGCGGCGAGAAACTTTCGAACAAAAAATGACCGCGCGTGAGGTCTCTCATGTTCTAGTTCGGGGGTTTTTGCGTATTGGAACAGCAATCCCCTATTTTACCGGCTGGCAAACCACTCATGATGCGGTGGCCCTGATGACGCCTGGAGAGGAACTTTTACTATTCGTAAATCACTACAACCATCTGCCGATGGCACAAATGATGGCAAGGCTCACAGATGTGCGCTGGGGCGGCGTATCAGCCGTCGATTCGGCCCTAACTGAATTAAAGGCACGCGGGGGATCCTCAAGTAGAGTCGGAGTGCTAGGTAACTTTACGGCAAATCAGCATAGCAAACTAATCGCAGGTACTGGGCGAATAATAGATATGAACGGCGATTTTACGCAACAACGGCTTATTAAAAGTGAGGAAGAGCATAATTGGATGCAGATTGGCGCTGTTCTTTCAGACGCAGGCATCGGGGCTATACCTGAAAAACTCATATTGGAAATGAACGAGTATGAGCTCGCAGATGCAGTAGAGCGTTCCTTCATACGCCACGGCGCAGTAAGTCAGACCCATTATTTTATGATAAATAATATGCAAAACCCCAAATACTGTGTCCCGCGACAATTCCTATCAAACCGCAAAATAAAAAAAGGAGATATCATCTCAACAGAGCTCAGCGCTCAATATTGGGGTTATGCTGGCCAGATTTTACGAACCTTCACAGTTGGAGCAGATGCTACACCGCTCTTCACGGACCTTCATGATGTTGCAATGGCAGCCTTTGATGCCATTTGCAAAATTATGAAGCCGGGCACACGACCCGAAGAGATCATTCATGCAGCAAATATAATTGAGGATTCGGGATTTACTATTTGGGACGACCTAGTCCACGGCTTTGGCGGAGGGTATCTACCTCCTGTTGTAGGATCAAAAAGCCGTAATATCTTTCCTTATCCCGACATGGAATTGCAAGAAGGAATGTATATTGTAGTTCAACCAAATGTAATAACGACCAATAACACGGCTGGCGTTCAAACTGGGGAGATGATGAGAATTACTGCTGCAGGATGTGAACCGGTACACAAATACCCACGAGGCATGGAACGAATAGATTTTGACTAACCCAAAATAGTTTGTGCCCGTGTTATATTTCCCAAAAGTTTTTTTAAATTTTTATTGACTTTCCGGTCTGCGCCGACTCCTCAATTGCCAGTGTCACCTCAAGTGTACGCCTTCCGTCAAGCGCTGTTGGGTGCGGCGTGGAGCGACCGGTTACTAAATGATCAAGCCAAGATCGAGTTTCATTTGCAATAGGACCCCAGTAGTCTCCCTGCGCCCAATCACCAGACGAATTAGTCTGCATAAAAAGCATCGACGTTTTATGATCTGGCACATAAGCGTGCTCTGCGCCATTATCAGTATAAAGAAGACTGTCCTTATTATCAGCGTCTAACAGGATAACGCCTTGGTCTCCAAGAATTTCAAATCTGGGGCTCTGCCCAAAGGTGGGATACTTGGATGGCAGCGCGTAAAAAATACCTAGATTTACAATACAACCAGTTTCAAATGTAACGATTGCCCAAGTTACCTCATTGATGTTGTGACCAAGCTCGCGATAGACTTTACCGTGACTGCGCGCGACCACCTCGACCGGCTTTATGCCCTCTAAGAACCAACAAGCCATGTCGACATAATAGGTAAGAACATCAAGCACCGGTGTCGCCTCTGGCGAGCGTTTTAAAATCTGAAGCATCTGGGAACGTGAGTTATAAACCCGTTGCTGAATGGCTAGCACCTCGCCGAGACGGCCGTCCTCGATTTGCTGTTTTGCCATCATCCATCGGCGATCATGTCGACGCGAGTAACCAATAACAACTTCCGTCTGTGATTTCTTAACCGCCTCGATAATCTTATTGGCCTCATTCAGCGTCAACGCGATTGGCTTCTCTAAAAATACTGGTTTTCCAAAGGACAAAGCTTGCAAGACTGCTTCCGTATGATCGTGTTCCGGAGTAGAGACAAAAACCGCGTCTACGTTTTCATTTGATATCACCTCATAGTTTTTGGGCGAAACAAGATCAGCACCGGTCTGCTGTGCTAATATTTTTGCCTTCCTTTCGTCTCGGTCAGACAAAGCCAAAAAATTGACGGAAGGATGCCGCGCTGCCAAATTCGCCCGCAAGGTCCCAATTCTACCCGATCCGACAACCGCTATCCCGATTTCTTTCTTATTCATCGCCCTCTTCTTTGATGCCAAGTGAATGCTCCCCAATTTTTGATTTCAATAAACCCAAACATTAGCGGATTCCACGAATGCCGTGAAGATACGGCTTAATGCTGCGTCAATTTATAGCTAGAAAGATATTCAGTATTCATTGTAAGTATGTCGAAACCTGGTGGGGTGTACTTGTTGAAAATATTAATTATTAATTGTGTTGTTTCTCTCAAAGCAAAAATCCTTTGAAAGATTGAGTAAGATTATTCTGTTCGAATTAGGTTGATTATTGCGCTCAACCTACAAATGTGTAGGTTTGGTCTTGAGATTTAGGCAATTGGGTTCAAAGTTAATGGCCAAAAAAATTATATCGTCGGAACACAACCAAATCGATCAACGTGAGCTACGAAATGCGTTAGGGCGCTTTGCAACCGGAATCACGGTTGTTACCACAACTACCGCCGACGGTGTCAATGAAGCACTTACTGCCAATTCTTTTGCAGCCCTATCCTTAGACCCACCTCTTGTGCTCTGGAGTTTAACAATCGAGTCCCCCTCGCGAGTAGGTTTCCTATCTGCAGGTCGTTTCGCAATAAATGTGTTGGGTGCTCATCAACGCTCGATTTCGAATCAATTTGCCCAAAGTGCGCAAGATAAATTTGATGGAATTGCATGGCATCACGGTAGAATAGGTTGTCCGATACTTGACGATCATTTAGCAGTTTTTGAATGCAGCACCGAGCGCGCTATCGAAAGCGGAGATCATTTATTATTCATAGGCCGCGTTGAAGGCTTGAGTTATAGGGAAGGGGCTGCACTTGTTTATAGTGCGGGGAAATATTGTATGGCGGCCGAATTGCCTGACGATAACACCACTGGAGAAACCACTTTCACTGATATCCTGCGGTGGAGCTAATTATTTAGGTTTATATGGCAGAAGGACTGTTGCCCAACCTTTTGCAGTGGTTTGATTGCGTTGATCCTTTGCCAATACATTTAGTCTAATTCGACCCGACCCTTCATTGGTCTTTTCTTTTCTTGTTACCTGCGCCTCACCATAGGTAACATCACCCACCAAGTTGAATCGTCTAATCTCACAATAGAATTCTTCTAAAAACCCCGAATCTCCTATCCAATTGGTTAGCATGGTTGCTAACCAAGAAATTCTTTCTGGACCGTAGTCATAGGCTTCAGGAACACCAACCGACTTGGCCAAGAGAGAATCCCAATGAACTGCCTCTGGCGGTTCTGGCACACCGTAAGCATTAGGTATTCCAGCCGCAGGATGGCGTTTTAGATAATCGAACCAATACGAATGTGCCTTTATAAAAAGCCCACCCCACGCCTGTTCGAAACAAACAGCGACTGTGGGTGAATAAGGTCCACGCACAATTCCTGGTATGACTTCAGATTCGCTAACATCTTCCCAATAAAGAGGTTTGTTCCCTCGTGGAATCTCCTCATCATAGGCCGCAGCTACATCTCTCAACTGATCCTGGGAAACGAACTCCGGCTCGAGTTTTTTATATTTTCCTTTCTTACGTGCCTTCACCCGCTCAGTACGCATTCCCCAACTATCGGAGTTAGCCAGCTCTACTCCCATTTCATCTTTGTATTTAATATGAGAAGACTGTTTAAACATTCGCCCAGCAAAACGGCTCGGATACTCTGTTAATTCTTTAAAAGTTACCTCTGCAGAGATATGCGCACCTAAAAGTATCGGATTCTTCCAACGCCAATGAGTGCCACCAAACATTGAATGTACGCCTGGCAGTCCCCCACGATAACCGATCGACATTTTACTAAACCCATATAGCATGCAAGGTGGTGCGCTTATTTTCCCGATAGGTGAGGACCCAGCATATTCGTCATCTAGATAGAGAGGATTTTTGTCGCCAGTTGCCCATGCCCAATGTCGGATTGCATCTCGTGTCACCTCAGTTAAGTAAGGCGGTTCTGAGATTTCCACCCGCTCACCGATTTTTCCGCGCAGCCGGGCTAACTCTTCATCCGTAGCGATCCCGTACGTGTCATTCATTGTATGATACCGTCATTTTTCAGCCTCGCTAGCTCCTCTTCGTCATAGCCTAGTAATTCAGACAAAACGGTGTTGGTATGTTGACCTAGCGTAGCTGACGAAGCATACGGCTCATCTTCAAACGCCCCTTTAAATTGAATAGGGCTCCCAACAACATCTATAGATCCCGCTTTAGGATTATTTATCGCCTTTACCAACCCCCGATGAGTGATGGAGGCCTGGCTTAATGCCTCACCAATATCAAGTACTGGTCCACTCGGAATGTCGGCGGCACTGAAAAGATCACACCATTCATCTGATGTTTTTTTTGAAAGAATTTCCAAAACGATAGACTCTAACGCAACCCTGTTTTTTTGCCTATTAGCCGTTGTTTTAAATCTCGGATCATTCAAAAGGTCCAGACGCTCAACCGCATTACAAAACTTTCGCCAAAAAGGCCCTACATGTAGAGCGAGAACTATATGCCCATCCTTAACTGGATAACGACCATACGGAACGATGGAATGGTGTCCGCTACCTACCCTTCCCGGACTTTTGCCTGTAACGAGAAAGATCTCGGCTAAATAGCCCAAGAGTGCGACAAGACCATCCAGTAGACTCAAATCTACATGTAGCCCCTTACCTGTTGCGTTTCGATGCTGCAGTGCCGCTAAAACTGCAATTGCTGCCCACAAACCTCCACCCACATCTCCCATCGGAATACCCATTTTAGTAGGCGGACCATCCTTCTCACCGTTAATACTCATGATTCCACTGAGTGCCTGTGTGACCAGATCGAAAGAGGGTGCATGAGCCATTGGACCCTCTTGGCCAAAGCCAGTAATCGAACAAATGATAAGCTCAGGTTTCTCAGTCTGTATCTTTTCATAGGAAAGTCCAAGGCGATCCATGACGCCCGGGCGAAAATTTTCAATTAGAATGTCTGATGCGCCGATGAGTGAAAGAGCTATCTCGCGACCTTCATCGCTTTTAAGGTCAACTACTATGCTTTTTTTATTACGGTTTATAGCCATAAAATAATGGCTTTCACCATTTACAAAGGGTGGAACTGTTCGAGTTTGATCTCCCGACCCAGGCTCTTCAAGTTTTATAACCTCTGCACCTAAGTCAGCCAGAACCATCGTGCAAAATGGGCCAGTGAGCACTCGACTGAGGTCGAGCACGCGAAGCCCACTCAAAGGGCCTTTCGGGAAAGGTTGTTCGGCCATATGGTCAATATAAAAAATAATACCATGAATCACCAACAATGAATTATGCTGTAGAACTAGACAGACTTTCATGTTTTATCTGAGACGAACAATTTGAGGTGGGAGTCCCAAAATTAATTTTCTATATGACACGGCACTTTAAGGTTTTTTTATTAAAAGGATGTACGTAAGTGCTCCCTTTGAACTGGCACCTAGAAAGAAAGTTTTCCGAGATGGATTTAGGTTTTTTCACGATGCCCATTCACCCTCAAAGTCGTAACTATGTAGAGACTCTGAAGGAAGATAGAGAATGTGCGATCCTTGCTGACCAACTCGGCTACAAGGAGGCTTTTTTTGGTGAGCATATCACCGACGCCGCCGAAACAATTACCTCGAGCTTAATTTTCATCGCCTGGCTATTAAATGAAACCAAAAATATAAAGCTCGGCACTGGGACGTTGAATATCCCAAACCACCACCCCGCCAAAATTGCGGCTGAAGTTGCCATGGTTGATAACATGGCAAAGGGACGTTTTATTATGGGCATAAGCCCTGGTGGTTTGATTTCCGATGCCGAAGTGATGGGTAATCTGGAACGCGATAGAACTGCGATGCTCGTTGAAGGCATCGAGATGGTGCTAAACATATGGGCAAAGGATCCCCCATATAAGCTAACTGGCAAATTCTGGAATGTGACGACCGAGAAGACTCAAATGCCAGACATTGGCCAAGGCACTATTATTAGTCCCTATCAGAAACCCCACCCACCAATCGTGGTAACTGCTGTAGCCCCGTTCTCACTTGGAGTCACAAAGGCTGCCGAGCGAGGTTGGGATCCCATATCTGCCAACTTTCTTCAGCCCCGATGGGTCGCATCTCATTGGCCCAAGTATGTAGATGGCTGTAAAGCTGCAGGTCGCGCCGCAGATCCTGCAAATTGGAGAGTCGCAAAATGCATATTTGTTGGGGATGATTTGGCAACCGCAAAACGCTACGCCACAGACCCTCAGGGACCTTATTATCAATATTTCAGTTCACTATTCAAAAAATTGAAGGCAGCGGGAAGAGCAGAGCTTTTTAAAACAGACCGCGATCAGGACGATGACGAGCTAACCATAGAGGATATTGTTGAGCAATTGGTCATATATGGGACGCCGGATAAGGTAGCTGATGAACTTTTGGAGTTTCGCGAGACAGTAGGCGAATTTGGCACCCTTCTTTACGCAGGAATGGATTGGAAGGACAAAATACTGGGAAAACATTCGATGGAATTATTGGCAAGAGACGTTATGCCAGCAGTCAATGCCGCCATATATTGATAGGCGGTAATGGCCAAGGCTCCTTATAATTTGATCATACCTTTTGGCACCTCAGACCCTGAAAGGGTAGAGTTAATAGGGTCACAGCGGGAATCTGAGGGCGGGTCTTTATCAGCTAATTTGTTCAAACTCAACACCGCTGCAACTCCAACGCTTAGACTCCACCACGGACCTTATGATTTTCGTGCCTCCCCCGGTCCCGGCACGCTTAGCGACGCCCATACGCGGCTAACGGTGCTACAAAATTATTCTCACGCGCTCTGCGACCTTTGGAGGAAAACTCAGCATGTGTTTGTCGAAGCCTATTTCGATTTCATTCGACACTCGCTGGACAAAGAACAGGTTGACCTCACAGAAGCTTTAGCGCCCTACAATGGACTCTACACTTACAAGGATTGGTCATTTTCCGCTCTCCGTCCTTTGCCCCGTGCTCACTTACCAACCGAAACGAAGACCTTCATTGCTATGGATTTCATTTTTTGGACGGGAAAAACCTTAATAGCAATCGACATAATCGATTTTCAGACACCAACAAAAGCCCGCCGAACCGAGCTAGAAACACTAATTAGAAACGACATTGTAATAATATCCGTCGAGAGCGCCAAGCTTATAAGAGATCGTGATACTTATTTAAAATTAATTTTTCCGTCACCTTTCCATCAATTCTGGGATGATGAGGTGCTTCCACAAAGCCCTTTCAAACCAAAAATTTCAAAAATCCTGAGCCCTCGACATCTTGGTTTTTAATCTAGATATCCATCTCCAAAATATATAGACCACCAGAAAAACGATCCATCCCATATACAATCTGGTGCTCGTCAACGTAAACGTCATTTATCTGGATTTCGCCAACACGCGATCCTTCCGGGGATTCCGGCACATAATAAGCAATCTCCTGAGGTTGAAATGGATTGCTCAAATCATGCACCCGTATGCCCGCGTTAAAATAGTTTCCAATAATTACTGTATCAGACTGGAAAGATGGCCCCGGTCGGTTCTCATGTAAATTATGGGATCCGAAGCGACCCGGGCGACCACCAAATTCGTCAAAAGCTGGCATTGGCAAAGTGGAAATTGGTACAGGATTTGTTTCAACCCTGTTATCAACAACAAATGTAATGCGCGGCCAGTCAGCCCCACCAGCATAGGTGGCCTCAGCAGCGACCAATAAAAGATCCCGACTAAAAAGTGGTAAAACGGTATGCGTAAATCCTGTGAAAGGTGGACTATGGTTCCAATGCGCAACCATCCTTGGTGCTGACATATCTGAAATATCCAAAATTACCATTCCTCCATCTATGTAAGCCACATAGGCGCGGTCCGGGCGCTCTGGGAAAACGTTGGTGTTATGCGGACGAAACCCTTCGTCAAATTCCGGGTGACGAATCAGCGGCGGCTCCGCATCAGTTTCAAGTTGTCCCGGCATCCACCAGCGACCTACTTCCCGCGGGTTTGTGGGGTCTCGCACATCAAGGATCTGGTAAAATTGAAAGTCCTTTTCAGGTTCTCGGGCGTTTAAGTTGCCATCAGCCCCAGCACAATGAACATATTCACCATCAACAAACCAGACGCAATGTACACCCCTTGATTTTGGCCCTGAACAATCAAAAAAACCAACTGATTTTGGGTTTTCGGGATCACTCACGTCAAACATCTCAACCCCAGCCGGCTCTAGTCCCAGCGCATTCGTCTGATAGGCGACTGCTAAAAGATCACCAGAGAGTTCAAGTGAGTTAGACCTAACATGCTGATGCGGAAGTTCGGTTTGAACAACCATTTTAGGATTATTAAGGTCCGTTACGTCGATACCAGAAAAATTTTTAGGGGGACTTTCGTGAGCCAACCAGATCACACGTCTTCCGTCAGCGGTGACTTGCAATGACATCCCTTCACCCATGTTACCAAAACCATTCAATGTGTGCTGAGCTATGAGGCGCATGTTCTTTGATTGAGCCTTGCTCATGACGATTCTCCATCCATCGAATTTATATTGCTACTGCGACTGATCTAAACATCCATTTCAAGGATGTAGAGCCCTCCGCCGAAACGATCCATTGCATAAACAATCTGGTTCTCATCAACATATACGTCGTTAATCTGGATTTCCCCGATCCGTGAGTTATCAGGATCTTCGGGAACATAGAAAGCCACTTCCTCAGGCCGAAATGGATTAGATATATCATGAACCCTAATCCCGGCATTAAAGTAGTTACCAATCACTAAAGTTTCGGAACGGAATGAGGGGCCCGGGCGATTTTCATGCAAATTATGGGCTCCAAAGCGGCCCGGGCGACCACCAAATTCGTCGAACGGGGGCAATGGCAAAATCGCGAGGGGAACAGGATTTGACTCATGGCGATTGTCTAGTACCCATGTGACCTTTGGCCAGTCCTCTGCGCCAAGCTTGTTACATTCATGACTTACAACCAAAAGCTCCCGCTCAAACAATGGCATGACTGTATGAATAAACCCGGGAAAGGGAGGTGACGGATTCCAATTGGCAATCATTTTTGGGCTTGCCATATCAGTAATATCTAACGTTACAGCACCACCATCTATGTAGCCTATAAAAGCTCTATTCGGGCGTTCGGGGTAAACATTTGTGTTGTGGGGCCGCCAGCCAGCATTATATTTCGGCTCGCGCAAATTGGGTGGCTCTTCATCACTTTCGCATTGGCCCGGCATCCACCAGCGACCCTCTTCTTTCATGTTTGTCGGGTCTTTTGCATTTATGATTTGGTAAAATTGATAATCTTTTTCTGGTAAGCGCGCATTAAAGTGTGGGTCAGCACCAGCACAATGGATAAATTCGCCATCAACATACCAAACCTGGTGTACTCCCTTAGACATTGGACCTGACGTATCAAAAAACCCAATACTTTTTGGTTCGTCAGGAACCGAAATATCAAACATTTCAATTCCTGCGGGCTGCTCGCCAAGCTTATTTGTTTGGTAAGCAACAGCCATAGTGTCGCCGCACACCTCCAACGAATTTGACCGCACACTTTGATGTGGTAGTTCAGTCTGACAGATAAGTTTGGGGTTTTTTATGTCCGTAACGTCAACGGCGGAAAAATTTTTCGGCGCTGATACATGTGCCATCCACATTATACGCCTTAAGTCCCTTGTAACCTGTATCGACATGCCCTCACCCATGCCACCAAACCCATTGAGCAAATGATGAGAAATTAGATTCATATTCTTGGACAGTGCTTTTTTCATGCTAGCCTCAGAATCATTGAAATTTAAAACTGTATCGCCTTAATCCAACCTTAAATTTTGTTCATTTAAACAGAATGTTGTGAGCGATTTTTCCAGACCCTCCTCGGATATATTGCGAGTGATGAAAACAATCCGAGTGGAATGGTCTTTGTCGGGCCAAGCATTCAGGCGGATCGGCGGATGGAAAACATGTTGAACGCCGTGGATAACAACGGGCGTATCATACTCAACAATATTGATAACACCTTTAACGCGGAGCAGGTTCTCGCCGCACAAGGAAACGATAGACTCTAACCAAGCCTTGACCCCTTCCCAGGGCAAGGGTTCAGCACGAGTTAAACAAAAAGTTAAGATATCGGAAGTGTGGCGATTGAGGTTATCGTCATCGTTGAGATGGCCATGGTTATGATGGTCGTGTTTATGAATGATCCCATGGGCTTCAGAGAGCCATTTGGTTACTGAGTCTGTTTTCCCGCCTAGGTTATATAGTCCGAGACCAAAAATGCTCTTTGGTGAGACCAATCCATTCACAACATGCTCTACTGGCGCATTCGGATTGAGAAGAGCCAAATGCTTCTCCATATTCGTTACGGTTTTGTTATCCGTGATATCAGTCTTTGTTAAAAGTAATCTATCAGAGACGGCAGCCTGCTTGACAGCTTCTGAGTATCTTTCGAAAGTACCGCTACCATTAACAGCGTCGACCGTAGCGACTACACCACCCAAACAATATTTATCCACCAACAATGGGTCAGACATTACCGTTTGTAATATAGGTGCGGGATCCGCTAGACCCGTGGTTTCGACCAACACTCTACTAAAAGAGGGCAGATCACCGTTTTTATTTCGAGCCTCAAGATCAGCTAAGGTGTCAACAAGATCGCCGCGAATAGTGCAGCAAATGCATCCCGACTGCATCACAACAATCTCATCTTCTTCGAAGGAGGTATCAACCAACAGATGATCAATGCCGACTTCACCAAATTCATTAATTATAACTGCAGTGTCTGCAAAATGTTCATCGCTCAATAAATGATTCAAGACTGACGTCTTGCCGCTACCAAGAAAGCCCGTGATTATAGTAATTGGTTTCTTTGTGGTCATACTGAATAAGAGATTTGCATCTGAATTTCCTGTTAGCCCGCAAACTTGTGGACGGATATTTTTCCAGCACCTACATTAAACCTTCAACTCACTTAATCAAAGCCAGTTTCGGCTGGTCCTTTGGAGAAGATAAATGCTGAAGGTGGGACTTGTAGGGCTCGGGTGGTGGGGCAAACATATCATACGCACGATCAATGGCAGTTCAAAACTTACATTAGTTCGTGCTGTCGAAGTTAATTTGCCAGAAGGAAATAACATCGCTGCTGAACATGGGATAAGTGTCAGCAGTAATTTTGATGATTTGCTCAATGACGATGAAGTTCAGGTGGTTATATTAGCAACGCCACATTCTCTTCATGAAAAGCAAATCGCTAGGGTTGCCAGCGCTGGCAAACATGTTTTCTGTGAGAAACCATTGGGGCTTACGAAGAAAAGTGCTGAACGCTCAGTTGCTAGATGCGACCGAGCTAATGTGATGTTAGGCGTCGGACATGAAAGGCGCTTTGAGCCTGCCCTGCAAGAAATCAAAAAGATGGTGCAAACGAACAGGCTCGGCACAATAATGCAGGTGGAAGCCAACTTTAGCCACGACATCCTCGCAAAAATGCCAAAAGGAGATTGGCGCACCACAAACGAAAATGCACCCGCTGCAGGTATGACGGCAATGGGTATTCATCTATCGGATGCTTTTATCTGGATGTTTGGAGAAATAGATGAAGTATTTGCACAAACAGCCCAACGTGTTGCAGAACAAGAAAATGGTGATGTCGTAATGGCACAAGTTCGGTTCAAGAGTGGTGCTCTCGGTTACCTTAACGCAACAATGGTAACTCCACACTTTATGCGATTCCAAGTGTTTGGATCAGAAGGATGGGTAGAAGCGCGAGACAGTGCACACCCTGAGTACGGAGGCGTTACAACCCTTACTTTTTGTAAAAAAGGTGATATCCCGAAAAGTTGCACAATGGCAACGTCAAATACAGTTCTCGATAATCTTGAGAATTTTGCAGATGCAATTACTGGACAGGACAAATATATCCACACGCAAGAAGAAATGATTGAAAATATTGCACTACTTGAGGCTGTAACTCAGTCCGCTGTTAGTGGAAAACTTATAAAAGTGTAACCCTTTTTACATTGCCGACAACTCTGGCTCATGACCTAAAAGATAAGATCCAACAGTTTGATAATGCACCTTATGACCCTGCGTTTGTTGGGTAACAGCATGCAAGTCACGGTACCGTCGCTCATAGTTTTGAGCAGCAAAAATCGCCGTAGCACCAGCTGAATGATAAGCAATATCAGCAGCAGCTTTTGCCTCTTGAATAGCAAAAGTACTAGCAAGGCGAATCCGCACTCGCTGGTCAGGTGTTAGCGCACCCCCGACCAATACATCGTTGTATATTCCGTTAAATTCGCTTTCGATGTACGCCGTCGCTGAACGTATCCTTGCCTCGGCCATCGAAGCGTCCGCTTGAGCAACCGCGTTATCCATCAAAAGTGTCTTTCCGTATTTACCTTTTTTTTCTGCTGCCAATTCCTTAAATTCTTCCAAAATGCCTCTTGCAAGTCCAAGAGCAACGCCGGCAAAGCTAGCGGCGTAAAGATTTTTGGCCCGAAAGGCATAGAGCGGGCTTTTTATCTTAACATCCTCTATTCGATCACGCTTGAGCGAATAGCCTTTTGGGACATAGACATCTTCAACAGTAAATGCATCACTGGCAGTGCCCCTCAGGCCTATCACATTCCAGATATCCTTCCATTGAACCCTTTCCGCCGGAATAAGAAATGTACGAGTTATAAGTTTTTCGTCCTTATCGAACTGTTCATTACCATGCTCATCTAGAACCGCTGTTGTTTGAGCGCCTAACCAACTACAGTGCCGCCTACCACTTGCAAACATCCAACTACCATTTACTCGATAGCCCTCACCGTCTGGCATGGCGGTGCCCTTTCCAGGGCCCCAAGCTAAAGCTCCGACTGGGTTATTACCCCAGATTTCATTAGCAACCTCCGGATTGACTGCCGCAGCTGTTGTCGAACAACCATTTTGCTGACCGATGCACCAACCAACAGATCCATCGCAAGCAGCAAGCGCCATCACTGTCTTGAAAAAAGTTACTGGGTGTACTTCACCACCCCCGTAGCATTTAGGAAGGAGCATTTTGAAAAGTCCCGCCGAATGGAGTTTATTTATTAACGATTGAGGTATTCTTCTTTCCGCTTCTATTTGGGGCGCAATGGACACAATCTCATCGCTCAAGTTACGAACCCGACCAGTGTAATCAGTCGCCTCATCCGTACCGACGGGGAACTTCAATACCTGTGAACTCATCCCTTTCCCTCTCCTTACAAAAACACCAGTTGAGTATATTAAGGCTACGACCATCATAGATGAAATGAAGTGATAGACAATGTCAGATCATATACACAATTTTGTGTCGTTAGTTGTGGTGTCGTAATACCTTACTGGTATTGATGCAAAATTGATTTATCAACATCTGTTAAATTTTTTTGTCCACAAAGTCCCATTGTCAGGTCAAGTTCTTTTCTGAGAATCTCTAATGTCTGATGAACTCCATGTTGCCCGCTAGCGCCAAGGCCATATAAAAAGGCCCTGCCGATTAGAGTGCCTGTAGCACCCAAGGCTACCGCACGGAGTATGTCTTGCCCACTGCGTATGCCGCCATCCATCCACACCTCACATTTGTTACCCACCGCATCTAAGATTCTGGGCAGAGCATCTATTGATGAAATTGTACCATCTAATTGGCGTCCACCATGGTTTGAAACAACAATCGCGTCAGCACCGGCTTGAACAGCAGCTATTGCATCCTCCTTATCCATTATCCCCTTAATAATGAATTTTCCACCCCAAATACCCCGAATTTCAGACACGTCTTTCCAATCCAAACTTGGATCGAATTGGCTAGTTACCCAATTAGATAAAGAAGACATATCATCAATACCTTTGACATGCCCAAAGATGTTTCCGAAGTTTCTTCTTTTAGTTTTCAGCATTTCAAAACACCAATTGGGTTTTGTGCAAATATTCAGCAAATTTTTTAAATTGAGCTTTGGCGGCGCGCTAAGACCATTTCGAATATCTTTGTGACGTTGTGCTAATATCTGTAGATCAAGTGTTACCATGAGAGCTGAACATCCTGCTGCCTCTGCTCGACTGATTAACGTCTTCATAAATGCACGATCGCGCATCACATATAACTGAAACCAAAATGGCACCGACGTATTAGATGCTACATCTTCAATCGAACAAATTGACATAGTCGAGAGTGTAAATGGTACCCCAAAATCTTCTGCTGCCTTGGCTGAGAGTATCTCTCCATCTGGGTACTGCATACCCGCCATACCAATCGGAGCGAGGGCTGTTGGCATCGGAAGGTCTTGCCCCAACATGGTCATCCGGGTGCTGCGATTGCTAACGTCAACCCCGACTCTTTGACGAAATCTGATTTTTTCAAAATCTTTTTCATTTAGATTATAGGTGCTCTCTGTCCACGAACCCGTGTCAGCGTAGTCATAGAACATTTTTGGAACCTTGCGCTTAGCAAGCTGCCGCTGGTCCTCAACACAAGTAATTTCTGTCATATAAGAACCTCACAGTCCGGCCACAGTTTTTTGTCACGTTTTATGAAGAAAGTGTGCAGGAGTCCTACACCGTCTTCTATCAAAATAAAGCCAACTAGCCCTGTCTAATCAACTGGCCTGAAAACCCTTCCGTTTATCCACAAATCGCTTTGGTGGAGCCGAGGGGAATCGAACCCCTGACCTCTACGTTGCGAACGTAGCGCTCTCCCAACTGAGCTACGGCCCCTTCCTGATGTACGCATGAAATGCATACGCTTAACTACAAACTATGAGGTCGCTCACTTTCACTGTCAAGCTGAGTGATGAAATCTATCGCATTTCTTGCCTCAACAGTCGGGGGCGGTTAGTTTGCTTGTATATTTTCACATCGCGAGTAGGCTGACCCCTGATGCAATATGGCAATCCATTTCTCGATCTTATTCTTGTTGTCCTTAAGCTATATTCATGGGCACTAATAATATCTGTTATACTAAGCTGGTTAATAGCTTTTAATGTTGTGAACACACATAGCCCCTTCGTCAGCGCTATTGGGCGTTTTTTGTATCGGCTCACTGAGCCCCTGCTTAAACCTATTCGTCAATTTTTACCTGACTTTGGTGGCATCGACATATCACCAGTAGTATTGCTTTTATTAATTTGGTTTGTCGAAAACTTGTTGATTACCTATTGGCCATTTTAGCTGCCTAATGGCGTTGATAGACAATTACTTCCAAAAAGGTAAAATCATGGGTAAAGCAAAAGTAATCAATGGGAAGGCCTACGCAGAGAGGCTAAGAAGCCGTATCGCTGAAGCCGTTACTCATTTAAAAGTCACACATAACATAACTCCGGGCTTGGCCGTTGTCCTGGTGGGAGATGATCCTGCTAGCCAAGTCTACGTCCGCAACAAAGAGAAGCAAACAGCTGAAGCAGGGATGGCGAGCTTCGAGAACAAACTGAGTGCTGACATAAAGGAAAATGAACTTCTGGCACTAATAGCTAATCTTAATGGAGATACCGCAGTACATGGCATCCTAGTGCAATTACCTCTACCGGATCATATTGACTCGGGGAAAATAATAAACGCTATCAACCCTGACAAAGATGTCGATGGCTTTCATGCCATAAATGTTGGCCGCCTCACCACTGGAAATAAAGGCATGGTGCCATGTACTCCTTTGGGTTGTTTAATGTTACTCAAAGATCAGTTTTGCGACCTCCAAGGCAAACACGCCGTCATCGTTGGGCGTTCAAATATTGTTGGAAAACCAATGGCTGCGCTTTTGCTGCAAGAAAGCTGCACAGTCACCATTGCCCATTCCAGAACCAAGAAGCTACGCGAAATTTGTCAATCTGCCGATATCTTAGTTGCCGCCGCAGGGCGCCCACAAATGATAGGATCCGACTGGATAAAGCCTGGAGCCACAATAATTGACGTCGGCATAAATCGAGTGCCTAAAGAAGAGGGGCCCGGCAAGTTTAGGCTTGTTGGCGATGTTGATTTTTCCGCAGCTGCAGAGGTAGCAGCCGCAATAACACCAGTGCCAGGCGGTGTAGGGCCAATGACGATAGCTTGCTTGCTGAAAAACACCGTGACAAGTACATGTAGGATTCATGGCGTAGAAGAACCAATAATTGCGAGTTAGGTAGATCGCAAAAAGTAACCCCACGGCACCGACAAAGCTGCTCCCAGTCCCATAAAGCCGCCAGCAAGCCAAAATAGAGACCTGTAGGTCTCACTCTGTTCAAAAAAAATAGGCAGGCAAATCCCGGCTATGGCGGCAGCGCTTCCATTTATTAAAATCAATTGACGCATCAACAAAGGGAGTACATTTAGGCAACCTACGTCTCTAGCGCGAGCTGCAATTAAAGCTGAGACACCAGGTTGAGCGCCGAAAATCATGCTAGAAATTGTTAGCACCACAGTATCGGTTTGGAAGCCTGGCGCAGAAATGCCCACCGCAAGAATTCCAAACATGAGGACCAAAGCCCAGGCAGTCCCAACCTGTCGAGCCAATATGAAAGCGACAGTAGGCCCCAATAGTGAAAACACTCCAACTATACCCCAGTGATAGCCAGCTGCGTTTAAGCCTAGCCCTACCTCCCTAGCGATGAAATCAGCCCAATATATTGTGTGCGGCACCAAACCAATGGCGAAACAAGCATGAGCGAGAAGCAGCATCCCCCAAGCTCGCGAGAACTGTGTCTTCGCATGATTGTTGTCGAAAGAGCATTTAAAGTCTTCCAGACTACGCCATCCCCATATGGCCACAGCTGCAGAGCAAACACCAAGCCCTGTTATCCCAAGCCATGGGATTGAATTTCCGTTTGATGCGACACGCGGGATTGTGAGTCCAGAAAGAAAAATTCCAAGCCCTACTCCTGCAAAAACCAGGGAAGTAGCCAGTGATCTAAATGCTTTTGGTGTCACTGCAGTAGTAATCGTAAGACCCAAAACCATAATCACGCCCAATGTCAAACCAAGAACACCTCGCCAAATAGCGAGCCACCAGAACCCAGCCTCGTATGAAGAAGCCGCTAATGCTGCGACCGAAATGAATAACATAGTTCGTAAGATAAGCGACACGTTCCAGCGCCGCCGCAGCTGTTCAGTAATAAAAACACCAACGATAAAGCCGCATAGATTAGTAGCGCCAACGTACCAAGCCTCAAATTCGGTTAATTCGCCACGTTGAATTAACAGTGGCACCATAGTTGTGTATGAAAAACGACCGAACCCCATAGCCAAACACATAGCAGCCGATACGCCGATTGCTATGCGCAGCCAACCTCGTTCAATCATCAGTGATGGGCTCAACCAACTGATAGTAAACCAAACCTTTTACGGTGTTTGGATCAACCGGCTTACCTCTTCGTACAATAACGATACGACCATTCCGAGCCAAAAATTTCGCTTGATTGCGAACTGCTGGTAAATAACGGCGCCACAGACCGGGAACATTGGCACGGCTTTTACGCTTTTCTGCAATATATTTTGCAACCTCAATCGGCTTCACGACATTTTTTTGATCTCGTAAGCACAAAAAGTCCAGGATTGCTTGCGCAATCGGATCCAATTCTTGCGGAGGCAGTTCTACATCTTTGGAATTCATAAGGCCAGCCTGTCAGTTTCAAAATAGCTTTAGATGCCGCCAATCTTTTTTGCAGCAAGACGCAACCTTAAAGCGTTCAGCTTGATAAAGCCCTCCGCATCTTTTTGATTATAAACCTCATCTTCTTCAAATGTAACGTGAGCCTCACTATAAAGACTATTCCCACTCTCACGGCCCAATGTCGTGATGTTACCTTTGTACAGCTTGAGTCGCACAGAGCCGCAAACATTGCACTGAGAATCATCTATTGCGGCTTGCAGCATTTTTCGTTCAGGTGCAAACCATAACCCATTGTAAATTAATTCTGCGTACTTAGGCATCAGCTCGTCTTTGAGGTGAGCTGCGCCGCGATCTAAAGTTATTGATTCTATAGCTCTATGCGCGGCCAGCAATACAGTTCCTCCCGGGGTTTCATAGACACCTCGCGATTTCATCCCAACAAAACGATTCTCTACAATATCCAATCGCCCAATACCGTGTTCGCCCGCCATTTGGTTGAGCTTTGTCAACAGAGCCGCCGGACTAAGTGTCTCGCCATCAACAGACACAGGGTCACCGTTTTCGAAGCTAATTTCTACCTCAACACCTTCACTGGGAGCCGATTCCGGATTGACGGTCCGCGAGAAGACATATTCCGGAGCTGGCATCGCTGGATCCTCTAAGACTTTTCCCTCAGCAGAAATATGCAAAAGATTTGCATCAGTTGAGAATGGAGCTTCACCACGCTTATCCTGAGGAACCGGGATTTGGTTTCGTTCTGCATAGGCGATCAGCGCTTCCCGTGAGTTCAAATCCCATTCTCGCCACGGTGATATCACGCGAATGTCGGGAGCCAGACCATAATACCCAAGTTCAAACCGCACCTGATCATTACCCTTTCCGGTAGCTCCATGAGCAACTGCATCCGCGCCGGTTTGGCGGGCGATCTCAATTTGCCGTTTGGCTATTAATGGACGAGCTATTGACGTTCCAAGTAGATAAGTGCCCTCATATAGCGCATTCGCCCGGAACATGGGGAAAACATAATCACGCACAAATTCCTCACGAAGGTCCTCAATGAATATTTCCTGAACACCCAGCATTTTTGCTTTATCTCGGGCTGGCTCTATCTCATCATCCTGCCCCAGATCAGCAGTAAATGTAACTACTTCGCAATCGTACTCATCCTGCAGCCATTTCAATATCACGGATGTATCAAGCCCTCCGGAATAGGCCAGCACAACTTTTTTTACATTACTCAACATGATCTCTCGCCAAAATTATAACTTTCCAATTGCGCGCGGAGTATAGGCATCACACACCAGCCCGCAAGCTACATTCCCATTCCAGTAGAAAACCCACAGGCTACTTGTTACTATTTTAATCATACCGGAGGATATCGACATGACAGACTCTAGTCAAAAGACTCGATTTTTCAAAATATCACTATCAAGCTTTGGTCAGTCATTAGTGCGGCTTGTGAAGAGAAAAATTTTAATTTGAACGCCTAAGGAAAAGATTGGAACCCAGATATTATTCATTGATCTAATTTGGTTCGCTTTTGTCGTACACTTTCGCTTTTGAGTTGGCCGCAAGCAGCCAAGATGTCGCGCCCACGGGGTCGCCTTATCACAGAAGTGATCCCAGCATCATTAATGATTTCATTAAAATCTCGGATGACATTTTCGGAAGAGCATTCGTAATTGGCACCAGGCCACGGATTGAAGGGTATCAAATTTACCTTAGACGGAATATTTCGCAAAAGTTGAGTAAGCTCACGGGCCTCTTCTAACGAGTCGTTGAAATTTTTAAGCATTACATACTCAAATGTTATTCGGCGAGCATTTCGCCCGCCCGGATAATGTCGACACGCATCGAGCAGCTCTGCTATGGGCCATTTCTTGTTTATTGGGACTAAAATGTCCCGGAGTTCATCACGAACAGCATGCAGTGAAATCGCAAGCTGAACTCCAATTTCGCGACCCACTCTTTCGATCATTGGCACCACTCCAGACGTCGATAAAGTGATTTTACGTTTGGAAATGCTGAGGCCTTCATTATCAATCGCAATGAGCAGTGCCTTTTTAACATTATCAAAATTATAAAGGGGCTCTCCCATACCCATCATAACCAAATTGCTGACTTTCCTGTTGAAGTCAGGGGCTGGCCATTCGCCAAAATCATCTCGCGCCACCATTAATTGTCCTAAAATCTCAGATGGCCCAAGGTTCCGCACCATTCTTTGAGTACCAGTATGACAAAAGCTGCAATTCAGCGTACAGCCCACCTGGCTTGAAACACACAACGTGCCCCTCTCAGCTTCTGGTATATGGACACATTCTGCCTCTTGAGCATCATCAAATCGAAGTAGCCATTTTTGGGTTCCATCATCAGACTTTTGATGTTGACTGATTGCCGGCCGAGCAAGCGAAAAATGTTTGGCCAATTCAGATTGCAGGTCTTTCGATATATTTGTCATTTCACTGAAATCAGCGACACCGCGATTATATATCCAGCGAAAAATTTGCTGCGCGCGAAATGGCTTCACACCCAACGGCTCAATAACTCTAGCTAAATCAACCCGATCAAGCCCAATCAACGAGAGAAGCTCCCCATTTTCACGGGTCCGTGATTGTAAAGCCGAAAGGTTGCAAGCTAATTTGATCATAATACAAGGACGCTATTTTATCCGACAAGCCTTACTAATTGCGTTGTGAGCAGCCGAAAAACCGGTAAGTGAATAGATGTCTGTGGTCCTGGTTGACCGGGATGAAAGACCGTCTAATGTCATTGTTCTGCCCCTCCGCATTGCATTGACAAGCGCCTGATCCTGTTCGGCAGTTTGTAACCATGCAACATCTTTTTCCGTAAAAAACAGAAATTTAGTCCCTCCTATCAATGCCCTTGGCTCGCTATCTTTTTTGTAAGTATAACCCGCAAGGACACTTATTTGATTTTTAACCTTTAACCATGGTCGGTGGGTCACATACAGCGCGACATCACCGCGCTTTCGATATTTTCCTTTCTTTTTGATTGGCCTAGACCATATGTGACATGTTTTCTTATTTTTACTTTCAACGTAAGTTTCTGCGTTCCAATTGCAGATCAACCTACGGCCTACCTCCCGACAATTTCCGAAACCACCTAGTTGGCTCACCTTGGATTCAGCATTAGCGTCGGCCAAACCGCCAGCATTTAAAACCATAACGAACAACAAAATAAGTTTTGTATAAGGCCACATCATCAGCAACCTCCATCCTCTGAAACTAATGACGTACCACCCTACCACCATGCACATGTGGAGCTAATTCCTCAACCGGCCCTCCTACCACTTCGGGTCGTGGCGCAAATCGACCGCGCGTAATCAACCGGTCATACATCAGAATTGCACCTGCAATGCCAACGTTCACGCAAAATTTTGTTGGTATTTTTACCACGTAATCGCATCGGGCATTTACTTCAGGAGACAGGCTCCCCTTTTCAGGCCCAAGAATATAAGCCGCACGCTCAGGGTGATTAAAACTTGGAAGATCTGCCGCCTCATCCATCAGTTCAACACCAACCAACTGACAATCGCGAGGCAAAACGAGTTTTGAAGCTTCTGGAAACTCGTAAAGAGGAAGATGCTTTACGGTACGTGATGTATCTGCTTTCTGAATCTCTTTAAGATCAACCGCAGGCGCAATGGCAAAGATAAAATCCGCCCCAAAAGCGTGTGCAGACCGAAAAAGGTTTCCTACATTCATCGGTTTAGAGATGTGTTCAACTCCTATACCAAAATAACCTCGCATCCTTGCCCTTCCACTTTAATTTTCACGAACGTCACGTAAAAATAACCATAAATCAAGCAAATACGTTTGCCAGCCTGTCCATTGCGGTTGATAACTCACTACTATCACGGGCAAAACAAAGCCTCAGCCAGCCAGCTCCTTCCGGACCGAACGCTGTACCGGGCGCAAGCCCAACGCCCACATCAAGTACTAACTGCTTTGCGAATTTAAGCGAGTTCTCCATCCCTTCTAAAGCGAAAAAGGCATAAAATGCTGCCTCGGGTGCTCGATAGCGAACGCGGGGCCATTCAGACATTGCGGTGCCTACAATATCTCGACCTTCCCTACACAGGTCTACCATATCATTAATTACATGCTCCCCATCATTTAAAGCAGTTATGCACGCTTTCTGAAGAAAAGCTGGTGTGCCACTAGTGTTGAATTCAATCAAATCTGAAAATGGCTTGGCGAATGAAGGCGGGTGGGTCAGCCATCCCAACCGCCATCCAGTCATCGCCCAATTTTTTGAGAAGCTATTAACTACTAGCACCGAGTCTTCTGGTTCGATTACCTCGAGAAAAGATGGGGCCACAAGACGGTCATATACAATCCGACTATATACTTCATCAGCTATGATCCAAATATTACGCAGGCGGCAAAACTCTAGAATTTCTTTTTGTTCTCGAGTTGACATCATCCAGCCGGTAGGGTTTCCCGGAGAATTAATAAATATCGCTCGCGTATTTTCAGTGCACATAGCGAAAAGGTATTCTATGTCTAAGTGCCAGCTCTGTGTCTCACCGTCCTCGTATCGAAGTGGTAATTGACAGACCTCACCACCCATAATATTCGCTGCCGCCTCAGCGTTGGGCCAAACGGGACCAACCAAAATCACTCTATCACCAGGGTCAATTACAACCTGCATGGCTATCATAATTGCAGTCATACCAGAGGACGTAACAGTAATTCTATCAGCACCAACCGGCAGCCCATATAAGCGTTGACTGTAATCAGCCAATGCTTCACGTAACTCGGGTAATCCGCGCTTATGGGTATAGAAGGTATAACCCTCTTCCATAGCAGTTGCAGCTGCATGACAGATAAAGGCAGGTGTTTTTACGTCGGACTCTCCGTACCAAAGGGGTATCACATCACGATTCCCCAGTGCCATTTCTGAAACCTGCATAATCTCTTGGGTTTTAAGTGCTCTAATTGCGGATCTAATGTTGGCCCGAGAATATCTCCTGTTTTTTGCCACTATGATTTCAATTCTATGATATTTTTGAAATTTTCCAGAGCTTCTGGGTTTGCAAGCGCCTCCTTGTTTTTCACGGGCAATCCATGAACCACGTTCCTCACAGCTAGCTCAGTAATTTTTCCAGACCGTGTACGCGGAATATCGGCGACTGCGATAACTTTTGCGGGGATGTGGCGGGGTGAGCAATTTTTGCGGACACGCTTCCGAATTTTAGCCACTAAACTTTCGTCAAGCTCTTTACCTTTTGTCATCCTAACAAAGAGTATAATTCTCGTATCATTATCCCAATCTTGGCCAATACAGATCGCTTCTTCGATATTTACGAAAGTTTCAACTTGGCGATAAATTTCCGCAGTTCCGATTCTCACACCTCCCGGATTGAGCGTCGCATCCGAGCGCCCATAAATTATCATACCTCCATTTTTGGTTATCTCAACAAAATCACCATGACACCAAACGTTTGGGAAACGTTCAAAGTATGCCGCATAATAACGGCTTCCATCTGGATCATTCCAAAACCCTATTGGAAGCGAGGGGAAAGATGCAGTGCAAACCAACTCACCTTTTCCACCGCGAACGGGTTTGCCATTGCTATCAAATACATCTGTGGCCATCCCCAAAGCTAGTACTTGTATCTCTCCACGATAAACAGGGGCCGTTGGATTTCCACAAACAAAGCACCCGAGAATGTCGGTGCCTCCAGAAATTGATGACAGGCAAATATCTCTTTTAACATTTTGATAAATGTAGTCGAAGCCTTCAGGCGCCAATGGTGACCCAGTCGAGGCAAATGTACGAAGTGCCCGAAGATCATGACTTTGAGAAGGCTGAGCTCCACGTTTGGCCAAGGTGTCGATATATTTTGCTGAGGTGCCGAAGAACGTCATCTTTTCTTCTGATGCGAAATCAAAAAGTATGTCATCTTTGATTGCAAACGGTGAACCATCATAAAGAAGCAGTGTTGCTTCTGAAGCCAATGCGCTCACTAACCAATTCCACATCATCCAACCGCAGGTAGTGAAGTAGAAAACGCGATCATTAGGCTTTATGTCACAATGTAGCTGATGTTCTTTGAGATGCTGCAGCAATGTACCTCCTGCACTGTGCACGATACATTTTGGGACTCCAGTGGTCCCAGACGAGTACATGATGTAAAGGGGGTGATTGAAAGGCATAAGTTCAAAGCTTATCTGATCTTGGGTCCGGCCTGTATTGAACTCACTCCACAAAACTGAATTATTAATCGGTTTTATATCCGGCACCGAGTCTGAAAATGGAACCACTATAACCTGCTGCACACTTGGTAATTCAGCTAAAATATCTTCCACGCGCGGAAGGCTGACATGCCACTTTTGATCATAAATATATCCATCAGTAGCAAACAAAACCTTAGGCGCTACCTGTCCGAATCTATCCAGAACGCCCCTGGTCCCGAAGTCGGGAGAACATGAGGTCCAAATTGCTCCAAGGCTCGCTGTAGCCAACATGGCAACAACTGCTTCAGGACTGTTCGGCAAAAACCCGGCACAACGGTCTCCGGGCTGGACCCCCACCATTTTAAGCGCCGCTGCAATTCTTGAAACCTCTTCATATAATTCGCGCCAACTTAATCTTCTCTCTATTTGATCCTCTGCACGAAACACTAGAGCTTCTCCATCATCTCGACGGCGCAATAGATTTTCTGCAAAATTCAGTTTAGCATCTGGAAAAAATTGTGCGCCGGGCATGCTGTTTCCGTCGACCACCACACGATCACCCCTTGTGTCAGCAATGACGCCACTAAACTGCCACACAGCAGCCCAAAACTCTTCTTGCCTAGAGACCGAGAACTGATGCAATGCTGAATAGCTGTTAAGAGATACTTCGTATTCTTCTTTTAACCAATTCCTGAATGCGGTCATATTTGCACTTTTAACACGGCTACTGTCGGGTCGCCAAAGTGGTTCTGCCACGCACATCGCTCCTTCTTAAACCTATCCCATTAAAATTCTTATCATGTCACTAAGAGCTCACCAAGGACCCTCGGAGTAGATATCAAAGCCGAAAAAGCATATTCTAAGTTGCCGTGACTAAATCTTATTCTTCTGCCCCTCAAAGTTTGAGCAAGCCGAAAAAATAAACAGAAAATGATAATTTTGCCAGTCAATCTAAGAAATCGTTGGGATCGTACGCCAGAGAATCTCCGCGGTGCAATGTGGATGCTGTTGATGGCGATTTTTTTTGTAGCTGCAGACAGCATAATCAAAATATTAAGCCGGCGCCTTGATCCTTTAGAAATAGTATTTTTTAGAAATGTTTTCAGCATTCTCTGGCTTATACCCGCAATTGCGAATGCTGGGGGGGTCAAAGCTTTTCGGACTAATAACCCGTGGCTTCAGCTGACACGAGCTACGCTCGGTGGCATTGCTATGATTTGTATCTTTTACAGTCTCAAATTATTGCCGCTCGCTGATGCCACAGCCGTCATGTTTTCAAGAGCAATTTGGATGATCCCATGCGCTGTTTTATTACTAGGTGAAACTATCCAGTGGCGTCGTTGGACTGCGACCATCGTGGGGTTTATTGGTGTAATATTGATGGTTCAGCCAACCGAACTTCTTAATTTTGGTAGCGTCAAAACGGGAATGGTCTTCGCACTGACCAATGCATTTCTTGCTGCGATTATTTTCACCTTAATCAAGATTTTAAAAGGTAGAGGAGAATCAAATCTCACAATATTATTGTGGCATGCCTCAGTTTCAGTTTTGATGACCTCTATTCCGACATGGTTTCTGTGGATTATGCCGACGCCATTTGAAATATTATTACTGGTCGCACTGGGTCTGATTGTCACCATTGCTCACTCTTGTTTGATTCAAGCACTGGCAGTGGGCCAAGCAACTGCAGTTACACCATTTGAATATTCGCGGGTATTATTTGCAGGGTTAGTGGGTTTCATTTTTTTCTCAGAGGTGCCGACGATATGGACGTGCATTGGCACACTTCTCTTAATCGCTAGCGCTTTGTACATAGCAAAACGCGAGGCGTTAGCCGGTAATAACCAAGAAGGCTAAGAACCACTGAGCTCAATTTTTATTAGCAGATCGCCACATTGCAGTGCGTTTTTTCGCATCAATAATTTGATCGGAAGACATTTCTTCTTCTATAGCCAAACGATTTTTCACAACCATTTCACGGCCCTCGCCTTCAAGGTGTTCGGCTGCCAGGGACAGCCATTTCCAAGCCTCAACAATATCCTGTTTTACACCAACACCAGCATAAAAAAACGTACTGAGGTTATTTTGAGCTTTCCCATGTCCGTTATTAGCTGCACGCTGAAGCCACTGAGCTGCCTTTGATGAGTCTTTTGGCACACCTTTTCCAAACTGGTAAAATATGCCAAGATTGAATTGTGCAGAGGGATTATTGCCAGTAGCTGCTTTTTCAAACCAGTAAGCGGCGGCGTTCAAGTCAGAGGGACGGCCGAGCCCTTGTTCATAAATTGTCCCCAGCATGAACTGAGCTCGCACATTACCTGATTGAGCTAAACTATGAAACAACTGCGAAGACTTGAAATATTTTTTTTGCAGATGCATGCGCATGCCATCCGAAAAACTTTCCGCCAAACTGGGTAATGACCATAAAAGCAAAGCGGCTGACAAAAATGGCACCAAGATACTACGCATGTTCTTTCTCCCGATTCGTTGTCATTTCGTGCACAGTAGAATCTATGAATCTTGCTAAGAGTATATCCCTTTCGCTGAGACCATCACACTCATGAGTCGTCAGCGTAACCTCAACTTTTCCATAGACATTTAACCACTCGGGATGGTGATTAATCCGTTCAGCCTCCAATGCTATCCGGGTCATGAACCCCCACGCTTGATTGAAGTCATCAAACTTAATAACCCTCTTGATAGCGTCACTTCCTTGTAGTTTCTTCCAGGCCGGTAATTCTGTTAACATCGAAGCTAGAGCATCGGCTGATATTTTTGCAACCATGTTCAATATCCCTCGGAATTTTTGTTTTCACAACTTTACTTCAACCAGGCATCAATATTATGGCTAAAAGATGTTACTATCTGTATCGACTATAAACGTTTTTTTGTTTGCTACATTATTTGACGTGCTTGTCCACATTTATGTTCGCTGTCGGTAGTCTAATATACAAATTTAGCATCTCAAAGAGCAGCGCTTAAAATGCAGGTGACCTAGACCAGACTGCGATCATGAGTATGATAGATTGGAACAATTATTTCAGGTGCTAATAAATGGAAATCATACCTCTTGGCAGAAAACTAGGGGCCGAGATAATAGGCATAGATGCTAGCAAGCCGATCACACCACATCGCTCTGAACAGCTTCGCGACGCTCTTAAAAAACACTTGGTTCTCTTATTCAAAAACCAAACATTACCCGTTACCGAGCATGTCATTTTTGCTCAAGTTTTTGGCGACCTTGGGAAGATAGCTGACACTCTTCTTGGCCTTGGAAAACGGAAATATCCAGAGGATGATATCCCTGATTGTGTCAGCGTTATTTCAAACATTAAAGTAAATAATGAGTCGATCGGAAGCCTTGGTGACAGCGAATGTTTCTGGCATACTGATAGCTGTTTTTCCAATACTCCGCCTTCTGCAAGTACCTTATATTCAGTTGAAATACCAGATAACGGAGGCAACACGGCCTTCCTTAATATGGTGGATGCGTTAGAAACTTTGCCTGTTGATATTCGAGCTCAGGTTAACAAACTGTCAATACGACACTCGCAAGTCTATGACAGCACGGGAACCAAGCGCCCAGAGTTTGATGAGGCCAGCGACATTACTAAAAATCCGGGTCCGACACACCCAATCGTCCGAACTTTACCCGAAAATAACAGGCAAGTTCTCTACCTGGGACGGCGGCTTGGCGCTTATATTCCCGGTTTGACGGTGAATGATAGTGAGAATCTTCTGGATGTACTTTGGGCACACACAATCCGAGAGTGCCGCACATGGTCACATCAGTGGTGCCTCGGAGATCTCCTTGTCTGGGATAACCGAACTACTATGCATCATCGGGATTCTTTTGACCCAAGGCAGCGGCGGCGTCTGCACAAGGTTCAAGTTGCTGGCGAACGACCCGTATGACGATACACTCTTTAGCATGATGATGCTAAAAGCAAACCTCTCTAAATGATCAACATTGATGGAGTTTTAACTCTTTATTGCTCGGGGCCGTGCCACCGTTAATCAAATGCCCCTCTTTGATCAACATTCTGAAAGGCCGAGAAATTAGAGATTAAAGAAAAACTGTGAGAACACCCGTATAGCCGTACAAGCGATTATTACTTATCTCTCCATTCGCAAAAAAACCAACTAATGGGAAGTCGCCCAATTCGGATGAAATCAGTTTGAGTTCCTCACTATCAGACCCGAATTGATTTGGCCCTCTAGCACAACACGAAAAGTATAATCCTCCTCTAATCGCACCGATTTCAGTCCGAGACTTTATATCCTTAAGCATGCGCTTCATATCGGTAATTGCACTTTCATGGTCGCGACGACAAAATATTACTTGGTCACCGGCGGTAACATAGTCGCCGATCGCCACGACTCCAGTTTCAGGATCTACACCCACCAGGTTACGAACGAGATAGTCACCCGTATCGCTGCCGGTAACTGGCAATGCAACAAAAATATAACCAGCTGCACGTTGCAGATCGCGAGACAGCACCTCTCCAACGTCTTCTTTAAACACATCGAGTGCAGGCTTGCCATCAAGTTCAATCAATAGATTTTGATCTGCAGCGGTTATTCTATGTGGACTACCGATCGGCGAGCAACCCTGCGTCACGCCTACCTGCGCTGGTATTTCGTCCAGTGCAAACATAGCACCCGAGAGACCGCCCTCGCTTACGTCATCCGCTAGCTGAAAGAAATTTTGCTGAGACGCCGTTAATCCCCCAACTAGGAACCCTTCGGTTTCGGAGGATATTTTCTCAATGAGATCATTAATCTTTTGATTCCTCGGGTCTCCATGGACCACCGTTAACGGCGATAAAATATTATCAAGCCAAGACTCATGCTTATCAGTAATGGCTGTAATATTGTCTGTCACGCTGTCGAAAATTCGGAATGCTGACTCGCGCGCAGGCACAATCATTACTACCATTGCCGGTTCGTCAAAATATTCTTTACTCGTAGTGCAAACTCCTAGCCCTACTGTTCCTATCCAATGATCGACCCCGATCCTGTCCTTAAAGAAGTTTGATATATCACCAAGTACGGCGCTGAAATGATCCGTAACGTAAAGAAATCCAAGTCTATGTTCGGGACTAGCTGCTTTCAGCTGAGCCGCGCAGTCTTGAGCTACTGACTGCCAATCCGGCCCCGAGCCATGTGCGCTAATAAATGGTGCTGAGTTACTCATCTTATTTTCTCCAGTGAACGTTTAACTGTAGGCAAAATTCGTTCAACAATAACCTTAATACCGAGTTTATTCGGATGGATTCCATCAACAAGATTGAGCTCGGATTTTGAGGCAACCCCGTCAAGAAAAAAAGGGTAGAAATCAACCTGATTTTTTTTTGCAAGATCGGGAAAAATATCGTCAAAAGCTACTCCATAATCATCTCCTAGGTTTGGAGGAGCTCGCATCCCAGCAAGCAAGACATGTGCCCCCTTCGCTCGTATTCGGCGAATGATTATTGCCAAGTTATTTTTCGTCACATTTGGGTCAAACCCGCGCAATCCATCATTGGCACCAAGCTCTAAAATCACAAGATCGGGATTGACTCGCATCACCCAATCAACGCGCGCAACTCCCCCCGCAGTTGTATCCCCTGAAATCCCGGCGTTAATGACGATAACATGATATCCGTCTCGCTTTAATGAGCGAGATAATTGTTCTGAGAAACCATCGTAGTTTTGAAGCCCAAATCCGGCAATTAAACTATCGCCAAAAGCCAATATTTTGATAGGCGCGCGACTAGTTTCAGACACCCCTGTGCTACCTGTTAGCGATGACAAGACCAAAGAAAATAACAGTACTGCATTGAAATAAAAACAGCGTGCCGCATATGTGTTAGTGATTTCGCCATACCTCCGTACAAAAAATTGTTGTAGTCTTTCAGTTATGTCACAGGCAAAAAAGATCGAGCCACTCGTGCAATTTGAGATGGTGAACCTTACACTGGGCGGCCCTACCAATCAGGTAAAGATTTTACAATCTGTAAATTTAAATATCTTAAATAACACAAAAGTTAGTATTGTTGGGTCCTCTGGGTCAGGTAAAACATCGTTACTACTATTGATAGGCGGACTAGAAAAGGCGACTAGCGGTCGCATCAAAGTCAACGGACAAGACCTCTCTACCCTATCGGAAGATTCTCTAGCCTCGTTTAGGCGCGATACTATCGGCATAATTTTTCAATCTTTTCACCTAATCCCGACAATGACAGCGTTAGAAAATGTTGCAATTCCTCTTGAACTAGCGGGGAACATGAATTCATTCCCGATGGCTGAACTCGAGCTCTCCCACGTTGGACTCGAGAACCGTCTTGCTCACTATCCCAGCGAACTATCTGGCGGGGAGCAGCAACGAGTGGCCATTGCTCGGGCCTTGGCACCTAAACCAAAATTAATTTTAGCAGATGAACCAACCGGCAATCTCGACGGCGAGACGGGGTCTCAAATCGTTGATTTATTATTTTCACGAGCTGATGAATGCCAATCAACATTGATATTCGTAACGCATGATAATGGATTAGCAGAGCAGGCCGAGCATATGATCCAGCTTCACGACGGTAAAATCCAGGCTGACAGCAACGGTTAACAGAAATATGTGTAAATCCAAATTATTGAGGATGGCATGCAGAGTGGCCAGAAGGGAGTGCCGTAGCGGTACTCGTGGTTTCAAGATATTCGTAATGTGTTTAATGCTAGGTGTCGCAGCTATAGCCGCTATCGGTTCGGTATCCGAAGGTATAAAGACGGCAATAGACAATGATGGACGACTTTTACTTGGTGGAGACGTGGATATCCGCCTTACGCACAGCCCAGCAACAAGAAATCAGCTGGTTTGGTTAAAGCAAAATTCAACATCATTATCGCAAGTGGTGCAAATGCGAGTGATGACGCAATCGGTAGACAAGACGCAAAGTATTCTTGCAGAGCTTAAAGCGGTAGACAAGTTTTACCCACTGTTCGGAGGCTTCCGATTGAAAGATTCTGCGTCCCTGCCAACAGCTTTATCATCAAAAGGGGGGATGTATGGGGTGGTCGTTGAACAACAAGTTTTGAACAAGCTCAGCCTCCACCTTGGTGATAAAATCCGGATTGGCGCTAGAGAATTTGTAATTCGAGCAGTTATTGATCGGGAGCCCGACCGTAGCTCTCAGGTCTTCCGACTAGGCCCTCGTGTCATAATTTCGATTGGAGGATTGAGAGCAACAGGTTTGGTAAAACCCGGAAGTTTAGTCAGATTTCATTACAGGGTTGGGCTGAATGAAAAATCGGCTCATGCGGAATGGGTTCGACGCCTGAATGCAAAATTTCCAGAGGCAGGGTGGCGTATCCAGACAATTGAAAATGCAGCACCCAACGTGAAGCGCTTTACGGAGCGTGTGGAACTCTTCCTCAATCTGGTTGGCTTGACCACATTACTAATCGGCGGAATCGGAATCGCTATTGGAGTACGAAGTTTCGTAGAATCCCGCTTCACCACTGTGGCCACACTTAAATCGCTCGGGGCTTCGGGTAATCTAATATTTACCGTTTACCTGATTCAGATACTTGTAATTGCTAGCATCGCAACCGCTGCGGGCCTTGCGCTGGGAATAGTATCGCCCCTCATGATAGGTCCCTTCTTGGAGGAATACTTAGGGGTGTTTAGTGCCTTCGGTATATACCCAAATGCACTTTTGAAGGCGGCCACATTTGGCTTTTTAACCGCTCTAATTTTCTCTATCTGGCCGCTGGCCCGTGCTCGAAATGTGGCGGCTAGCTCACTATTCCGACACGCAATACAATCTCCTCATGGTCGGCCAACAAGAGGAATAGTTTTTTCACTAATATTGTTATCAGCACTACTGGCACTAACAGCCATTATAACAGCGGAACCGATGTCTGCCGGACTTTGGTTCGTTTTGGGAACCCTACTTGTTTTGACTGCTTTCCATTTGTTGGCAAAACTTCTTGTCATATTACTACGTCGGATAAAGTTGCGTACGAGGCTAATTAGCACTGTTGCATTAAACAATTTATGTCGGCCCGACGCCCAAACACCCGCAGTTATACTGGCATTAGGCATGAGCCTCTCGGTGATAACTGCAATCGTATTGATCGAAGAAAACATCAGGCTCCAAATCGATAATACTATCCCCAAGGCTGCGCCTGCTTACTATTTTATAGACATACAAAGTAGCCAAATAAAAGAGTTTGTAGAGATCGCTGAAAACCACCCCAGTGTTTCCAGAATTAATAAAGTACCAATGCTGCGTGGACGAATAATAAAATTAGCCGGTGTGCCGGTGCAAAGTATTCAACCCTCACCAGAAGTAGCATGGGTACTGCGCGGAGATCGGGGTATTACTTGGTCTGATGACCCACCCGAAGAGGGAAGCGCCGTAGTAGAAGGTAGCTGGTGGCCAGTGGATTATTCGGGTCCGCCGTTGGTTTCTTTTGATAAGGCTAAGGCCGAAGCTTTCGGCTTAGACATAGGCGATACAATAACGGTTAACCTTTTAGGAATTCCGTTAACGGCTCGCATAGCTAACCTCAGAGATATTAATTGGAATAGTTTGTCGATTAATTTTCTTATGATCTTTTCCCCTAATGCTCTGAAAGGAACACCTCTATCCTACGTTGCAACCGCGCATTTTCTGCGTGATTCATCAGAGTTTGAAGAATTGGAACTGGCAAAAAAAATCACACAAGCACTACCTAATGTTTCAGCAATTCGAGTTAAAGACGTGCTTGCCGATATTAAAAATATGATAGCAGATATTGGAGTCGCCGTTCGCGCTATAGGAATGATCGCTGTATGTGTAAGTGTGCTCGTACTCTCTGCCGCCATTGCGGCCAACCACAATCGCCGCATTTATGAAGCTGTAATTTTAAAGGTTTTGGGTGCATCACGGCTGCAAGTTATAAAAATTTTTGCTTTTGAATTCTTTTTTCTTGGACTTATTACAGCAGCACTTTCGGCATTGGCGGCAACTGGTGTAAGTTGGGGTCTAGTGGTACACGTTATGCGCGCAGATTGGACATTCCTACCAGGTATTTTAGTTGTTACATTGTTGTTAAGTCTCACATTCACCATCACTGGTGGGCTATTAGCGACTTGGCTAGCACTGAACGGGAAATCAACTAACTATTTGCGAAATGAATAGTGATGTGTGTTATACTAAATGAAAATGAGGTTATTTTGATTAATATAAAATACCCTATTGAAATTAGGTGATATTTTCCAATATCTTCATATATATTTATTTGTTGTTTTTATGGACGGAGTTATAAATGAGTTACGATCCGCAGCATACACAGCAGGCACAAACATACGGTGTCACGGCTTCGCGAGATGAAATCGATGCAGGCCTTCGAGCATACATGCTCCGCGTATACAACTATATGGCACTTGGGGTAGCATTTACCGGCATAGTTGCTTTGGTGGTAGCCTCTTCCCCAGCCCTTATGCAGACTATTGCATTGGGTCCGTTTAAATGGGTATTTTTTATTGGTATCCTAGGTTTAGGCTGGTTTGCACCAAAGGTTATTCTTACTGGAAGCACTGTAGCCGGTCATGCTGCCTTTTGGGCATATGCGGCGATGTGGGGCGCGCTGATTGCGCCAATGTTTTATATTTATACCGAGGCTAGCATAGCGCGGGTATTTTTTATCACGGCAGGGGCTTTCGCAGGCCTTAGTCTCTACGGATACACAACGAAAAAAGATCTGGCGCCTATGGGTCGGTTCCTTGCAATGGCGTCAATAGGGATACTGATAGCTTTAGTGGTTAATATGTTTCTTGAAAGCAGTGGTTTTCAAACTGTTTTGTCAATCGTAGTTGTTTTAGTTTTTGCCGGACTGACAGCTTACGAAACTCAAGCAATCAAAGAGTCGTATTTTCAGGATGACTCACACGATATACAATCTAAGAAGGCAGTATTCGGCGCGTTTATTTTATACGGCTGCTTCATCACATTATTCATATGGATGTTGCACCTATTCGGCAACCGCGAATAAATAATACTCGATGAACTCAAAAAGCCGCGCCTAACGGGTGCGGCTTTTTTTGTTCACCCACAGCTGAAAAGTAACTAATATCTATTCTTCCGCAATAAATTTGGGGTAGACGACATAAATATGGCTTCCCAGAAAGCGACCACTGTCCTTGATCGCAAAACAGTCCCATCAGGAACAGTAGTATTCCGCGAAGGCGAAACTGGTAGTACTGCGTTTATCGTTGAGTCCGGAAAAGTTGAAATTTGGAAAGGAAATGAATCAGAGCGGCACCGCTTAGGTGTAATTTCCGAGGGGGGCATCTTTGGGGAAATGGCTTTGATAGATGGGGAACCTCGTATGGCATCGGCGACTACTCTTACAGATTGTGTGTTAGTTTCGGTGTCCGAAGGCATGTTCCAGGAAAAGCTTGATAACTCTGACCCATTTGTCGTAGCCCTTCTACGCATATTTGCGCATAACATACGGACCATAACAAAATAAAATCGTCAAACTCGAAATGGTGCCGCTTGCGTGACTCGAACACGCGACCCCCGCATTACGAATGCGATGCTCTACCAACTGAGCTAAAGCGGCCTCAAATCTAAATGACAAGATAAGCCTAGCTAACGACGGGTACAATACACTTAGAGGTTTGGCGTCAAACAAATTGCAAAGTGGTCTGAGCACGGAAGCACAAAAATTTTTTAATTCACTCATTGAATATGCTGAAATGTGCGATTAATTGAAGCTTATTACCATTAAAACTGTCTGTTTATAGGTGCTCTTGTTAAAGCCTTGATAGGCATGAAACCCATAGGAAACTGGCTAAATTTTAGCATTCGAGTTGCACATAATACAAAATTTGATAGTTAGCTACTTGGATCTTGATTATCCGGAAGACGCACAACACGCAGAGGGCGCGCCCATAAAAGCGTATCAAAATCACCACAATTTTTGCAACATGCCTGCCAAACAGGTGCCTCGGATCCACAATTATCGCAAAGCCAAGCTTCATCAAGTTCAGCAGATGCAACCCTATCTAACCAATAGCGGGATTGGTCGATATTCCCGAACTCACCTTCTTCGATTTCGGCCATTAAGCGACAAACTCGGCGAGTGGGATCACTTTGGTCTAAGAGAATCTTTAATTGTGCTCGAGCCTCCCCCCAAAGTTTAGCCACTATTGCAGCTTCTGCGATCGCTAAGTAGCTCTCAAAATGTCCTGGATTTTTTGAAGCCAATACCTCAAAGCGTTTAACCTGCATGAGAGGATCTAAATCAGACTTTATTGAACGATAAGCAGCAGCTAAAGAAGGGTGGGGCTTTTTTGACCACAACTTCTCTACCAGCTTATCAGCCCTTTTTACTTTGCCCTCAAGACTCAAAAGCTCCGCTAATTTGACTGTTGCGATGATAAAGCCAGGCTCTAGCTTAACTGCCTCATTAAGAAGGGATAGCTGAAGATCCTTTTCACTGTTCCTCTCAGCTATACATGCCCTCTCGTACAATATGGCTGCATGCTGCCTATTGCCGGTCTTCAAACTAAGCTGTTTGCGGTTAATAGCTTCGACAATTGTCTCTCCAGCATCAAACCAAAGACCGTTCTTTATTTGCAAGTCTAATCTTTGCAACCAAAGTCCCTCAGCATTGGGATTAATGCGATAGGTTTCATTGGCTAACCTAAGCGCCTCAGAATGGTTGCCTATGCGAAGTGCCTCATTCATCAAGCCCCTTAAACCAAGTAAAGCTGTCTCAGGCTCTTGCCTTAAAGACTGATAAGTTTCCTGAACTTTTGCCGTATCACCTGCAAGCTGAGCCGCTTGGGCCGCTAAAAGCTCAGCGCTTGCAGGGGAGTCTAGCAATGCGCTAGCTTTTTTTGCATGCCTCATTGCATCATCAGAGTTGCCAGATGCTAGTGAGATCAGACTTGCACTTAGTGCCTCATGACCGCGGCGCTGTTTGCCCAAAAAATTACGATGCCGTATCTGCTGCGGCATCCGCTTCGCTGCAACCCATGCCCTATAAACAAATGCCGATAGTAAACAGAATATTATGAAAACGTGTAAAAATAAGGCCGCACTTGTATCAATGCGATGATCACCCCAAAAAATTGTTACTGACCCTGGGTTAGTAGCTAGCCATACCTCAGCTACAATCACAGTAGTTGCGACGATCAAGAAAATACAAATGCGAAAAACAGTCATGCTGCCCCGCTGTTTATTAATTGGCCTCGGGCTTAGCACCGAGTAATGCGCTCACATGCCAACGTAATTTTTCTATATGCTGTTTTACCTGAATATGCGCTCGAACATCCTCAATCCACGAACTAAAACTATCGAAATACAAGTCTTCCCTCGATAGCAACTCCAAATGGTTGGCGGCACTCGCAAAATCTCCATTTGCTACTGCCACCTCCGCCATACTGAAAGGGGGTAATTTACCAGACCCACCGACCCTGCGAATAGAGAATAATCCTGTTAATTCAGATTTGAGTCGTTCCATAATGCTTTCGCTGCTGGACTTTTTTAAGTCCATAGTACGGTTTTTATGCGCCCTTTGGATTGCCAAATTATTAAAGCTTGTGACAAGCATTAGAGGAGTTGGTACCCCTTGGTCTGCTCTTCTGGCAAGGCCCTCAAATATTTGCTTTGGAACAGGTGCCGCCAAAGATTTTCGGAGGGACTGAAGCCGATTTAGATAAGGCCTACCGGCTAAAATTTCATTCTCCAGCTGCCCGAGCAATAGCGCTTGCAATGCTATATCCTTGCCTCCCTGCCGCCTCTCAAAAGACAGATTCTTTATTTTATTTTCCATCTTATTTATATTGTCATTAATTTGACTAACTTGGCCCGCAAATTGGCTAAGCGCATAGTTGTTCTCTTTAGCTAAACTAAGTATCGAACCGTTTATTTTTTCAAGCCTCCGCTGGAAAAGATCAAGCCGAAGTTCGATATTTTCAATCTTGGCCTCAAGCGGTTCGCGTGTCATTTCCTGCTCTATTTTAACAGGCACGTTATTGTCTGGCATTTTTGTCTCCTCACTGGATTCTGAAACAATCGGTTTTATGACCTTGACCCCCGATTCTGTTTCTTGACCCCCCAATGCGGGAACTTTTTTAATGGGATGAACTTGCCCACTGCCAGAAAAATATGACTGAATCCAATTACTTTCGGATAAAACAAACCATCCGCTCCAAGTAACAGCTGCAGCAGCCAAAAGTATCAAACCTCCGCTGCGCCAGTAACTTCGATTCTTTTCATTGGTCCTCGAAGCATCATGTGTGTCCGTTGATGGAGATGCTAGATTGTTTTTCTTTTTTACATCATTATTAGGATTGGTCTTTGGCCCTTCTAAACTCTTCTCAAATTGGCCTGAAGTCGAAACTTTTTCATTACCAGGCGCTGGAATGGATGTGAGCGTTACGGGCTCTCGATCAAGCTCTCGCAACACAGCATCTGATAAATTGACATTGTGTCTACGTGCCGCCTCCAAAATAGGCTTTCGCCTATTTAATGGTATATGCCCACGCGATTTCCACCCTTGAACTGTCGTTACTGGAATACCGAGCTTTGCGGCCATTGGTCTGATGCCACCGAAATCTTTGATTATCGCCTCAGCACTGAAATTATTAATGCGGCTAAAACCAGACTCAGGCATTTGCTCATTCATATATTTTTAAACTCCGTTACTCACTTGTAGCGACTCATTATCCAGGGCATTTAACAGCGCAGACTGCGTAGGGGCTGACGCTGTTATGATCCTCCGCCAAGGTAATTTCTGCAATTTTTCAGCAATGGGATCACTTAAACATAGCGCCACTGAAGTCTCAAATTCCTTGTCAAAACCCGCTGACAGCGCCAAGTCAACAAATTGTATAGCGGTGCGCGGAGAGAAGAAAAGAGCAAAATCCATGCTACAGCCAGCAATTGTTTCTTTGCAGCGCTGATCCAACACCCCTAATTCCTCAGCTTTATAGAGTACCTCACGCTTGTATTTGTATCCAGCTAACGACAATCTCTTTCCAAGATCGCCAGCTAAATTACTTCCAGCAATATGAAGGAGATCGCCACCCTTAGGGTCACATCTTGAAATTAATAAATTTGCAAGTTTGTTCACATCACCGCCAGCGCTTTCAGCTTGGACGCAGCCATAGGCGCGTGCGGCAGCTGCGGTAACTTCACCGACTGCATAGGCAGGCAATGAAACATCTTGAGATCGAGAAAAAAAAGAATGCACTCCATTTGCTGATGTGAATACCAGTGCCTGCACTCCGTCCAGAGAAGGTCCAGCACCTTCAAAATATGTTATTTTTAACATCGGAGATAACAAAGGGGAAAACCCTCGTTCTCTGAGTTCTGATTCAAGTACTATGGCGTCTTGTTGAGGTCGGGTTACTAATACAATCGGAGTTTTTTTGCGATCAATCATTAAAAACCTTTTCACCACGGTTTTCCACAACTAGCGCCCGTAACTCCCTCCCCGTTTTCCTGCCCAATACTTCAGCATCGCTGGCCTGTGCCGTACTCTCAATGCGATGGAGCCACTCGCCATTAGGATCGGCTATTAGAGCCCTGAGACGCATCTTTCCTCCTGGAATATGTTCTGCTAAAGCACCAATTGGGGTGTAACAAGAGCCACCGAGCTCGTGAAGCAAAGTTCGCTCTGCTAAGGTAGCTTGCATTGTTTCCAAATGGCAGATTGGCGCAAGCAGATCTGCAATTTTTTCATCCCCTGCACGACTTTCAATCCCTATTGTACCTTGGGATGCAGATGGAAGCATTACCCCCGGCCCTAGTACTTCCATATCTTCGGGAGATAGTCTTAGCCTTCTCAATCCCGCCAGAGCTAGTAAGATTGCATCTACATTACCGTCCCTTAGTTTTTTAAGGCGTGTCTCAACGTTCCCTCGAAGCGAGACAATGTCTAATTCAGGAAAAGAATTTAGAATTTGGGCACGTCTGCGTGGCGATGTAGTTCCAACTACACTTCCTGCAGGCAGGCTGGATAGCGAATTTCCTCCTGAGGATAAAAAAACATCGCGCGGGTCCTCCCGTGGTAACACCGCCGCTAAGGTAAGGGCAGCCGGCAAATGGGTTTCCATATCTTTCGCAGAATGCACAGCAATATCGATTCTATTTTCAAGAAGAGCCGCTTCAATTTCTTTAGTGAAGAGGCCCTTGCCGCCAATTGACGTCAGAGGTTTATCCAGCACCGAGTCGCCTGTGGTTTTTATCATTATGATCTCTGTGACGATTCCCGGATGCGCAATTTCCAGAGCTTTTACAACCAGTCTTGTCTGCGCCTGGGCCAAGGGTGACTCACGACTGCCAATTATTAGTTTTTCAATACATGACTTTTTCATAACCAATTAATACCTGATTGTGCTCAACAACATAAGCGTTTGCCGAAACCAACTCAAAAGCAGTACAAAGAGTAATGCGGATACTTGGTATTGAAAGCTCTTGCGATGAGACTGCCGTGGCCATCGTTGATGGTGATAGGCAGATACTTAGTAATCAAGTGCTGTCCCAAATTACTGAACACGAGGAATATGGAGGTGTTGTGCCTGAAATAGCGGCCCGCAGCCATCTCAGTCACATCGATCGTTTAGTTAAAAAAGCCATGACGGAAGCAAAAATAGACTTTCGAGACCTTAACGGAATTGCTGCGACCGCAGGGCCCGGCCTCATCGGTGGTGTGTTGGTTGGCATGATGACCGCCAAGGGACTATCTATCGCCACAGGTTTACCATTTATAGCTATCAACCATATGGAGGGACACGCCCTAACTCCTCGACTAACTGGAACATTGGATTTTCCATATTTAGCGCTTTTAATTTCAGGTGGCCATTCGCAATTCGTTTCCATAACGGGGATTAGCAAATATTCTATTCTTGGTACTTCAATAGATGATGCAGTTGGAGAGGCTTTTGATAAAACCGCTAAGCTCCTTGATTTGGACTTTCCAGGGGGCCCAGCATTGGAAAAAAGGGCAAAATCTGGAGACCCAACTCGATTTGCCTTACCAAGACCGATGCTAGGCCGACCCAATTGTGACTTATCTTTCTCAGGCCTCAAAACAGCCGTCCGAAATGTCGTTGAAAAACACAAGGGACATCTAGACAACGAAGCTATATCAGACCTAGCAGCAAGCTTCCAAAACGCTGTTGCCGATTGCCTTATTGATCGATGTAATAAGGCTGTGGAAGATTTTCGATCAATACACCCTACTGGTAATACTTTTGTAATCGGTGGGGGCGTGGCGGCAAATGAGTATATTCGCAAAAAGCTCAAAAATTGCGTTAATGATCTTGGCTTAAGATTCGTTGCTCCACCAATTAATTTATGTGGAGATAATGGAGCGATGATCGCTTGGGCTGGTATTGAACGACTCCGTCTCGGCCTCATCAATAAACTAGATTTTCCGGCGCGGCCACGATGGCCGCTTGACGCACCTCATTCAGGCGCCCATAGCTAGAGTATGATTAAAGTATCAATTATAGGAGCGGGTGCTTGGGGTACGGCGTTAGCCTGCATTTCACGACGGGCAAACCACGAGGTTATGCTTTGGGCTTTAGAGGATGAAGTTGTTCATTCGGTAAATGCCGAAAAAGGCAATCCTATGTATCTTCCTGGAGTGAGACTTGATAAGGGCATATTTGCGACGGGGGATATCTCCGAAGCTATCGCACAAAGCCAAGTTGTCTTTTCTGTTGTTCCGTCACAGTTTTTTCGATCCGTCGCAGAAAAAATTGCGTTAACTATAGCTCCTGGAACTCCATTAGTAATCTGTTCAAAAGGCATTGAAGTTGAAACCGGCGCGCTAATGACGGAAATTGCCGATGAAATAATACAAAAAAACCCGGTCTTGGTCTTGTCTGGTCCATCTTTTGCGCATGAAGCAATCGCTGGCTCGCCAACAGCGGTCGCCCTTGCCGGCACAAACCTTAAAGATGCAGAAATTATCACCAGCTTGATAGGGACCAGCCGTTTCCGGCCATATCCGATGGATGACCCAATTGGCGCCGAGGTGGGCGGTGCAGCAAAAAACGTTCTCGCTATTGCGTGCGGCATAGTCGTCGGCCGCGAAATGGGCGACAACACCCGTGCCGCACTTATAACCCGCGGCTTATTCGAAATGGCGATGCTTGGTGTAGCGAAGGGCGCCAAGGCACGAACATTTATGGGGCTTTCTGGTCTTGGTGACCTCACCCTTACCTGCAATGGCCTAAAATCACGTAACATGTCACTCGGGGTAGAGCTTGGGAAGGGGTATTCCTTAGCTGACATATTAGCTAACCGAAATTCTATTGCAGAAGGCGTTGAGACTGCACGAGGAATTGTAGCATTAGCACGAAGCCTTAATGTCGAGTTACCTATTATGGAAGCTGTATACCGTATTTTGCATCGCCAAGCGGATATAAATCAAGCTATAGACAATCTCTTAGATCGACCATTCACTCCTGAATTCAAAGGCCTAGATTGACCGCATTCCTGCCCTGAGCTAGCATTCTACTTTTAACACCCACTAGGAGATTTATTATGCTTTGGTGCATTACATGCGTAGACAAGCCTGGAGACTCGACTGCAAGATTATCTGTTCTGGAAACTCATCGTGCATATCTCAAAACACAAGATGATAAAATAGTTATGTCAGGCGCCACTCTGTCGGATGACGGGGAAACTATGACAGGCAGCTGTTTTATAATCTCTGCTAATAGTCGTTCAGAAGCTGAGGCTTTTTCAAACGGTGACCCTTTCACTGCGGCCGGCGTATTCGAAAGCGTTAATATCACCCGGATGAAAAAGAGTTCGTTTTATCCTGATAATTATGAAAAAGCATAAAACATGCTGTTCGTGTGCTTTCTAATTGACAACTCAAATATGGCTAACGTACGTAGAGAATTTTTGAAAGTTCATCAAAGTTATTTAAAAAGTCATGAGGATATAATTTATTTTGCGGGACCGCTTGAGAATGAGAAGCAAACAGAAAATGTAGGTTCACTTTATGTAGTAGAACAACCAAACCGCGCAGCAGCTGATGCATGGCTGGCTAATGAGCCATTTACTAAAAACGGCTTGTTTAACACAAAACATATTTTCGCTTGGCACCACTTAAAAGGTGCCCGTAAATTATATCAGAGACTGTACCTTTACTTTCAGCTCGATGGAAAACGGTCGCATGACAAACGATCTCGGTTGCGTGATGAGCATGTAGATTATCTTTTGGCTCATGAAAATCATTTGTTTGCTGCAGGTCCCCTATTCAAAGATAGCGACAAGATTAAATTTGAAAATCGCATTGGGTCGCTCTTCGTTGTCGGTTTTTCAACTCGGATTCTTGCAGACCATTGGCGAGAGCAGGAGCCTTACACGAAAAATAATGTCTATAATCAGACTTGGGGGTATGCCTATAAAAACCATTGGCTTGGTGCAGAAAAGTCTGTGTAGAGGTCACTCGGATCTCTCTATTTTTAAATCCTTTGCATTTTATGAAATCGGAAGAGCCCATTTGTTAATCAAGGCTTACCCTAGATGGCAGTCTTAATAAGATCTGCCGCGAGGGAACAATAATTTTCAGAGTAAGCCTTCGGGCTTTTAAGAAACAATCATGTGGGCACGATTAGAGACAACAAAATATGTGGTAATCACTCCATAAAAAAATGGTTAGATCGGTCGTTGAGGCAAGCACCGATATCCGACTTTTTCTGAGAAGAATACCTGTACAAGTATTTAGGCCACAAAGTGATGGACCATGTAGAAAAATATTTTAAACTCCCAACTACAATAAACGTTAAATCACTTTTAATACGAGAAAAAAACTACTGGTCATGACTGAAGAAACTGTTCTCGGATTGCTCGCTGATATTCCCGACGGGGAGGGAAAAGAATACACCATCGAAAATGATGACGAGGAGGTTGGACTTTTTGTTGTACGTCAAGGAACCGCATTCTATGGCTACGTCAATTATTGTCCTCATGCGGGAACCCCTTTAAACTGGGAAGGTGACAGGTTTATGACCCTCGACAAAAAACATATTTTATGTGCCACTCACGGTGCGACATTTAATATTCATGATGGTGTCTGTATTTCTGGGCCGTGTGTCGGAGACTGGCTAGCTCCCCTAAATCTAAGACTTGAAGATGGAGTGCTTGTGTTGATCCACCCTGACTGAAAACACCACGGGTTTAAGTGCCAACGGCGGACAGAGTCGGTTAAAAAAGTTTATAAATGTAGGGAGGCTAATTATGCCAAATGAAATTTTCCCAGTTTCAATTGAAGCCGCACAGCAGGCGACAGTAAATAGAGAAAAATACGTCAAAATGTATGAGGAATCCATTTCCGACCCCGATGTATTTTGGAAAAAACATGGAAAACGAATTGATTGGATAAAACCATATACTAGAGTCAAAGACGTTTCCTACTCTAGCGATGATATACATGTGCAATGGTTCTATGACGGCACACTGAACGCCTCTGCTAATTGCATCGACCGACATTTAAAAACACGAGGCGATGAAACTGCAATTATTTGGGAAGCTGATGATCCGGATGTTGATTTATACATTACCTACAATGAGTTGCATGACAACGTTTGCAAGTTTGCGAATGGGCTGAAATCATTAGGCGCGAAAAGAGGTGACCGAATATGTATCTATATGCCTATGATACCAGAGGCTGCATATGCAATGCTCGCATGCGCGCGAATAGGTGCTATTCATTCGGTTGTTTTCGGCGGTTTCTCCCCGGACGCCTTAGCGGGTCGCATACAAGACTGTGGATGCAAAATAGTAATAACGGCTGACGAAGGCGTCCGAGGGGCACGCACCATACCGCTCAAAAAAAATATCGATATCGCGCTAGATAACTGCCCGACGATTGAAAGATGTGTGGTGGTGAGACGAACAGGTAACGATGTAAACTGGAGGTGCGACCGCGATGTTTGGTATCATGAGCTCGTAGCCGGACAACCAAGCGTTTGCCAACCTGAAGAAATGAATGCTGAGGATCCACTCTTCATTCTTTACACTTCGGGCTCTACAGGAAAACCAAAGGGGGTCCTGCATACAACAGGTGGCTATATGGTTTATTCCTCAATGACCCATCAATACGTCTTTGACTACCAGCAGGGCCAAATCTATTGGTGTACGGCTGATGTCGGCTGGGTTACTGGACATAGCTACATCGTTTACGGTCCATTAGCCAACGGCGCTACTACGGTAATGTTTGAGGGTGTACCCAATTATCCTGACACCAGTCGTTTCTGGGAAATATGTGACAAGCACAATGTAGAGATCTTTTACACTGCCCCCACGGCTATTCGCGCTTTGATGAGGGATGGCGACGCCCCAGTAAAAAAAACGAGTAGAAATTCGCTCAAACTTCTTGGGACGGTCGGGGAGCCCATCAATCCCGAGGCTTGGCTTTGGTACCACAAGGTTGTTGGTGATAGCCGCTGCCCTATAGTGGACACATGGTGGCAAACTGAAACAGGAGGCATATTAATCACACCTCTTCCTGGCGCCACTGACTTAAAGCCCGGGTCGGCCACACTACCATTTTTTGGGATCGAGCCAGAATTAGTGGATGCAGATGGTAACAAGCTTGAGGGTGCCGCCTCAGGAAACCTTTGCATAACGAACTCCTGGCCGGGACAAATGAGGACAATATTTGGTGATCATAACCGGTTTGTGAGTACATATTTCAGCACTTTCAAGGGAAAATACTTTACGGGTGACGGATGTCGTAGAGACGAGGATGGTTACTACTGGATAACCGGAAGAGTGGATGACGTTATCAACGTATCAGGCCACAGAATGGGCACGGCCGAGGTCGAATCCGCTCTGGTCGCGCACCCAACCGTTGCGGAGGCAGCTGTAGTAGGTGCGCCTCACAACATCAAAGGCCAGGGAATTTACGCATACGTTACACTCAATGCAGATACGGAACCATCTGACGAATTAAGAAAAGATCTCACTGATTGGGTTCGTAAGGAAATAGGCCCTATAGCAACGCCCGATTGGTTACAATGGGCGGTAGGCCTCCCTAAAACGCGTTCAGGGAAAATAATGCGGAGAATCCTAAGGAAAATAGCAGAGGATGACTTCGATGAATTGGGAGACACCTCCACGCTTGCGGAACCTGGCGTAGTAAACGATCTCGTTAATAATAGAATGAACCGATGAAGGGGCAAGGTTGGTACGTATGCAGGAAGCTTATCATTGCGAAAATATTACCTAATTAAAAATCCACACAACGACCGGCTTTTTCCCAATCACCATACCTCGTTGGCTCGAGTCCTTTGGGGCCGCCAATTTCTTTCTGCACCTTACCATCCGCTTCCGCCTTCTCGCGCCATATACGGCCAGCTTCCTCGGCTTTGCGCTCAGCCATGCGCCTCGCGTCGCTGCCAGGTTCCTGTGCGGGCTCAATGCCAACATCGGGTCTAGTATCTTTACCCGGTGTATTGAACACAGGTTTTTTGTTATCTGTTTTCAAAAGGTCGAAAATATTTGCCATGTAATTTATATGGGTAAATCCCAACCAAATTCCAAGAGGAGAAAACTAAAAAGGGATATTAATGCTCCTCGTAGTAAATAACACCAAATAGTAAACTACACCTAGGAACTTTTTCTGTTGACAAAATCACCCATCAAATTTTCCGCCCAAAATTCTGAGGGACTAAGGTCCCGCTGGGCGGCGCTGGAAGCACTCGAGGGCGTGCTTGAAAACCGCCGCACAATCAATCTTGCACTGGACAACGCAACGGGATGGAAAAGATTAAAGGCTGAGGATCGTGCCTTTACCAAATTGCTAATTTTGGAGACAGTTCGGCATTTACCCGAAATAGACCATATTTATTCGAATTTTCTCGACCGGCCACTGCCACGACGTTCACACCGTTTAAAGCATTTATTACGACTTGGAACTGCGCAGCTGGTTTTTTTAAGAACGCCACCTCACGCTGCAGTCAACACAACCGTCGCCCTAGCGGGACAGTTATTAAATCAAAAATTCAAGGGGCTCACAAATGCCCTGCTCCGCAAAATAGCGCGCACTGACGCAAGGCTTAGTCCTGACAAATCAGCTCGAATTAATACTCCTGACTGGCTCTGGAGAAGCTGGCGTAAGACATATGGGGAAGAAAAAACTTTGAAGATTGCCCAGCAACACCTGGAATTGGCGCCAACAGATCTGACGGTGGCGAAGACAAGTCCAGAACTGGCTTCACATCTCAACGCAGACACCTTGGAAAGTGGCAGTTTGCGCTGCAGAGACTTCGGCAACCCAGCCGAGTGGTGGGGATACGAAGATGGTAGGTGGTGGGTGCAAGATGCAGCGGCTGCTCTGCCAATAAAACTCATCGGTGACGTAAGAGGATTAAATGTAATTGACCTTTGTGCGGCGCCGGGAGGTAAAACAGCGCAATTAGCGATGGGTGGCGCTAACGTAGTGTCACTAGACAGTTCAAAATTACGCTCCGAGACCTTGAAGGCCAATATGAAAAGATTGGGTTTGAAATCTAATACTATTATTTCTGACCTTCGGAATTGGGAGCCATCAATCACAGCTGATTTGGTCGTTTTAGATGCACCTTGTACTGCGACCGGAACGTGCCGCCGGCACCCAGAAATTTTAAGGCTTCGAGGCTCGGAAGACGTTCAAAAAATGGTAAGGATACAGAAAAATTTACTGGATGCAGGTGCCGCAATGGTTCCCAACGGCGGTACTTTGTTATACATAACATGCTCGCTACAACCTGAAGAAGGACCAGACCAAGTTACCGATTTCCTCAACCGCTGGATAAATTTTGCCCGAAGCCCCTTCAAGCCTCTAACTTGGAAAGGGCTTGAAGGTGTTATTGATACGAATGGAGCACTTCGCACCCTGCCATTTCACTGGTCATCCCGAGGAGGAATGGATGGATTTTTTGCAGCTGCGCTCAAACGCATTTCTTAATCTCCAGGAAGTATGAAAATGGACTACAAAAATCATGAACGTTTAAATGATCAATCTGACATTAAATCCGCATCAGATCGGTCATTCGGTTTAGTTTTTTCGTCTGTTTTCCTTCTCATCAGCATCTGGCCCTTATTTTGGGGAGGGGATGTGCGGATTTGGTGCCTTAGTATAGCATTGGGTTTCTTTGCAATGGCACTTCTACGGCCTCGGTTTCTAAGCCCTATCAATAAAGTTTGGGCAGCGTTCGGAGAGCTATTGCATAAACTTGTTAACCCAATAATCATGGGGTTTCTATTTTACATAATAGTTACACCAACGAGCCTTTTAATGCGTTTAATGGGGAAAAGACCTTTAGACCTTCGGTTTGAACATGAGCGAAAAAGTTACTGGATCGAAAGTACACCACCCCGCGAGCCATCGGCCAAAAGTATGAGAGACCAGTTCTAGGAAATTAACAATGTCTTTAATAAAAGAATTATGGCGTTTTATACGTGTGAGGAAAAAATTCTGGCTTTTACCGATCATCATAATGATGTTTTTATTCGGCGGGCTAATTATTGTAACTCAGGGCAGCGCGGTCGCGCCTTTTATTTACACAGTGTTTTAAGTTGAACATGAAAATACTCGGAATTTCGGCGTTTTATCATGACAGCGCTTCGGCTCTTATCGAAGACGGAAAGATTATTGCGGCCGCCCAAGAAGAGCGCTTCAGCCGTAAAAAACATGACAGCGACTTCCCTGCTCAGGCCATAGCTTTTTGTCTCAAAGAGGCAAGGACAAAGCCTGAAGATTTGGATTATGTTACTTTCTACGACAAACCATTTTTAAAGTTCGAGCGTCTCCTCGAAACATATTTAGCTTTTGCTCCCAGGGGCTTTTCAAGCTTTGCTATGTCTGTTCCAATCTGGCTTAAGGAAAAATTATTTCAGAAGAGCCTATTACAGAAAAAATTAGCAACATTTGCGCCAGATGTCGATTGGGAGTCAAAGTTACTATTCGCAGAGCACCATCAAAGTCACGCAGCAAGTGCATTTTTTCCATCACCATTCGACAATGCTGCGATTTTAACTATGGATGGCGTAGGGGAGTGGGCAACCACCTCAGTCTTTGAAGGAGAGGGAAATAATCTAGCTGTTTCTCGCGAAATTCATTTTCCCCATTCTCTCGGTTTACTGTATTCAGCATTCACTTATTACACAGGTTTTCGAGTGAACTCTGGAGAATACAAAGTTATGGGCCTCGCACCATATGGTACAGCATTGTACAAAGACAAAATTCTCAAAAACTTGATTGATCTGAAATCCGACGGAACTTTCCGCCTAAATATGGAGTTTTTTGATTATTGTACAGGGCTATGCATGACTAATGATAAATTTAATCAATTGTTTGGTGCACCACCGCGTCTACCAGAGTCAGCGATCACGCAACGCGAGATGGATTTAGCTGCCTCCATCCAAGCAGTCATCGAGGAGGTAGTGTTGCGCCTTACCAGATCACTCGGCAAGCAATTAAAAACAAGGAATCTTTGCCTTGCAGGAGGAGTTGCGCTTAATTGTGTGGCCAATGGAAAGGTCCTTAGAGACGGGGTATTTGAAAACGTATGGATTCAGCCCGCAGCAGGAGATGCTGGCGGTGCCATTGGTGCAGCCCTAGCAGCTTATCACATTTATCATGGCGGGGAGCGTCACGTTTGCACTGGTTTGGATGGTATGTCTGGCGCCTTCTTGGGACCCACGTTTGAACAATTTGAAATTGAGACTCGATTGAAAGCAGTTGGAGCAGTCTTCGATGTTTTAAATGAAGATCGATTGATTTCCAAAACTACAGACGGGCTCATTAGTGGAAAAGCAGTGGGCTGGTTTCAAGGTAGAATGGAGTTTGGACCAAGAGCACTTGGTGGGCGTTCAATTTTAGGTGACCCGCGCTGTCGAAACATGCAGCAAGCATTAAATCTCAAAGTTAAATATCGAGAGAGCTTCCGCCCATTTGCGCCGTCCATACTAATTGAGGATGCGGCAGACTGGTTTGAAATCAATAAACCAAGCCCGTACATGCTTTTTGTGACCGAGGTTAAAAAGAGCCGCCAAAAGAAAATGACTGCGGTTGAAATGGATTTATTTGGAATTGAAAAACTTAACATAGCGCGCTCTGACATTCCTGCCGTGACACATGTAGATTACTCAGCAAGGGTTCAAACAGTACATAACGAGACCAACCCTCGCTATCACAAACTGCTCAGAGCTTTTAAAGATAAGACAAAATGCCCTGCGCTGATTAATACTAGCTTTAATATTAGGGGTGAACCGATCGTCTGCACTCCGGAGGATGCCTTTCGGTGTTTCATGGGTAGTGAGATTGACGTATTGGCGATAGGAAATTGTTTTCTTGAAAAGGAAAAACAGAATCATTTTCTTAAAATAGACTACAAGGATGCAATGCAACTTGATTAATGGTAGGGAATTTTCACCTTCTCCACTATCGCGGAAGATAATGTATGTCTCAGGCAATTAAAATTGCGCCTTCAATATTGGCAGCTGATTTTTCAAAACTTGGAACCGAAATTCAAGCGCTTGATAAAAGCGGCGCAGATTACATTCACATTGACGTAATGGACGGTCATTTCGTCCCGAATATAACAATGGGGCCTGTGGTCGTAGAAGCCCTTCGTCCTCATTCCGAAAAACCCTTTGACGTTCATTTGATGATTGAACCAGCGGATCCGTTCCTAACCGCATTCGCCTCAGCAGGCGCCGACATTATAACAATCCATGTGGAGGCTGGTCCGCATCTAGACCGTAGTCTACAGCACATTCGCGAGCTTGGAAAACGGGCAGGGGTGTCTTTAAATCCTGGCACGCCAGCCTCCGCTATTGAATTTATCTTAGACTCTGTCGACCTGATATTAGTTATGACCGTAAATCCGGGTTTTGGTGGACAAAAGTTTCTTCCTTCACAACTCTCGAAAATTACTCAGATCCGCAAAATGATAGGGTCGCGGGAGATCGAATTGGAGGTCGATGGAGGAATCAACCCCAGCACTGCCAAACAAGTTGTCGAAGCGGGGGCAAACGTTTTAGTGGCAGGCAGCTCAATTTTTGGCAGTACTGATTACGGCGGCAGCATAAGGGAATTGCGCCAAACAGGGTCATAACGCTTCAATTTTGATATAAATTCCATTATCACTCTAGTTACCTTGATTGCGGAATTATTCTTTCTGTGGTTCAACAGTTTTTGTTTTTTTAAGTTTTTGACTTGTATCTTTTAACTTTCGTAGCCAGTGGCAGGAAAAGGTCATACTTATCCCAAATTTCAAATCCGCAGACACCAAAAATAATCGCATGCGCCTGCAACAGCTCAGCTTGGTACTACGCCTTCATTATTTTTGGGAAAAAAGGTGGTTTTTAATCGCGCTGGCAATCGGCACTGGCATGTTATCATTGCCGACCCCAGATGGTCTCACCCCCCAAGGACATGCTGTTTTAACGATGGCGATAGTCGCAACAATTCTTTTTGTTACAGAACCCATCCCATTGCCGAGTGTTGCTCTTCTCATCATAGTCGCTGAAGTGATTCTCCTAGGTATCGACTCAACTACGGTAGCAAAAAGCCTTATGAACGACTCCGTTCTATTCATCATGGGCTCTTTAATGCTAGCCGTTTGCGTCGTGAAGCAAAAACTCGACAAGCGCATAGCTTGGTACATTGTTCGAATGACTGGGACAAAGACTGTTAATGTCTGCTTCGGAATATCTGCGGTCTCTGGAATATTAGCATCGTTCATCGGAGAGCACACAGTCGCTGCCATGATGCTTCCGGTGGGTATTACCCTTATCTCTCTTACATCAGAAGACCCCAAACGCGTTCGTAATTTAGCGGTTGTCCTGCTGTTTTCGATTTCCTACGGCTGCTCTGTTGCCGGCATTGCAACTCCATCTGGAGGGGCGCGAAATGCGATTATGATCGGTTATTGGAAAGAGTTTTTCTTCGACCCGACAAATCCTGAAACACAAAAATACTTGATCAGCTACCTTAAGTGGATGATCTACGCCTATCCAATGTTTCTTATACAATTACCTCTTGTGACGCTTGTTTTAGTGCTATCGTTTCGACCTGAATTCAGAGACCTCCGCCGTGCTGTCGTCAAGCTCAGATCGCAGATCGAACAAGAAGGCGCGATGAGCGGCGGTGACTGGCTATCGATAATTGTATTCTTTCTAATTCTCGTGGGCTGGATATGTTTTTCGGATCAGCTTGGCATGGGAACGATTGCCATTCTTGGTGCAGTTTGTTTCCTTGTCCTCGGCATGGTGAATTGGCAAGACGTGAACAACGGTGTGAACTGGGGCGTGGTGCTTCTCTATGCTGCCGCAATATCTATGGGATTACAGATGAAAGATACTGGGGCAGCAATCTGGGTGGCCGAGAGCTTTCTGGAAACATTAAAACCACTCGGGGCCGATGAGGGGGTTGGCCTGTGGGCCGCAGTTTCTGTGCTCACAACGGGAGTTACCAATACCATGTCTAACGGCGCAGCCGTTGCGGTTCTGGGTCCAATAGTACTTAATCTGGCAACAGCTGCAGGCGAGAGCCCAATTTTGTTGGGCTTCGTAACTACAATCTCATCAGCCTTCGCTTACTTGACAGTTGTTGGAACCCCTGCCTGTACCATCGTTTACTCATCAGGTTATCTCAAAACCACGGATTTTCTTAGTGTCGGCTGGAAAATGGCATTACTATCAACCATTGTAATGCTAGTAGCGGCTTGGTTTTACTGGCCAGCTATCGGTGTATAGGAAAGCTAGGACTAAGGGATTATGGAATTAACAGACATAGAGCTTGAAAAACGGCGGGAAGGGGTACAACCTTTTCGCGTTCTTTTTTGTATAGACGGTTCTGACGAATCGTACCAAGCTCTTCAATATTCAACAGCTATGGTGCATCCACTTGAAGCCGATATAGTCCTCTTATACGTGCGCCCCGTCGACCACGGCCTTCGAACTGGAGGCTTACAGATCAGCGTTGCCCGACAAAAAATGCTCGACTGGGGCCTCGAGCTTCCCGGGATTCGTTACCTCAAAAAAGCGCGTGATAAGTTAATAGAGTGGGGCGAAATGGCTGATGATTGGGATTACCACCAGGCACATGCTGATGTTGCTGGTGATCCTTTGGGTAATAACTCAGTCGAGTACATCACTAAAAGCGGTCGCGAAGTTGTACTTGAACTGAAAGTATCCTCCGGGATCGCGATCGGCATTCTTGAAAGGGCTGAAGAGTCCCCATTCGATTTGATAGTTCTCGGTGCATCTGAACGTTGGCAAAGCACCAACTTCAACCCTTTTCGCGACCCGGCAGTTGCAGAGAAAGTTGCTGTTCACGCTACTTGCTCGGTTTTGATAGCTCGTGCACTACGCCGGACTGGCCATGGCCACCTTGTTTGTACAGATGGATCAGAACGTTCAGAAGTCCTGGTTAACAATGAGGCCTTACTTGCAAAAAAGTCAAATTTTCCTCTGTCCATCATATCCGTGGCACGAGATGAGGATGAAGTTATCGTCGCAAAAGAATCAGTTTCAAGAGCCGAAGCCATTATTAGGGATTTAGGCGTTGAGATAGAGAATACTTACACTCCAGTTGGTGATCCTGTGCGCGAAATTGTAGAGGTAGGCAAAAATTATTCATTAATTGCTTTAGCTGATACTGGTAAGACCGGGCTCAAAAAATTCTTCATGGGTAGTGTTGCATTTCAAGTAATGGAGCATGCGGAAAATTCGGTCTTAGTAGTGCGCTAACTGTACCTTTTAGCGTAACTAAACTTCTGGTGGGATATTTAAACTCGTACCTGTAGACTTATTAAATGAAAGTGCTTGGCCACTAGGAAAACATGACACTGCGCCACAAACTCTTTCGAAACCTAATGAGAACTCCTGTATATAATGCAATACTGGGGTCTGGAGGGCAGAAAAAAGTACGCGCCCCAAGTACAATCAATTTTCCCTGGCCTCAAGATCTTTCAGTTGCTAATGCCATAATGCAGGGTCGATTCGCACTAGCTGGGGTTACCTGTGCAATAGACGATAATATATGGAAAATCGATGGCCCAACTGAGGCTTGGTTTGAGGCAGCCCACGGATTTTTTTGGTTAAACGATTTAATTTCCCTCCAGCACCCTGACACACCGGGAAAAGCAGCCTTTCTAATCGATAAGTGGATAGATCAACATTTAGATTATTCTATAAAAGTTTGGCGGTCCGACTTCACGGGGCGTAGAGTCATCAATTGGGCATGTTTTGCAACTCAGCTTTTTGAGGTAAGCGGCCCTAGTTTCCAGGATCGGTTTTGTGAGAGTATTTCGAAGCAGATTAGACACCTCAAAAGAGCCGCACAATTCGACCGCGATGGAGCTGCACGTATTACCGCCCTCGTTGGATTAATTGCAGGCGAGACTGTTCTTAGCAACGACGGAGAAGTTTCCGGGCGTTCTGCCAAGGCTCTCAAACTCGAGTTGGAGCGCCAAGTCCTTGCTGATGGAGTTCACGGGTCACGTTCACCAGAGGCTCATCTCAATGTACTGTGTGATTTAATATTGCTCCGCGAGCTTTTGGTGAATACTGGGGTCACAGTACCAGAGTCACTTTTCAACGCAATTGATAGAATGACACCGATATTGAGATTTTTTCGCCATGGTGATGGTGCACTTTCTCAGTTTAATGGAGGTGGAGAGACTTCGAAGGATTTGATTGATCGTGTTCTCGAGGTAGCCGCATCAAATGGCAAGGCACCAATTAGAGCTCCCCACGCAGGTTTTGAGCGCTTAGCAGCTGGCGATATGACAGTGATCTTAGATACCGGCACACCGTGTCTTTTCCCATCTCTCAATCCCTTTGGGCATGCTGGCTCGCTTAGTATGGAACTGAGCGTTGGCACAGAACGACTTATAGTTAATTGCGGCTGCCGCTTAAACCTCAATTCAGATTGGCGTTGGGCTTGTCGTTTCACGGCCGCACACTCAACATTAGTCGTAGCCGAAACTAATTCCTGCGAACTTATAAAAGAGGGAGGTGCAAGAAAGGCTCCTGTAATTGTTGATACTGACCGGGGCGAGGCCGATGGTAATTGTTGGTTTAGCGCTAGCCATGATGGATATATGTCACGGTTTGGGCACACTCATCGCCGTCGTTTGTACATTGGTAAATCGGGTTTGGATTTAAGAGGTGAGGATACACTCACTGGCGACAAAAACTTACCATTTAAAATACATTTCCATCTCCATCCGGATGTTGATGTGTTGCTCCGGCAAAACCGTACATCGGCCCTAATTCGAACAAAGTCAGGTTCTGCTTGGCGTTTTCGGACTTCTGGTGGAGCGTTAAATCTCGAGGACAGTGTTTACCTCGGTGGCAGAGCGTTTGCAAAACGGTCACAACAAATTGTGGTCACTGGCAAAACACTTGATGCAGCAACTACTATAAAATGGGCACTACAACCTGAAAATTTAACCTTGTAGGAATTAGAGGGACCAATAACGCACTCCATCCGGAAGCTGAATACCCCGCCAAATGCCCTTAATATCAGCTAACAACCCATCCGAGTGCAAGAGGCCTGCGGGATCAATGTCACGGAATTCCGAATGAGGAACCGCACCGACGATCGCGCCATAAGTCCCCGTTATCTGATCCAAAAGCGAAATACCATAAACCTCTTTCGTTTCTAGGGTATTTGCCAATGGATCATAAACATCAACTTCAAAATCGAGCTTCTCAAGCTCCTTTACGAGGTCTGCGACCTTTGAATTTCGAATGTCGGGTACGTTTTCCTTAAACGTTATACCAAGAACAAGTATGCGGGTCTTGGCTGAGCAAAAGCCAGCAATCCTTTTGGCTAAGGCACTACTCATTCTGTCATTTATCCGCCGACCCGCGAGCAAAATCTCCGGGGTTATTCCGGCATCTTCAGCAATGTGTGCAAGGTAGTATGGGTCAACACCGATACAATGTCCGCCAACGAGGCCAGGTCTGAAATCTAAAAAATTCCATTTGGTGCCAGCCGCCTCTAGAACATCATGCGTTGATATGCCAAGACGATCAAAAATAAGAGCGATTTCATTTACAAAAGCTATGTTTATATCACGTTGCGTATTCTCAATTACCTTGGCCGCCTCAGCAGTACGAATGTCAGCAGCGATATAAATATTATTCCCGTTTACAGATCCATAAATTGCTTTAAGAGTGTTAGTGACGGCATCATTTTGGCCAGACACTATTTTTGTAATTTGATCTATCCTATGGGTTTGATCGCCTGGGTTAATTCGTTCGGGTGAATAGCCCAAGAAGAAATCCTTGCCCGAAACAAGACCTGAAACACTGGACAAAATATTACCACAGACATCTTCTGTTACTCCGGGATATACGGTACTTTCGAATACGACTATTGATCCCCGTCTCATAACACTTCCAACCATTTTTGATGCGCTAATAAGAGAGCTTAGATCGGGTTTTGCATCCTGATCGACAGGCGTCGGAACTGCTATAATAAAAAGTTCATTATCAGCTATATCACTAGGGTCACAGGTCAGATTAAGCCGTGCGATACCCAATTGAGTGCGCGATAGTTCGCCAGTGTTGTCAAAACCTGCCTTGATCTCTCGTAACCGCCCCTGATCTTTATCAAACCCTGTCACTTTGTAGTTAGATGCCAACGCTACAGCTAATGGCAATCCCACATAGCCTAGCCCAATAACGGCTATCGATGGCATTTTTGAGTCTGAAATTTTAGAAGCACCCATTGAACCTTGCCTTCCAAGGAAAATCGATAGCGGCTACATTTCGAAACTTCCACCTACTCGGTTGATGATTACCTGTCAAATGTAAAGGATACATGCACTTGACGTTCAGGGCCTGAACGGTTTATGTTCAGAGGTTGAACGCCTTTACGATGGAAAAATGTTCTACCGCTACTTTTTGCTCTAGAGAGAGAGAGAGGGGTGATGAATAGCATCAAGACTTCAAACGAACCAGCAAGTAGTGAGTCCGAAATTACACTTGGTCTCCTCAATGCCGTACATGAAAATAGTTCCATCACACAACGATTAGTTGCTCGTGACCTGGGAATTGCTCTCGGCTTAGCGAATGCATACTTGAAGCGATGCATCCGGAAAGGGCATATAAAGGTAAAGCAAATTCCTTCAAATCGTTATGCCTATTACTTAACCCCGCAAGGGTTCGCTGAAAAAACTCGATTAACTGCGGACTATCTAACTTATTCATTTACTTTTTTCCGTCGAGCAAGACAACAATGTTCGGCTGCTCTCCAGGAATGCGAACACCATAATTGGAAGCGTGTCGTTCTGGCTGGAGCGAGCGAACTTTCAGAGATACTCACACTTACAGCGGGAGATACCAACGTTACAATAGCTGGGATTGTGGATAAAGGGTTCAAGCATAAAAAATTCGCAGGTCATGAAGTATTTTCTTGTCTTGATGAAATTGTCCAAATAGACGCTGTAGTAATTACCGATGTTAATAACCCTCAAGACTGCTTTGACCGACTTCTGGACCAATGGCCGCGGGACAGAATCATCACTCCCACCATTTTAGGCATAGTGGATGAAAAAAATATTTCAGCAGAATACCCAACAGGAATGTCAGCATGATAAACTGGTACGTAGTTTACACGCGTCATGGTGCCGAAAAACTTGCTGAAGGGCACCTAACCCGACAGGGCTTCAAAACATATCTGCCGTTATGCCGTAAAACCACAAGGCACGCGCGTCGGGTCGCGCATGCGTCCAAGCCTTTATTTCCTCGTTATCTTTTTGTCGCAATCGATGTATCAAGACAAAGGTGGCGATCTATTAATGGTACTTTTGGCGTAAGTTGTTTGGTATCAATGGGTAATCAACCGCAGGCGCTCCCGAATGGAGTGGTCGACGAGCTGAAAGCGCGCGAAGCGGGCCGAGGATTAATCGAAATTTCACCAGAAACCCGGTTTAAGGCAGGCGAAACAGTACGGCTCACAGGTGGGGCACTCATAGATCAAGTGGGCCTTTTTCAAAAGCTCGGAGAGAAAGACCGGGTAAGTGTGTTGCTCGACATGTTGGGGCGTAAATTAGAAGTCCAGGTGCCGCTTCAGTCTGTCTGCGCGTACACTTAATACTTACTACCATTCAGTTGGCCAGCGTACAACATGAGGTTATAAGAAAGGTATGGAATGGCTTTTCCCTGCCTTCATATCGGCGATAGCGGCTAGCCTCGTTGTCACCAGATTGGTGCTGAATGAACTCAAGCGCCGTTCGATCTTAGACTTGCCCAATCAAAGAAGTAGCCATCAGCACCCCACCCCTAGAGGCGGAGGTATCGCCGTGATGACAGTCATAGCGATGTGTTGGGCAGTACCAGCCTTAAATTCACCCGTATCTGCAGCGCTCTTAGTTGGAGCCTTATTGCTAGCTTTTTTATCATGGATCGATGATTTAAAGGCTGTGAAGATTATCATTCGTTTGGCGGCTCAATTTGCTGCCGTAGCACTTGGGCTCTTCTTTCTCGACAACGAAGGATACCTTTTACAAGGCGTAGCTCCAAAATGGCTTGATCGGATATTGGCAGCTATAGTCTGGGTCTGGTTTATAAACCTTTTCAATTTTATGGACGGCATAGATGGAATTGCCTCAATCGAGACAATGGTCATTTCCTCCGGTCTCGCGATTTTGAGTATTACATCCCCATCGCTTGCACCAGAGCCTTGGCTATCACTCAGCGTTCTCGGTGTAACCATGGGTTTTCTGAAGTCGAATTGGCCCCCGGCAAAATTATTCCTTGGCGATGTTGGCAGCATTCCGCTGGGTTACATACTAGGGGGACTCCTCCTATTGGTTGCTATGAGAGGGGCTTGGCAGGTCGCGCTAATCCTTCCACTCTATTTTCTCCTAGATTCAACAATCACGCTGTTTCGCCGATTAATAAGGTTCGAGCCATTCTGGCGTGCTCACAAAGAGCATTTTTATCAACAAGCAGTAAGTGCCGGGAAATCGCACGCAGAAGTTACGACTGCGGTGGCCATTCTTGGGCTAATCCTTGTTGGGCTTGCTCATCTCCAGTTTGGACAGCCATTTTTGCCAATTCTAGCTGCAACAACTCTAACCGTCAGTGTAATGATGTGGATGGTCAAGTGATGAGGAATGTTTTAGTAACTGGCGCCGGTGGTTTCGTGGGACGGCATTTGACGCCAGTCCTTGAAAATGCAGGCTGGAATGTGAAAGGTGTGGGCCGCCGCGAAATAGGTGATCTCGAACTTGACATGGACTGGCGGCAACACCTAAACGGCATCGACGCAGTGGTGCACCTAGCAGCTAAAGTACATAGGTTAGGTGAAAAAGGTAATGATCCTGCCGTGAACGAATCGTATTTCCGAGCTAACTGCAATGCAACGATGAATTTGGCACAACAAGCAGACTTAATGGGTGTAAAAAAATTCATTTTTATAAGCACCGTTAAAGTGCTTGGCGATCAGAATGATCGCCCATTCGACAGTGATGCAATGGTCAACCCCAGCGATCCCTATAGTCGTTCAAAAGCCGCCGCTGAAAAGCTTCTTCTCCAAAAGATCAAAAACATGGGTACTACAATCATTCGCCCTCCTTTGGTATACGGTCCGTATGTGCGAGGAAATTTCCAAAGGTTGATGCGAATCGTGGAGGTTGGCCTGCCTCTTCCTCTTGCAAACATTAAAAATGCAAGGAGCTTATTATATGTTGGTAACCTCGCGGACGCTATATGCGTCGCCCTTGATGCACCTCCAGGCATTTATTTGCCGAGTGACAACGAAGCCGTCTCAACCGAGACCCTAATTCGAACACTCGCCGCTGCTCTGGATCGTCCAACTAGATTATTTCCGGCCCCAATTGTATTGCTAAGGATCGCAGGCTATGTCACAGGGAAGGCAGATATGATCCATCGTCTTATTGGGTCTCTTACTGTTGACGGCAACATCCCAGACTGGCATCCACCATATAGCTTTAAAGAAGGCATAGCCGAAACTGCGGCTTGGTGGCGAACAACTAAGGAGAGCGAAAATCGGTAACCTTGTAACAAACCGCTACCATCGCTATTAAGCTTCTCAATGGTTTTATTTCCACGATTTAACCGTGCTCGCATAGCGCTTGTGCACGACACGACCATGGCGACAATATCCTTGCCATTGGCACTCTATTTGCGTCTAGGCGATGAGTTCTGGCTAGTTATGAATTCGGAAATTGCTGTTGCTAATGCTGGGTTCTCAATCACTGCTGTAGGCGCTTTTGTTTTTTCTAAAATGTATCGGGGAATTTGGCGTTACGCCTCAATCAACGACCTTCTAACGATTACTAAAGCTGTGACGTTAGCGATAATAATCTTTTTCTCTATTTTGTTTGTTTTGACCCGCCTCGAAGGCATACCGCGCTCGGCCCCATTAATACAATGGTTTTTACTTATGGCGCTGCTGGGTGGTCCACGGTTTTGTTATCGATTGATAAAGGACCGCCACGTGGGCGATATGGTTAATAAAATTTCACACCGCCGGGTTTCAGTTCTGTTGATTGGTGCCGGTGATTCCGCTGAGACGTTTATTCGCGAACAAGCTCGTGACCGAAACTCCGCATATCATATCATTGGCGTTATAGACCAAGACAATGGTCGAGTTGGCCGTGAAATACATGGGGTACCTGTACTAGCTGAACTCAATGACTTGGATAGAGTATTAAAAAAATATTCAGATGTTGGTCTGCAGCGCATTATTCTGACAAACCGAGATCTGGCCGGTGAAACCGTCCGCGAAATGTTAGAGATTGCAGAACAACATGGAATTACGATGGCGCGGTTGCCGCTGCTCACCGAACTTAAAATGGACCTTGAAAGCACCACCGAGATAAGACCAATTGATCTTTCAGACCTACTTGGACGACCACAAGCTGTCTTGGACAGGGGCGCAATTAAGAAGCTCGTTGCAGGGAAGAAAGTTTTGGTTACCGGTGCCGGTGGCACAATTGGCAAAGAGCTCGTGCGCCAAATCTCAGATTATAATCCTGAACATATTACGCTTCTAGATAATGCAGAGTATAATCTTTACCAGATCGACATGGAACTTGGAAATCGCCATAAAAACCTATCCCGAAAAGCTGTACTGGGAAGTGTACGTGATCGAAAAAGGATGGAAAGTATTATCTCTCAGCTCAGGCCAGAACTGGTGTTTCATGCGGCAGCGCTGAAGCATGTGCCACTGGTTGAAGCAAACCCGCTAGAGGGTGTTTTGACCAATACAATCGGTAGTCAGATCGTAGCCGATGCTTGTCAACAAGCAGACGTCGCGATTATGGTACAAATTTCCACTGATAAGGCAGTCAATCCCACCAACATTATGGGGGCAACAAAACGACTTGCAGAATGCTATTGCCAATCACTTGATGTTGCCGAACGACCAAGCGGCGGAACCCGCTATGTCACAGTCCGATTTGGAAATGTTTTGGGCTCTACCGGTTCGGTTGTACCTCTCTTTCAAAGTCAACTGGCGAAAGGTGGGCCTCTCACTGTCACCCACAGAGACATTACAAGGTATTTCATGACTACAGGCGAAGCCGTGGAGCTTGTATTACAAGCATCCGCAAGGGGATCAGAGGACGCGGAAGCCGGTGGAAAAATCTTCGTGCTGGATATGGGTGCACCTGTGAGAATTTATGATTTAGCGGAACAAGTAATACGCCTTTCTGGCCAAAAGCCCGGTAAAGATGTGAAGATCAATATCATTGGCCTTCGCCCAGGGGAGAAATTGCACGAGGAACTACTTCATGTCTCAGAAAACCTGGTTCCGACGCAGAGCCCTGGATTATTTCTCGCCGCACCTAAAGCTCGAGAGTTGAACTACCTGAAAGAAAATTTCACGATAATTACAGCGTCTGCTCAAGCCGGCGATTTATCGGTTACTTTACGGCATCTCGCCGAGCTAGTGCCTGAATACAAACCCTTTAATAAAAATGAACCGCTTATAAGGAAAAATAAATGAATGAAACGCCGGTTTCTCGCGCATTAATTTCTGTCTCTGACAAGACAGGATTAATTGATTTTGCGCGCTTTTTAGAAAATGCTGGTGTTGAGGTCCTCTCGACTGGCGGATCAGCTGGAATCATGACTGAGGCTGGCATAAAGGTTACAGAAGTAGCCGAGCATACGGGTTTCCCAGAAATTCTTGATGGACGTGTTAAGACATTACACCCAAAGATCCACGGCGGTATTCTAGGGCGCCGCGACCTTGATGACCACGTGTTTCAGATGCACAAGCATGACATCACACCAATAGATTTGGTAGTGGTGAACCTTTACCCCTTTGAGGAGACAGTCTCCAAAGGCTCACCATTCGAAGAATGCATAGAAAATATTGATATTGGTGGTCCAACATTAATACGGGCCGCTGCCAAGAACCACGCCTCAGTGACTGTAGTTACCGACCCTTGCCAGTATAATAAAGTTCAAGAGATTTTGGGTGCTCACCAAGGAGCAACTACGCTAGAACTACGCCGCGAGCTAGCTGCAGAGGCCTACGCGCATACTGCTTCCTATGACAGCATGATTGCGGGCTGGTTTTCAAATACTCAAGGTGAATCATTCCCTAAACGGCTTTTCAGCATAGGGAAGCTTCAGCAGAAACTGCGTTATGGGGAAAACCCCCATCAGGAGGCAGCCCTATACACGGGCGGAGTGTCGAGGCCTGGCGTAGCCACAGCGCGGCAAATTCAGGGTAAAGAACTGAGCTACAATAACCTCAATGATACAAATGCCGCATTTGAATTAGTTTCAGAGTTTGTTCAGCCTGCCTGCGCAATAATTAAACATGCAAACCCATGCGGCGTTGCTGTTGGCCAAAATTTAAGTGAAGCATATTCAAAAGCTTTAGCATGTGATCCAGTCAGCGCTTTTGGTGGAATTGTAGCACTCAACAATATCATTACAGAACCTACTGCCAACCAGATCGCAAAACTTTTTGCTGAAGTCGTAATAGCGCCAGAAGCAGATGCCAAAGCAATGAAAATTCTATCAAATAAAAAGAAATTGCGAGTCCTGCTAACAGGAAGTATGGCTGATCCCACGGCCCCCGGGCAGGAGTTAAAAAGCATCTCAGGTGGTTATCTTGCAATGTCGCGCGACAACGGCCGTGTTAACAAGTCTGAATTGAAGGTCGCAACCCAAAACCAGCCAACTTCCCAACAATTAGAAGACCTTCAATTCGCCTTCATAGTATGTAAGCATGTCAAATCAAACGCGATCATTTATGCTAAAAATGGCGCAACTGTAGGCATTGGTGCGGGCCAGATGAGCCGGGTCGATTCATCCCGCATTGCAGCTCTCAAGTCAAAAGAGGCTACAGAAAAGGCCCAGGAAGAAAAACCGCGCACACAAGGTTCTGTTGTAGCATCGGACGCTTTCTTTCCCTTTGCAGATGGTCTGATTGCAGCAATCAACGCGGGTGCAACCGCAGTGATACAGCCAGGCGGCTCAATACGTGACCAAGAAGTTATCGATGCAGCGGACGAAGCAGGTATTACAATGGTATTTACTGGGATACGACATTTCAGGCATTAATAGCTTTCGGTCGCACAAAGCCTAAGATCAAGCCCCCCAAAGCCCACGCCATTAAAATGGTCACAAGCCCCGCACGTTGGCTGTCAAATGCGTCTGTGGACGCAGCGTAGAAAAAGGGTCCTAAGAAAGCTGCCGATTTGCCACTTAAAGCGTAGAATCCAAACATTTCTGCTTCGTTGTCTTTCGCTGACAGCTTGGCAACGAGCGACCTGCTAGCTGCCTGCACCGGTCCCACAAATATTCCGAGCCCGATAGAAAGAGCGATAAAAGTTGCCCTACTTTCCATAAATAAAATAGCGATACCGAATATGACTAATCCGGCAAGACCGATCAGCACTGTTTGCTGAGGTCCGATATAATCATCGACCCATGCGAAAATAAAAGCTCCGATCCCAGCTGAAAAATTAAGTGCGATCGCAAATAGCATTATTTGATCAATGGTCATGCCATGTACATCAGCAGCGTACAAACCTCCGATCGTAAATAACGTGGCTAATCCATCGCGATAGATTGCACTTGCCACAAGGAACAAAACCATTGGGCGATTTGATTTCATTCTGCGAGCAGCACTGCTTAATTGCCGTAAACCAACGTAAATCGCTTGTGCTAAGCCAGCACCAAAGTTTTTATTAGCGGGCATATAAATAAAAAATGGAACCGCAAACAAACCAACCCATACTGCAACCAACAAGCCAATTGCCCGAATATTTTCAGCGTTCTGTTTGGAAAACCCGAACCATGGCAAATCCGGTTTTATTAACGTAGCTAAAGCAACAAAAAGACAGGCAAGCCCGCCAAAATACCCTAATGACCAACCCCACCCTGAAACCCTTCCTAGCTGGGCTCTGGGGGCTACTAGATGCAAGGTGGAATTATAGAAAATCGTTCCAAATTCGAACCCTACCGTAGCAACAGCAACCAATATCAACGAGAACACAACAAATCGTTCGTGGGGTTCAGCAAAGAATAATAAGGCTGATGCAAAAACAATCGTAGCGGTCGCTAAACCCACCCATCTTTTGTGGTGACCTCCATGATCAGCAATAGCACCCGCAAATGGCGCAAATAAAGCAACGAACAGACCTGCACCTGCAATAGTGTAGCCCCACACGACACTCCCGCCAGTAGGATCACCATAAATTTCATGTGCAAAATAAACACTAAAAACAAATGTCCCAATAACTGTGCTGTATGCAGAGTTTGCCCAGTCATAAAGACACCAAGCAAAAATGAGTTTACGATTCACCATACTCATTCAGATTCTTGATCTTATGGCTTTAAATGCTGTAATTACGTATTTCTTATAGTCTCGGAAAAATACGAGCATCACTTGTTCAAAAGCATTGGCCTACGCGGCAATATCACGCAAATTTGCGGCCACCTTCAACTTGGCATCTGTGTGAAACTGCACTTCTTCAGCACTTATACCGGGCGCCGTTTCTTCAAGAAGATATCCATCGTCTGTCACTGATATTACAGCCATATCAGTAAATACACGAGTAACGCAGGAGAGGGCAGTCGCTGGATACGTTAACTTTTCTGTCAATTTTGGCTCCCCATTTTTATTAACGTGAGTCATCATTGCGAAAACTTCCTTCGCTCCAGTAGCAATATCCATGGCGCCCCCAATGTTACCAGTTGGATCCCCCGGCAAGCGCCAGTTTGCGAGGTCGCCATTTGCTGCAACCTGAAAAGCGCCGAGTATTGCACAGTCAAGTCTTCCACCGCGGGCCAAAGAGAAAGAATCCGCATGGTGCACTAACGCGGCACCAGGAATAAGTGTGCAAAAATTCTTTCCTGCGTCGCGAAGGTCATCGTCCTGGCTTTCGGCTGGTGGAGGAGGACCCATGCCAATAATTCCGTTTTCACTATGAAATACAATGTCTTGTTCGGCTTTCACATATTTCGTCGTGAGTGTGGGCATACCAATCCCGAGGTTCACAACCCAGTCCGGTTGCAGGTCAACTGCCAATCGCTTTGCAATAGAATCTCTGCTCAAGAGACGGTCTATTGGTAGGGGAATATTTTTCATTCGTCATATTCTCCTTTGTCAATCACATAGGTATCTACATAAACGCCAGGGGTGTGAACGCTTTCTGGATCGATTTCGCCCAACGGCACTTCAGCGCTCACTTGTGCTATTGTGTACTCTGCTGCCATAGCCATCACTGGGTTAAAATTGCGCGCAGCCAACCGATAAGTGAGGTTCCCCCTAAGGTCAACATTATGTGCTTTTATTAATGCTATATCAGCACGAAGTGCCTTTTCTAACACGTAAGTTTTTCCATCTACATCTATGTGGGGTTTGCCTTCAGCTATTTCAGTTCCAAGCCCCGTTGGGGTTAAAAATCCACCCAATCCAGAACCTCCCGCACGCATTCTTTCAGCAAGTGTTCCCTGTGGGACAAGCTCTAGTTCAATCTTCCCCGAATGGTATAAATCATTAAAAATCACCGACCCGCGAGAGTACGGGAATGTGCAGATTACCTTTTTAACCGCTCCGCTTTGGAGTAAAGTAGCAATAGTATTGTGACCCGCACCCGCATTGTTAGAAACAATGGTCAGACCCGAAAGCTTTTTATCAGTCAGACCCTTTATCAAAGCAATGGGCACCCCCCCCGTACCAAAACCTCCGAAGAATACGGTGTCCCCATCCTGCACAGCCTCTAATGCAGCGGGTATACTGTCTCTTTTTTTGTTCTTCATACCCGCATGTTCTTTTTACTTCATAAATGAGTGTTGTATGCTGCTGACAATGACCTGCAAAAATCAAACCCTATCTCTACGAGCGCGAAAACCCTTTCTCAAGTATTGGAGCGGGCGATGAGATTCGAACTCACGACTTCAACCTTGGCAAGGTTGCGCTCTACCCCTGAGCTACGCCCGCGATCATACCAACAGATAATACGTGAGGTGACACGGTTTGCAAGACCTAGCTCGCAGAAATCAACAAACTGCAATGGTGAAGCTTATGGTTAATACGAATTTTTGCACTCCAGCTGAGTTGTTCCGCTGTTTCGAAAAACTTCAGATCAACTTCAGAAGCTTTACACACCCAGCAGTTTATACCGTGGAACAATCTAAAAAGGAGACGGGTTTGCTGCCGGGCGCACACACAAAAAATCTCTTCCTAAAAGACAAAAAGAAAAATCTATGGCTTGTTTCGGCACTTGAAAATCAAATTATAGAACTCAAACCTCTTCGTCGATTTTTAGGTGCAAGTGGCAGCCTTTCTTTTGGCGACACAACAATGCTGAAAGAAACCTTGGGTGTTGAACCAGGATCAGTTACTCCTTTCGCCATAATGAATGACAAAAGGAAAAACGTAAAAGTAGTGCTCGATCAAAACTTTTTACACTATTGTGAGATTAATGCTCATCCGCTTCGAAACAATATGACCGTCTCTATCGCCGTGAAAGATTTACTCCGATTCTTAGAAGCTTATCATCATCCACCGAAAATCGTTGATTTCGCGCAATTGACTTGTATGGATAGCCGTCCTAACTGTTGAGTCGTCTGTTTTGTAAACGTGAGTGCTCTGATAAACTTTTTTGGTTAGCTCAAAACAAAGGATGGTAGTGCACATGAAGGACGTTACACCCGGGGATCAGCCCTCAATCGGTAATCTTACCGGGGATCCAACTGTTATTAAGGAAAGTTCTTCTGCTGAGTTTGCGGAAGACGTTATGGCAGCGAGTAGGGACACGCCGGTAATAGTGGATTTTTGGGCTGAATGGTGTGGTCCCTGTAAGCAGTTGGGTCCAATCATTGAAAAGATCGTTCTAGAGAAAGGCGGAAGTGTAAAACTCGTTAAAATTGATATTGAAAAGTATCCGGAGATAGCACAACAGATGCAAGTGCAGTCGATACCGGCGGTCTTTGCATTTGTGAACGGACAGCCTGTTGATGGTTTCGTAGGTGCGCAGCCTGAGAGCCAAATACGGAGTTTCATCGATCGGGCAATTCAACGTACCGGCGGTACCGCCGAGCCATCACCATTGGAACAAGCGCTGGGCCATGCAGCAGAACTTTTCGCGGGAGGCGACACTCAAAACGCAGGCGCGCTTTACGACCAGATTCTTCAACAACAACCAGATAATACAGCAGCGGTAGCAGGCCTCGCAAAATGTTTATTAGCCGAAGGAAATGTTGATGCTGTAAAAAAATTGATGGCTGATGTGCCGGAGGACAAACTAGGGGATGCTGATATAAGTTCAGTACGCGCTAGTTTGGAGCTCGCAGGGGCCGGCGCTGTGGCGGCCAATCAGTCAGAAAACTTAGAAAAAGAAATTACTGAAGATCCAGGTAACCACCAAGCACGATTCGATCTAGCTTTAGCTCTTTTCGCGCAGGGAGACAAAGAGAACGCCATAAATCACTTACTATATATTATCAAAAGAGACAGAGGCTGGAATGAGAATTCAGCCAGGGAACAGCTTTTAAAGATGTTTGATGCTTTGGGTAATGATGATCCAGCGACGCTGAATGGTCGCCAACAACTCTCTTTAATACTTTTCTCATGAGTGTTTTTGACCCCGGGTTTGAAGATCTCGGCGACATAATGCCTATTTTTCCGTTACCTGGCGTATTACTTTTACCAGGTGGCTTCTTGCCTCTCAATATTTTCGAACCACGTTATTTGAACATGACATCAGATGCTTTGGGCGGAGACCGGATGATAGGTATGATCCAACCCCGCCCCTGTGATGATATTGTCGGTGATCAACCAGTTTATAATACTGGTTGCGCCGGTCGCATTGTGAGCTTTGAGGAAACTGAAGACGGACGATACCTTATAACCTTAAAGGGAATTGCGCGATTCAACATAAATCGGGAATTAGCCCCAAAAAATGGCTGTCGCCTAATAGAGCCCGATTGGAGCCCTTATTCCCACGATCTAAATGATAACAATAATGATATACCTGACAGAGACGTGTTTTTAAAATCATTGAAAAAGTATTTTGCTATTAATAAAATTGATGCAAATTGGGATGCCATTGAGGAAGCACCTTGTGAACGACTCATAACTTCAGTAGCGATGATTTGCCCTTTTGAGCCACCTGAAAAACAAGCTTTACTAGAAGCAGTAACTGTTCCCGAGAGAATAAAGGTATTAACCACGTTGGTAAGCATGGCCGTTATGAGCTTAGGCGGCGAGAATTTTGACAGGCAATGAGCTTTTTTGGATAGCAACATGCGGATTGGGCAACAATTAATTTACTAATTGATAACTTCTGGGATTATTTCATATTTGGAGTATCACGATGGCAGACGAACACACACCTTCCGTAGACCCAAAATTACTAGAAATATTAGTTTGTCCCGTCACTAAATGTTCATTACGTTATGATCACGAAGCACAAGAATTGATAAGCGAACAAGGCAAGTTAGCCTATCCAATACGAGACGGAATACCTATTATGTTGCCTGACGAAGCACGGTCTCTTGATTAACACCCTCTTTTGAACCCGCATCGAATCCTTTAATGCAGTCTAACAGCAAACATTGGCCCGTTGAAATTCGTCTCAACAAAAGTAAGCGGCAAATTGACATTGAATTCGAGGATGGCAATATATTTAGTCTTTCTGCTGAGTTGCTTCGGGTTGAAAGTCCGTCAGCGGAGGTGCGTGGCCATAGCCCCGGTGAAAAAAAAATTGTGGCAGGCCGAAAACACGTGGCAGTGATGAATGTCGAAAAAGTAGGTCGTTATGCGATACGGATTCATTTTGACGATCTTCACAACACAGGAATTTATACTTGGGAAAACCTTTATCGGTTAGGTCGTGACCAAGATACCATTTGGCAGGATTATTTGCAGTCACTTAAAGAAAACGGTCTTAGCCGATCACCATAGCTGTTTGAGACGCCTTAGAGCCAACATGCCGGTTTTAAAGCGCATCTCCGCGCACCAGCCGCGGTAACTTCCCAACTTGACCCATTGCGTGCCGCATGAGGAATTTTTTTACCAAAGGCAGTTTATCAACTAGAGCAAGCCCCATATCTCTAGAGAGACGCAGGGGGCCTATGTCATTTGAGAAAAGGCGGTTAAGGCTATCGGTCACGGCTATTAAAACAAAATTGTCGAAGCGCCGCCATCGTTCATAGCGAGCTAGAACATTGTTTGAACCAACATCGCCGCCAACACGAGCCGTGTCCACAATAAGTTCTGCCAATGCAGCAACATCACGAAGCCCTAAATTCAGTCCTTGCCCCGCTATGGGGTGGATTGCGTGCGCAGCGTCGCCCACGAGTGCTAATCTTTGGCTAGTGTATCGCTCGGCATGCAACATGCCGAGTGGATACACATGACGTTGACTGACCAAATCAATCTTACCTAACCAGCCTCCGAACCGTTGGCTGAGTTCTTTCAAAAACCTATCTTCCGGGAGTGCCATATAATGATCTACAAGATCTATCCGCTCAGTCCAGACAACGTTGCAACGATGCTCGGTCATTGGAAGCATTGCGAAAGGTCCTCCGGGAAGAAATAATTCAACAGCAGTGCCAGCATGATCCCGCTCGTGACGAATATTGCAGACAATGGATTTTTGGTCGTACATTTTAGTACGTGTTTTAATCCCCGCTTCATTGCGGATCTGCGATCCGCGTCCATCAGCTGCAATGAGTAAAGAAGCACTTAATCGGATCCCCGACTCGGTCTCAGCGATTACACCGAATGGTCCTCGCTGCACTGATACCACATTTGCAGACTGGACAAGCTTCAAGGTTTTGCAATCCGAAGCAACAGCTCTCAGTGCCTCTCGGATTGAGCGATTTTCAATAATATACCCGAATGGACTCTTTCCAACGTCCGAGTGGTCGTAGTGCAGGAACAAAGGAGAGATACCGCGTAAGGGGTGCCCATCAGCAACCCTAATATCCCAGATGGGAGACGCGTTGGCCTCGAGATCTGGCCAAACCCCTATTCCCTTTAAAATGTTAACGGAGCCATTTGCAATCGCAGATGCTCTGCCATCATAGTTCTTTGCTGTGTCAGCCTCACGAGCCAAACGGTCTGCTAAAGTTACTTTAAGACCAGCCCTACTCAGAGTGATGCCAAGGGTGGCACCAACAATACCCCCACCAACAATAAGGATATCTGCTGAAATATCTGCAATATTGCTCATACTCTTAAGAATACTTTTTTATTTCCGGCTGTCCAGGGTTACACCACCATTATTATGCCTAATTTTTAATCATTTTTATATATGATGATTAATTTTTGTTCTTTATAGCTTTGCGGTCCGTTTAGGGCAAAAGAAAAAATACCTTAACCATATGATGTTATTGATATTTTTTAAAATAAACAAACCGGCATGGTTTTTGATTTAACAAAGACAAACGTCAGTAAAGTGAGAGGATAAGTTTTTAACCCTAAACAGTTAGGTATCAATTATGGCCAAAAGCATTACAAGCCACATGAAATTAGTGATGATAATCATAAAGCCGTTCAAATTGGATGAAGTGCGGGAAACATTGACCGGCTTAGGCGTTGAGGGAATGACCGTTAGCGAAGTCAAAGGCTTCGGAAGACAAAAGGGGCAAACGGAAGTTTACCGGGGAGCTGAATACGCCGTCAACTTTCTACCAAAAGTTAAAATTGAAGTAGCGTGCGAAGAAAGTAAAGTTGAAGCAATCGTAGAGGCCGCACAGGCCGCTGCTAGCACAGGAAAGATTGGTGACGGAAAAATATTCGTTTCCGACCTCATCAAAACAGTACGTATCAGAACCGGCGATACTGACGCCGACGCACTCTAAGGGAGACTAAAAATGACATCAATTTTAAAATTAACGCGTTCTTTTGGCGTAGCGTCATTCATCACGGTAGGTTTTTCTATGCCAGCGTACGCAGCTGTTACAGAAGAAACGGCCTTTGTATTTAATACTTTTTCTTTTCTTGTACACGGCTTTCTTGTGATGCTGATGGCGGCAGGGTTTGCTATGCTCGAGTCTGGGCTGGTTCGTAAAAAGAATACAGCAGCCATTTGTCTAAAAAACATGGCTTTGTATTCAATAGCCGGAATTATGTTTTACGCCATCGGTTATAACCTAATGTACACTGATGTTCCAGCAGGCGGCTGGATAGGAAGCTTTAGTCTTTTTTACAATACTTCCCAAGCCGAGATAGATCTTCTCGCAGCGACAACAGCTGAGAAAGTCACTCCAGAAATTGTGAAAGCTGCTAATGGAGCCGGTTATTCGGTGATGTCAGACTGGTTTTTCCAAATGGTATTTGTTGCTACTGCCGCATCGATTGTATCCGGTACAGTGGCAGAACGAATTAAAGTGTGGCCCTTTCTCATATTTGTCGTAGTTCTGACTGGTTTTATTTACCCAATTCAAGCTTCTTGGGTTTGGGGAGCGGGCTGGCTCGACGAAATGGGATTTTCAGACTTTGCCGGTTCCACACTAGTTCATTCTACAGGTGGATGGGCGGCGCTAACGGGTGCTATAATTTTGGGTGCTCGCAAAGGCAAGTATGCTAAGGACGGCTCCGTTCAACCAATCCCGGGAGCAAACTTGCCATTGGCAACCTTAGGCACTTTCATTCTTTGGTTTGGCTGGTTTGGTTTCAACGGGGGATCACAACTGGCCCTCGGTAGTGCTGCAGACGCGGCCGCTATTGCCATCGTATATGTAAATACCAACCTTGCAGCAGCAGCTGGCACAATCGCCGCAATGATAGCCGCCCAAGTGTTATATAAGAAGATAGATCTCACCTTCGCGCTAAACGGAGCGATTGCTGGCTTGGTTTCGATAACGGCGGGCCCTGACCTTCAAAATCACCTCCTTTCATGTGTGATTGGAGCCATTGGGGGCGTCATTGTCACGATTACTGTACCATTACTGGATAAAATAAAGATTGACGATGTTGTGGGAGCAATCTCAGCGCATCTATTCGCCGGCATTTGGGGCACTCTCGCAGTCGGCATATTTGGAAGCGGTTCATTGGTCACCCAAGCAATAGGAATAGTGTCTATTGGCGCTTTCGTAGTCGTTACTAGTGCAATCACATGGTACCTGCTTAAGGTTACAATTGGCATCAGAGTCGATGAAGAAGCGGAAATTATCGGCTTAGATAAAGATGAATTGGGTATGGACGCATATCCCGAATTCGGACAGAGCACAAAATAAATCCCTAACTACCTACAAAACCTCTGGGGGAAGGCTAAGTCTTCCCCCATTTTTTTCTTAAAATATCATTGTTTTGATTTCGCAACATTTAAAGAGATTAAAAATAATTTTTATTTACCTATTACTCAAATAAAGGGTATTATTACTTACGGTATTTTTATTTAATTTTAGTAGCGCAATGCACAACCCGGCATTTGATCAACTTGCGACCTACCCATTTTGGCGTCTTAATAACCTCTTGGAAAAGGTGCCCAAACCCGATGGTTTTTCAGAGCTTGCATTGCAAATTGGCGAGCCAAAAATACCGCCGCCCGATTTCGTAGCAGAAATTATTGGGGGAAATTCAAGTAAGTGGGCTAAATACCCGCCCCACCCCGGCACCAAGAGTTATCGTTCGGCCTGCGCTTCTTGGCTTACACAACGCTACACGCTGCCCGAAGAAATGATAGATGAAGCAGTCAATATTCTTCCATGCGCTGGCACAAAGGAAGCGCTCTTCCATATGGGGTTGCTTGCAGTTCCACGCGACCCACCAAGCAGCAGCACTGAACCGTATGCCGTTCTTGTCCCTAATCCAGTCTATCAAGTCTACTATGGTGCAGCAGTGTTCTCTGGAGGTAAGCCCTACCCAATTTCCGCGCCGGCAGAAAATAATTTCATGCCAGATTATGCCGGTGTCAGTCCGGATATACTTGAACGAACTGCTTTGGTCTATCTGTGCAACCCATCCAATCCCCAAGGTGCCAGCGCATCAATGACTTACCTAACCGAATTGATTACGCTGGCCCGTCAACATGATTTCGTATTAGTAGTTGATGAATGCTATTCAGAAATTTACAGAGGAACACCCCCAATCGGAGGGTTACAAGCTTGCGCTCAACTCGATGGGAGTATGGATAATGTCCTTGTATTGCATTCACTCTCAAAACGTTCGTCTGCGCCCGGGCTGCGCTGTGGATTTGTCGCTGGCGACCCTAAATTAATTGACTTGTATAGAACAATTAGGAGTTATGCCTCAGTCGCAGTTCCACTTCCGATATTGGCCGCAGGAGAAGCTTTGTGGAGAGATGAGGCGCATGTTGAAATTAATCGTGCTCACTATGATAGCCTTTTCACAGCAGCTGAAGAAATTCTTGGCCACATTAATGGGTTTTCAAACCCCTCAGGCGGATTTTACCTTTGGCTTGATGTAGGTGACGGCGAGGAAACCGCTCTAAAACTATGGAGTGAAGCCGGGGTCAAGTGCATGCCGGGAGGCTACATGGCCCAGGATGATCCCTTCACAGGAGTTAATCCAGTTTCACAGTATTTACGCGTGTGCCTAGTCCATGACAAGGTAACGGCAGTAGAAGCACTTGAGAGAATTTCTGTAGTGTTACAGGGTTAACATCTAATGGCCTCTGCCACGAAAAAAACACCGTTCCTTCCAACTCAGCTCAGAGAGCAAATTGCGCGTACTCGACGAGCAGCAGCCGGGATAGGACTCGTAACACTATCCTTATTTCTTACCGTGGCGTTGCTGAGTCATCAAAGTGGCGATCCTTCACTCAATACCGCGACAGGTATTAAAGCCCAGAATTTTATGGGCAGCAGCGGTGCTTTGATAAGCGATTTTTTTCTCCAGATTTTCGGCTACGCGGCATACTTAACGATTCCCATACTTGCATCGTGGGGCGTTCAAACAACCATATCGAAACAAATTTCAAAATTTTGGCTCCGTGTCTGTTTTTTTCCAATACTTCTAATGCTTTCTGCTACGACCATAGCTCTCGTTACTGATACGGAGCTGAGCTCCGAAATTATCAGTCATGGCGGCATAACTGGTCACATACTGGCAGTAAATGTTATCTTACCTTGGGCATCGAGTAATGATTTTAACAAAATGTTTATTTGGCTGCCATCAGCATTGCTCGCCTGCACATTGTTTCTTTATCTTCTAGCTTTCACCAAGTCTGAGTGGGTGATCGGGATTAGGTCTATTTGGAGGCATGCTAATCGTATCAGAAGTGTAATCCAACCATATACAAGCCGACTTATGAAGCAAAATGCTGCGGAGAGCAGGCCGGCAAGCAAATCCCTTTTAAATTCTACTAAAAAGTCAGTCAAACTTATTGAAGAGAGGAGAGAGTACCAAAACCCGAGAAAATCAGCTGCTCCTCCACGTCAATCGAGGTTAGATCTTAAACCAAAAGACGGCAACTTCTCACTTCCGTCTCTGAAACTTTTGCAAGCAGCAAACCCTTCATTAGAAAAAAATCACGCTGATACCAAGCAGGAACTTAAACAAAATGCGCATCTACTCGAGAGCGTGCTTCAAGATTTTGGGGTGCGCGGGGAGATTGTAAAAGTTCGACCTGGTCCGGTGGTAACCCTTTATGAGCTTGCGCCAGCGCCCGGAACAAAGACTAGTCGTGTTATCGGCTTGTCTGATGACATAGCGCGTTCCATGAGTGCTATATCCGTTCGCATAGCAACAGTGCCTGGCCGCAATGTTATTGGCATTGAATTACCTAACGGTGATCGCGAGACGGTTTTCTTAAGTGAGCAGCTTTCTGTAAACGTTTTTAAAAAAAGCAACGACAAACTCCCATTGGTACTAGGCAAAGATATTGGGGGAATGCCTGTCATTGCAGACCTATCTAAAATGCCGCACCTTTTAATCGCGGGGACCACAGGCTCGGGTAAGTCGGTAGGGTTGAATGCCATGATTTTGTCGCTTTTATTTAAGCTGCAACCTGAGGATTGCCGTTTTATTATGATCGACCCAAAAATGTTAGAACTCTCAATATATCACGATATTCCCCACCTTCTTGCGCCCGTAGTCACAGATGCGAAAAAGGCTGTCGTGGCTCTGAAGTGGACCGTCCGAGAGATGGAAGATAGATACCAAGCGATGTCGAAGCTGGGCGTTAGAAATATTGAGGGCTATAACAAACGCGTTGGGGAAGCTGCAAAAAAAGGGGAAGTGCTAACCCGAAACATACAAACCGGTTTTGACACAGAGACTGGCAAGGCCATTTTTGAAGAACAAGAATTAGACCTCAACCCTCTTCCATTCATAGTCGTTGTGGTTGATGAAATAGCCGATTTGATGCTTGTTGCTGGCAAAGATATAGAGGCTTCTATTCAACGACTGGCACAGATGGCGCGAGCCGCCGGGATCCACCTCATTATGGCAACACAGCGTCCATCGGTCGATGTGATTACGGGCACAATAAAAGCAAACTTCCCTACTCGCATAAGCTTTCAAGTCACATCTAAGGTTGATAGTCGGACAATATTGGGAGAACAAGGTGCCGAACAGTTGTTAGGTCACGGTGACATGCTGTATACCGCCCCTGGTGGGCAATTGAACCGTGTGCATGGGCCTTTTGTTTCAGATGAAGAAGTCGAAGCAGTTGCTGATCACCTACGTTTGCAAGGCCTGCCTCAGTACAATGAAACAGTGACCGAAGAGAAAGATGATGAAACAAGTGGGTTTGGAAGCGTTAAAGAAGAGACAGATGCCTTGTATGACAGGGCAGTTACCTTGGTGTGCCAGGAGCAAAAAGCATCGACTAGCTTCATTCAGCGCCATCTTCAAATTGGCTACAATCGCGCTGCACGCATTATGGAGCAAATGGAGAAACAAGGTGTTGTCAGTGCGGCCAATAAAGTTGGGAAAAGAGAGATATTCGCGAGTTCTCACTAAATTATTTTGTTTAATATTTGCACTAGCAAGCTTGCATGGCTTCACAATAAAAGACTCCTTCGCTGAGCCAAGCGCCCGACCGCTAACGGTAAGTCAAAGGGCTCACGTGAGCCGAATACTGTCGTATTTGAACCGAATAACAACCCTGCAGGCACGGTTTGCTCAAACTAATCCAGACGGAAGAGTCTGGCGTGGAACAGTCTCAATTCAGCGTCCAGGAAATTTTCGATTTGATTACGACCCACCAGTTCCTCACACACTGATTTCAAATGGCACATGGTTCATTCATTTAGATAGAGAGCTACAAGAAAGCAATTTCCTTCCTCTCGATCGCACACCTGCCAGGTTTCTTCTTCGTGAAAAAGTAACCTTTGATCGTGATGTTGAGCTTATCGGACTCCGCCGTTCTGGTGGCCTTATCCATCTACAAATTCTTAATAAAGAATACCGAGATATGGGTTCAGTGACCCTCACGTTTAACGAACAACCTCTTGCGTTGAAACAGTGGTTTGTGCGCGATGAACAAGACAATCAAACTCTTGTATCTTTAGAAGGTACGCGCCTGGGGCTAAAATTGGAATCTAGCTTATTTGAATACGTTGAACCAGAACAGGAAGATCAAGACCAATAACGCTTAAAGAATGAACTCACTTAAAAGGTTGAAAAGATTAAGCTCATGACGCAACAACCCATTGTCGGGATTACCGCCTGTAGAACAGAAATAAGCGGCAAACCGGCTCACCGAGTTTCGGAAAAATATATTGACGCTCTCAAACGTGTAACTGATTGTATACCGCTACTAATACCAGCATTTGGGGATGTAAATTTTACGCCCCAAATCATAGAGCGATTAGACGGTTTATTGCTTACCGGGAGTGGATCGAATGTAGAGCCAGCCCGCTATAATGGGACACCAAGTCGGCCCGGCACTGCACATGATGCCTTTCGCGACGGTACATCGCTTCCATTAATACGAAGTGCCGTCGAATCTAAACTTCCTATTTTCGCTGTGTGTCGAGGAATACAGGAATTAAATGTGGCGCTTGGCGGAAGCCTCCATCAAAACATTCATGAACTGGCTGGTAAAAATGAGCATAGGATGAATCGCGCAGCCGATAACGAAGAGCGTTTTTCGGTTCGTCATCCGATTGAGATTCAACCGAATGGTCTATTAAGTAAATTAGTTGACGGCTCAAAACAGGAAATGGTTAACTCCTTGCACGGTCAAGCAATAGATGATCTGTCGGATCAACTTATTGTAGAAGCCACAAGTGATGATGGCATCATTGAAGCTGTCAGTCTCAGAAATGGCAGCAGTTTCGTATTAGGAGTTCAGTGGCACCCAGAGTATCCTCTTGATCAAGACTCTGAAATGGCAATTAACCTCTTTAAAGCATTTGATGAAGCAGCGAAAAATCACTTAAGTGCCCGCCGATGCAACACTAACGATATAGACGCCGCCTAGAATAAAATAGATCTTTTGTTTGGAGAAACACGATGAATTATGCAATGCCTTTACCAGACCCCCCATGTCTGCATATTTCTGGCAGCCCGGAACTATTCCCAGTCAACCGCATCTTTTGTGTGGGGCGTAATTACGCTGATCATGCTCGCGAAATGGGTCATGATCCAAATCGTGAGCCTCCATTCTTTTTCACAAAGTTCGCTGATGCAGTTTTCACTGGAGATGATTACCCTTACCCGGTTGCAACGAATGACGTTCACCCAGAATGCGAGATGATAGTTGCGTTATCCTCAGGGGGCACCAATATTCCTCACAATCAAGCGCTCGATTGCGTATTCGGTTACGGAGTTGGGTTCGACATTACTCGCCGAGACATGCAACAAGAGGCAAAAGATCTCGCTCGCCCATGGGCGCTTTCGAAGGGGCCAGATTTCGCCGCCCCCTGCAGTATCCTACATCCAGTTTCTGAGGTGGGACATATCGAAAAAGGCAAACTTCAATTCACCGTTAATGGCGAGATACGCCAAGAGGGAAACATAGATCAGATGATATGGTCGACCGCTGAAATGATAGCTTTTTTATCAAAGATGATCACCCTTAAGCCAGGCGATTTGATCATGACCGGAACACCGGCGGGTGTGTCGGCCGTCGTCAAAGGAGATCACCTGGTGGGTCATGTTGACGGCCTCTCGGACCTTCAGCTAACTATTACCTGACCTTCTGCCCCCACGGAGCGGACTACCCTACCATCAAATGGCAGGGCACATTAATTTTCTAAAAACCACCTACCCGCCATTTAAATCCATGTCTGGCATTAACAACGCGTTTGCAGAAAGTGAAATTCGGACGCCCTCCCCGACAAAAGGGTGGACCTCGTGAAGCAAGTATCCAGGGAAAACGATAAGCATCCCATCCTCCGGTTGTATATCCATGTGATAGCCAAACGGTGGCTGCATATTCGGCGCTGTTCGCATCCCGGACCTGGGATCAACAAATGACAATGCTCCACTTAACGGCCGCTCCGCAGAGGGTGGTGGAACGGCAACATAATAAATAGCAGACCATAAACTCCCATCGTGGCTGTGCGCTCTCGTATAAGAGCCATTCCGCGCGATATTTGCCCATCCAGTAACGATAATTTCCATATCGGGCGGAAAACCGTCGACCGTTGCGCTCGTCATTTCCTGAAATGCTTGGGCCAAGTGTTGCTGAAAAATCTGCATTTCTTCTTCGGGCCATTCCATCAAGTCATGATCTGACTGCCAACCCCCAATGTTACTTCCAACATTATGCGGCCGAACTGTTTCGTGTGCCAACACTATCTGTTGTAATCGAGAATTTATCGCTGTGAGCGCGGCCACTTTACGAATGAGTATAGGCGTGGCGAACACTGAGTGGATTTGTTGTTTAATAGTTTCCATTTTTGTCTGTATTTATTTTCTAATTTACTATCAAGAAACAGCACTTTTGGGAGTTAACTTGGCGATCTTGATGAATGATGTGAGTAGTATAGCAATGAAACATTTACAGATTTTCTGGTTGTTTTTTTGTGTACATCAAGATGTTACTACATTTAACCATGGATGCATTGCATGTGCATCTTACTTTCCTTAACATTGAGCCACTACCCTGACGAAACTATATTTTTGAAATTTCATTTTTGACCGTGATTGTAAGTTAACCGCCTGGCCTTCCCACTTTAATAGCCTGCAATTGCAAATTTGATGACTGTAGTCTTCGCGCTAACTCACGCATGACTTCAATCGCTACTTTAGGAAACTCTTCTATAAGGCTAAGAAAAAGGTCTTTACTTATTCTAAGTGTTGTTAATTCGTTCGCCGCAGTGATCGTAGCTATACGTGGCGCATCGCACAGTATCGCAATCTCGCCCACGATTTCGTGCGCTCTCACTATAGCGAGTTCTAATTCACCACTAGGCCCTTCAACAGTGACGCGGGCTTCGCCATTAAGAATAAAGTAAGCTGCGTCACCAAACTCACCCTGTTTGAATACAACTTGCCCTGGCTGGAAAATCAATCTTTCACTGGTGAAAGCAAGAAGTTTCAGTTTAGACAGTTCGACATTTTCGAATAGGGGTGTCTTTCTTAGCAGAGCAACCTCTTCATCAATATCCATGTCCATATGTTGCTCTACGAGCCCTCCGCTTTGACATGCTTGGCCATAGAATCGGGGGATCCTTGACTTGCAATACTACCATTTTTCATTAACACAACATTGTCAAAAAGGTCGAGCCGATGCGGTCTGTTCATTACCCAAATAATACCGCGCCCAGTCCTGCTGAGAAGAATTTTCTCTATCATCTCTTCCTGTGATTTTTCGTCTAGGGTGTCACTAGCTCCATCAAGTATCAATAAGTCCGGGTTCTTCATTATGCAGCGGCCAATACTGAGTTTCTGACGTTGAGCGCCGGAGAGTAAAGCACCTCCAACTCCAACCTGTGAACCTAAACCCACCGATATAACGGTTCCACGCAAATCAAGATCATCAATGATCTCTGATATTGTGCTTTCAATCTCCTCGTCGCCAGCAGCAAAACCATGGGCTAGTTTGCCGAACAATATATTTTCTTGTAATGAGACTTCGGGGTTAAAGCGTTCTTCTTCAAAGAAAGACACGCCTCCAGCTAACTCCGCCGGCATATTCTTTGAAAGTGCTTGCCGTGCGCTCAAGATTTGAGCCTGGATCTCTTTCGTTATCATCCCCAAACGGTGCCGGGCTGGAGCCAGCTGAAACGGAAGTGACAAAAGTTTTACTCTATCCTTCTCCTCAATTACGTTTCCCCTAGCAATTCGGGCTAGTGCCTGCTCGAAGGTCGGCAATTGTTCTGAAGAAATAAAGCTATACGTTTGAAAAAATTCGTGATCCGATGGCAAATCGGAAAAAAGCTCTATCATTGTTTCCGCCACTTTTCTCCCTATCTCCAAAAAGACTTCGGTAAGACCGTGATCATCCAAAACTGCTCTAATGCATTCCTGCTCAGAAATTCTCTCCGCCGTGAATTGATGGTTCAATGGCGTACCAAAGAGCAAGTTCTCTCCTACGGTTGCATTTAAATTATATAAATCCTTATTAAAGAGTTCGACAGATCTTGCAAGGTTCGCATTCGACCTCAGCCGCCCCTGAAAAGCCTTACGT
>CAJWLM010000006.1 GCA_913043025.1 uncultured Rhodospirillaceae bacterium
ATTTGAGAACAAGCTTGGAGAGCGGTCACCTAATTTTTGATTTTAAAGTAGAGGCACCACCACGTTGAATCACGTAACGCGAGCCATTAGTGTTGCAGAAATGAATACTCTTGGGCTCATACCGCCAGAATATTATTTACAAATTTATTCCCCCGAGACATGCCATACCCCGTTTAACTGCAGGGCGTTGAGTTAATTTCTTGTACCAACGTTCTACATTAACGAAGTCCTCTAGCTTTGTTTGATGACGTGCATGCCTTTGGACCCATGGGATTATGGCTATATCGGCAACTGAATATTCGCTGCCTGCAACATACTCATTGTTTTCTAAACGCTTGTTCAACACTCCATAAAGCCGATGACATTCGTTGACGTAGCGCCCTACGGCATAGGGTACTTCTTCCTTAGTACCGCCTAGAAAATGGTGAGCTTGGCCAAGCATCGGTCCTACTCCACCCATCTGCCACATTAACCATTCCAAACACATAATCCGTTTCCTTGGATCGGTCGGAATCAATTTACCCTCCTTCTCGCCCAAGTATAATAGGATGGCCCCACTCTCGAAGACGGAAATCGGTTTGCAGCCAGGACCATCATGATCAACGATTGCAGGTATTCGATTATTGGGGGAAATAGCCAGGAAATCTGAAGCAAACTGTTCTCTTTCCCCTATGTTTATAGCCTTTTCGGTATACGGAAGCTCCAACTCCTCCAACATTATTGATACCTTCCGCCCATTTGGGGTAGCCCATAGATACAAATCGATCGCCATTAAAAAATTTCCATTTCTGCAATTCAAGAGGACCGTTATCACGCCTCTAGTATGTTTCGGCCAGGATGATAAACTACCGTTTTGAAATTTTACCTCTTATATCGATTAACCTCAAAAAGGAGAAATTACTCCATGCCGGCTTACGTCATCGCTGATATAACTGTAACAGATTCAGAGCGATATAAGGATTATGCTAAAAAAACGCCAGCAACTATCGAAAAATTCGGTGGAAAATTTATCGTGCGCGGCGGAGAAATTAAGGTAATAGCTGGAGATTGGAAGCCACAACGGCTTGTAATAATAGAATTTCCTAACATGGCCACACTCAAAAAATGGTACCAATCAAAGGAATACCAAAAAATTAGCCGTATCCGCGAGGAAGCTTCAACTGGATCTTTTGTTTTTGTAGATGGTGCCTAAATACTTACCACTTGGTTGGCTCATCAATAATACCACCAAACGTATAAATTTTTTCCAACGTATTTCTGTTGAACTATGAAATTTTGGTTGTAAAAAAGACTTGCACGGAGAGAGATAAAAAATGGTCCAAACCCCAACAGAATTATTGGCACGCTTTATCATTGAGTCTCACTATTCTGATATACCCGGCGAGGCCCTAGCTTATGGTCGTAGTTCTCTGTTGGATGCAAGTGCTGTTGGAATCGCCGGGTCGGCCTCTAAAGGTGCAAAGACACTCAATTCCGTTCTCTTACCTTACTCAAGCACAAAGGGCGCACGAGTAATCGGAACTGATATGCGCCTACCAGCCCCTTTTGCTGCCATGGCAAATGGCAATACGATTCATGCCGATGATTTTGACGACACACTGGCTGCCGATCCTATGGCTGATGGTTATCATGGATCGACACATCCCACGGGGCCTCTCCTCTCAACATTGCTCGCACTTATTGATAACAAAAGAACTACTGGCAAGGATTTCCTTATCGCTTATCACGTTGGCGTGGAAGTGATGGCGAAATTAAACTCAGCTCTAGGTTCGCGTTCTTTCTCTGCCGGTTTTCACCCTACTGCTCTCATGAGTGCCTTCGGTTCAGCTGCTTCGGCTGCTAGACTAAAGGGGCTTGACCTGCAAACGACAAAAACCGCCCTTGGTATTGCCGCTAGTCATGCTTGTGGCCTAAGGGCGAATTTTGGTTCAATGATGAAACCTTATCATCCTGGCCATGGAGCGATGTCTGGGCTTTTGGCAGTAGAAATGGCTATGGGTGGATTTACAGCTGCAGCCGATGCTATTGGCGGGGACATAGGATTTCTTAATGCATATGGCGATTCTGCTGATATGGCACCATTGGAAGCGCTGGGTTGTCCATGGGCCTATTTATCGCCAGGAATGTGGATCAAGCCCTACCCTAGCGGTAATCTAACTCACCCAGGCATGAGTCGTATCGATGAATTTCTGGAAAAAAATAACGCTCTAAGAAACGATGTATGCAAATTAGACATTCAAACCAAACAATCAATTTATGACACGCTCATTCATCATCATCCTAAAACCGGCCTGCAAAGTAAATTTTCGATGGAATTCTGTATCGTAAAAATTTTGATCGATGGAGATCTCGGTCTCAATGATTTTTCTGATGAGGTCGTGCAGCGTCCGGACATTCAACATATGCTTGGGAATACCAAGTACTCCGCTTTTCCAGATTCGGAAAGCAAAGATTTAGGCTATGAGAACTATACCACTTTAATAACCTTTACCCTCAAAGATGGGCGCACGTTCACTGAGCGTTCTGACTTTGGCAAAGGTTCAGCGCATGATCCATTTTCTTACGATGAAACAGCAGAAAAAGCACAACGCTGTTCAAACTATAGAGACTGGCCTCAAGAAAAATTTATATCGTTGGTTGAGGGCTGGAAACAGATTGATACGGTATCCGACGTAAACGAAATATCACAAAATCTCTTTATATAACGCGTGTCATTATACCGCTTGGCCGCAACAGCCTGCACGACGGCAAACCATGAAAAATTAGTGTATTTGGAATAAAATACTGCCAGTAATTAATTAAATTTGAAAAGTACACTGTTGAGGATGGTGAAAATGGTATGGGTAGTGATACTTATCGGACTTATGCTTGGATTTTGGTTTTTTCGAAAATACCCGTTGGCTTTCGCATGTCTCCCCCTCCTCATTATAGCCGTGGCGCTGTCAATCGTGTTTATCGGGGACCACCCAAACACTGCTAAAAAAGAGGAAGAAGGTAAGAAAGAAAACTTAGCAAGACAGTCGTTCACGAATGATGGGACAATGGACCCTGACATTGAAATAGGCTCCGAATGGAACATTGAACATAGTACTGATCCAGCTAGTGGACGAAAATATGTAAATGCTTTGTTTATTCACTCTGATGATGGAGAGTGCATGCTTTCGATAAAACCAAAAAGGCTAAACGAAAAGCATACGGATATTAAGTGTAAGCGAATAACATTTAAACCCTATGAGGATATAGAACTACGGTTCGACAATTTATCTGAGGTATACTCGATGGACCTTTATTCGCATGGAGCCGGAGAAGGAGTTTTTATTCCACAACAACAGATGCCTCTATCTGGGCATCTCAACTACAACAGTTTTCTATCATTTCTCAGTAATGCCTCCGCAATTGCAATTAGCACACCATCTCTTTCCGGAAAATGGATACGATTTACACTGCCACCTATGCCTATTGAACATATCAATTTTTCTAGTGGTGACTATACTGACAAATAAGGCGTCAAGCTCAAGAAAAGATATTTCTGAAACACTGTTGCTCAACCCCTTTCCGGTATTAATGCATCGCCATGACAGCAATTCTTTGTGAGCCGCCCACATCAAACCGAATTGTAATGCTTGACATTCTACGCGGGACTGCTGTCTGGTTTATGATCTTGTATCACTTCGTATGGGATCTCAACGACTTCGAATATATCCAGCTAGAATTGTCCAGCGATCCAATCTGGCTCTCAGCGCGAACCGTGATCCTTTCAATATTTTTATTTGTAGCTGGGGTTTCCATGGTTCTTGCACATGAAGACGGGCGCAACTGGCATGCATTTTGGCGGCGTTGGATTGGAATCACTGGGGGGGCAATGCTAGTTTCATTCGGAACATTATTAGTAATGCCACAAGTCTACGTCTTTTTTGGCGTACTCCATTGCATAGCTGTAGCAAGCTTCGTTGCACTCCCTTTTCTCAAAGCTAATTTTTTTTTCACCTTTGTGATTGCAGTGCTGTTTTGCTTTTTGCCAAGCGTTGCCAGTGATCCTTTTTTTAATCGTGACTGGTTACAGTGGATTGGCCTCGTCACTTCCCCTCCTCAGAGTATTGATTATGTTCCAATCTTTCCCTGGGCCGGAATAGTACTTCTTGGTGTTGCGTGCTGCCGTTTGCAACGAATGACAGGGGTAATATCAATCAGTGATTGGTGTCCGAAAAATAACATCTTTAAGATCACTCAGTGGGTGGGACAACATTCCCTCCTAGTATATATTTTGCATCAGCCAGCACTGATAGGAATAATATGGCTGGTGCATATAACAATGAAGTAATAAGCATGCGTGTTTTAAATGTAAATGTATGTCCCACAGGCAACCTGCCAAAATGTGAACAGCTTGCGTGGGCTCTAGCCGAAACCGCTTCCGATAATGCGCCGATAGATGACGCCGCTGCTGAAATGGCTGCGCTTCGCGTCGTAGATAATATAGGAGTGGCATTAGCTGCGCTGAACGCACCCTCGGTAGCTAATGCTCGATCTGAAGCACTAGCGCATCCGCGCTCTGGTGGAGCCACATTATTCGGTTTCGCTAGCTGTGATGCGGTCCATTGCGAGTGGGCCACATGGGCAAATGCAACCGCTGTTCGAGAACTAGACTTCCATGATAATTTTTATGGAGCAGACGTAGCACATCCTGGCGATACCATGTCCGGAATACTCGCAGTCGCGCAACAAATGGGGTGTAACGGAGAAGAATTCGTGCGAGGGTTGCTTACGGCCTACGAAGTTCAAATTGCGTTAGCCCATAATATTCCACTTGCTAAAAATCGGCTTGATCACACTGCTCACATAGTCCCATCAGTAATCTGTGGCATTGGAACAATGCTAGGGCTTGAAACTGAAACTATTTTTCAAGCCATACAGCATGGTGTTCAAGTCAGCGCAACCACTGGCCAGGGCCGCTGCGGGGAGTTAACTAGCTGGAAAGCGAATGCTCCAGCTCACGCTTCAATGCAATCAATCCATGCTGTTGATCGAGCAATGCGCGGTGGATGTAGCCCGGGGTCTATCTACGAGGGTGAATGCGGCTTTATTGCTTCCTACTTGGAGAGTCGTCCAGAAGGCTACGACGTAATGCTACCTGACAAAGGAGAACCAAAACGCCGCATCCTTGAAACTTATACGAAGGAACATGCAGCGGGTTATCACGGACAAGTGCCTATCGACCTTGCTATTAGCATGCGTGAAAAACTCGAACGTATCGATGAAATACGAAGTATAATTCTCCACACAAAACAAAAAACACACAATATGATGGGTGCCGGGTCTGGAAACAAATCTAAATGGGATCCTTCAGCTTCGAGAGAAACACTTGATCATAGCGCAATGTATTGCTTTGCTGTAGCACTAGAAGATGGGGAATGGGATCACAAAAAAAGTTACTCTGCCGAGCGAGCTAATCGACCGAGTACGGTTTCGCTATGGAAGAAAATCACCACAATGGAGGACAGGGCATGGAATCTTCGGTTTGATGGACGAGAGCCCTTGGAAAAAGACCACGGTGTTCGTGCAGAGGTGGTATATAACGATGGTACGGTGATAGAGTCTGAGATGGCTGTACCCAACGCTCACCCACGAGGCCAACGCCCCTTCGGGTATACTGAATATATAAATAAATTTTTGCGCCTTACTGAAGCTGTAATTGCAAAGCCGGACTCAGACCGGTTTTTAGCATCAATTAATCGCCTCACCTCACTTACCGGCGATGAATTGTGTGATTTCCTGCCCGTAACAATTGCCTCCCATATTAAAACCGGGCAGCATAGAGACGGTCTTTTTTAAGAAATACCTATGACGATATATCAACGACCACGCGGGGGAATAAGGTAATTGGGCAAAGTCATAGAAAAGAAACCCCTGATATTATGGACTATAATCACATTGATTGTTTGTGCTGTGTTGGCATTAACGATTGATCCTTGGCTGACAAACTCGCTTAAAGTAAAGGTTTCCGATAGTCATGCTTATTACTGGCGCATCATCACCGACCTCGGACGTGCGGGTACATATATAAGTTTTTCTTTTGTTTGCTTCATTTGCTTTGCGCTAATTGTACTCAAGAAGAGCCAGTCTGAGTTTGGATGCAGCAGTCATTTTTGTGCAGGCGCAAGGAATTCATTGTTTGTTTTTTACACACTAGTGATTTCAGGTATCTCAATAAATATTTTAAAATTTTTAATAGGGCGCCAACGCCCCAAGGCTATGTTTGAGGATGGGATCTATGGCCTGATCCCATTCAATACCAATCACGCGATGAATTCCTTCCCATCGGGGCATTCACAAACTGGCTGGGCACTTGCAATGAGCCTCGCTCTGATTTTTCCTCGGGCGACACCATTATTGATCACTTTCGCCACCTTGGTTGCCATCAGCCGAGTTATGCTAACAGTCCATTTTCTCAGTGATGTCATAGCTGGTGCCCTAATTTCAATAATAACTGCAGTTCTGCTGAAGCGCCATTTCTTGGATCGTGCTAAGCCTTATAGCATCACGGGAGTAAATGTGACCGATAAGATCGTTAAAAAATATGGGGCTTGGTTAGTGGAAGTCATTTTCAAAGTCCCATGGATACGCCAACGCAATCCTGAGAATATTAATTTGAGAAGTCCCAAAAAAAAACCCTGATAAAATTTAGATAGTCCATTAAACGAAACAAAGAGCCTTAATTTATGCAAAAAACTATCACCCTATATGAAAATTTCCGGAGTCTTTTTTACGCTCCATTCTATCTAGCCTTTGAAATTGGCGCTTTTATCGAAGAGGGTTTATCCATAGAATTCGGCGAATGTGCAGAACCTGGAAAAGGAGCGAAGGCTTCCGCAGGTCGACACGATGCACTTTCTTGGGGCGGCCCGATGAGAGCACTCCATTTTCATGACCAAGATCCGTTCTGTGAAATGGTTTGTTTTTGTGAAGTAGTTTGTCGCGATCCATTTTATATTGTAAGCAATAAAAAAATTAAAGATTTTAAATTAGGCGATCTGCAAAACATTACCCTTGGCAGTTTTAGTGAGGCAGTAACACCTTGGCTCTGCCTTCAGGACGACTGTCGACAGGCTGATATTGATCCCGATACTATTGCTCGTATTTCCACTCAAACAGTGTCTCAAAATATAAAGTCTTGGAAAAATAGAAGTATAGGGGCGGTGCAATTGCATGAACCATTTACCGAAATTTTGATTAGGGAGGGTGGACACATTTTGTACCAACAAGCGCACAGAGGCGCATGCTCCTACACGAGCCTGTACGCTGACCGCTCAATGTTAGATACGAGACCTGATGATATGCAGGCAATAACGAATGCAATGGCTAAATCTCTTGGCTGGGTGCACTGTCATAGTGGGGCAGAAATAGCCAGCGCGGTTAAACCATTTTTTAGCGAATTCTCAGAAGAAATATTGGCGTCCGCGATTGAACGTTACAAAAAAAATGGCATTTGGAATAAAAATACGCTGTTAGACGTGGAGGGGTTTGAACGTTTACGTACTGCTTTATTAAGCGGCGGCTTAATCAAGCGCGTAATACCATATGATGAAGTCGTTGATACTCGATTTGCCACTCAAACTTAGGGTTTACGTTGGAGGGTTGGTATAATGGGCTGTCCTGTTGTGCACTTTGAGATAAATGCTACTGATCGTAAAGAACTCAAGGACTTCTATCAGATTCTTTTTGGTTGGGAAGTTAAAGACAAAAACCCATTGGGTTATGGGCTTATAGATACGAAGTCGGCTGATAAGGGTATTAGTGGTGGAATTTTTGAGAATGACAATGCCCCCGGAGTTCTGATGTATATCGAGGTTGATGACCCCGAACAATATCTAGACCGAATAGAGGAGATGGGCGGCGAAGTTATTGTCCCAGCAACAAATATTCCGGGAATGCTTACTTTTGCAATTTTCGAAGATCCGCAGGGAAACAAATTGGGTCTAGTTAAAACTAGTTAGTTGCCAAAAAAAAGTCGACGGAATTCATTTACAACACCAATTGAGGTAGGCACATCTGCAATTCGAAAAAACGTTTGCCGATTATACTCTCAAACAAAGATTTACGCTAACCCCGAGCATGTCACGACAAAAAAATCCAAAGATGCCTTTTTTAGTGTTTTTAAAGATGTGCCCGATTAGGGATTTTAATTTATATGCGCAACCGTGCTAATCGTCGTGATGTATGTTAGGTATGTTCACACCATGTAAGGTGATGAATGATGGCTATTAATGAGTATTGCTTTATCGCAGTGGTCAAACGCGATTGTCCCACTTGTGAGCTTGTGGTGCCAGTGCTAGAGCAGCTTAGGCATACAGTCACTAACATAAAGATTTATTGTCAGGATGACCCCGATTTTCCGTCCATACCTGGCGGTGTAATTGACGACAGGACCTTGGAGAACAGTTTCAGATTAGGAATCGATATCGTCCCCACCCTTATTGTTACCAAAGGGAAAAGAGAGATCGATCGGACTCACGGATGGAACCGAAGCGGCTGGGAACATATAACTGGGATTAAAGGGTTGGGTCTCGCACTGCCGCCAAATCAACCCGGCTGCGGATCCAAATCGACCGAACCGGGAGTACATGAAAAACTTCAGGCAAAGTATGGTGAGATTGGATTTGAGTCGCGCAAGATAGAGTTTTCTGAATGGGATGACCCAGTGGAGCAAGCTTACGATAGGGGCTGGACAGACGGTCTTCCAATAGTCCCCCCAACCGACGACAGGATTCTTCGAATGCTTGCAGGTACAAATCGCTCCCCCAATGAGACACTTGGTCTCATGCCCCCAGATTTTAAGGAGTGCACTATTGAAAAGGTTGCGATTAATGCTGTCATGGCAGGGGCCCGTCCTGAGTATATGCCAGTCATTCTTGCCTCAACAGAAGCAGCACTCAATCCGAAATTTACTCTTCACGGGGTATTATGTACTTTATTTTTTTCTGGCCCGGTAATTATTGTAAATGGTCCCATAACTAAATCTATTGGCATGAACTGGGGTCATAATGTTTTTGGTCAAGGAAATCGCGCAAACGCCACCATAGGACGCACTTTGCAGCTGGTTGTAAGGAATGTAGGCGGTGGACGCCCTGGTGAGATTGATCGTGCTGTTTTTGGCAACCCTGGCAAATATACTTTCTGTTTTGCAGAAGATGAAACTGATCCAGAATGGGAGCCACTTCATATTTCGCGCGGATGCACAGCGGGCTCTAATGCTGTGACACTTCACCACGGTCATGGCACGCAAGCTTTTGCAGATGACACAGCACGGTCAGCTGATCAGCTTGCAAAATCACTTTCTATGTCACTGGTCAATGAGTTGCACCCAAAAAAGGTTCAATGCGCTAATGTAATCGTCGCCATTTCGCCAGAACATTACAAAATCTACAAGAACGATGGGTGGGGGCGTAAAGACATTGAAGATGCATTACACCACTACACCACCCGACCGGGGTCAGATCTTATAAAAGGAGCACACGGCATTGATGCGGGAATTGACCCTAAATTGGCTGAAGAAATGGTGCCCAAATTCTGGAGGGACCATGGCATCCTTCTTATTCGGGCCGGAGGAACAGCAGGATTGCAAACGGCCATTATAGGTGGATGGGGTGGTGGTCGTAACCGTAATGAAATCCAGCCTGTGACCCACCAATTTTAACTTGTTACACAACCATGGAGTAGTCATGCACAAAACGCAATTCCTACGGGATCCTACCAGCGAAGCCTCAACAACGCTGCGTAAACCAACATGTTTTCCAGAAAATATTGAGAAAAGGACCATCGCGCTTCTGGATATTGCCAAGGAACGGTCCGACGAGTTTCTCGATCATATTGAATCCAAATTTACAGAGAAGGGAATTAAAGTGAGGCGGTATCGTAAAGCTAGCAATTCAAAAAATGCTGACCTCTTAACCATTCAGTCTATCGTACGCGAAGCGGATATTGTTGTTGAAAGTCTCGCAGATTGAGGATCTTGCACATCGTGCAGTTTGCATGATTTGAATGCTCTTGATAAGTTAAAGATCCCTGGTTTGCTTGTAGCAACGACTGAGTTTGTATCAGCAGCAAAGGCGCAAGCGAAATCCCTTGGCTTTGAACCTGCTACGGTATGGGTTGAACACCCTATCCAAAACCGTACCAAAAAAGAATTAAAGATGATTGCGTATAAAGCTTTCGATTCAATAATTAAAACCCTCCCATATGTCGCAACAGAATGAAATCAGATAATATCAATGAAGCGGCGACCATTTTGGAGGAACATCGCCTTGCTAATACTGCGCTCGACAAGTTAGGTAGCAGTGTACGCCCATTAGATATGGAAGCAGCATACAAAGTTCAGAATAGCCTAAATGATAAACTTAGCCGAAGCCGCCTGGGCAGCAGGTCCGGCTATAAAATTGGCTGCACCACTCCGATTCTTCGACAGTACATGGATATACACGAGCCCATATATGGCGAAATTTTTAGTTCTACTATTTTCAGGGACTCAGCAGTTTTGGATTTAGCCGATTATGTCGAATTAGGAATTGAAACAGAAATGGCCGTCCTGTTAGATACTGATCTTCCCAAGAACGGATATCCCTGCGATTTTGAGCGGATTGCTAACGCTATAGATTCCGTCATGATATCCATAGAGCTTGTTGACGCGAGGTATAAGGATTTCAAGGCCCTAGATACGCCAACCTTGACAGCCGACAATTTTTTTAATGCTGGTGTCGTCCTAGGTCCACCCATCGCAGACTGGCACAAGCTCGACCTTGCCTCTTTAGAAGCATTTGTTACACTAAATTCAAAAGAATTAGACTGTGGAAATAGTTCGTTGATTATGGGACATCCACTAAACGCTCTTACATGGCTTGCAAATAAACTTTGCGAACAAGGTCACATGCTTAAAGGCGGCAATATTGTCACTTTGGGCTCGATGGTAGTAACTCATTGGGCAAAACCGGGCGATACATTACACCATCATATCGCTGGACTTGGATCTGTCTCAGTTACGGTAAAAGGTTAATTATCTTTTATGCAGAATTTTTTTTATCAGCGAACCCCTTGCTTAGTTGAAGCCGAGCGTCTTTATTCTTGTTAACTAACTAAAAAATTACGGAAGGGAAACTCATGTCTTACGAGAGTATGATTGCAGAGATGATAATTCTAGACGGTCACAACAATGATCCCATCCAGGCTTATACTGCCCGCCCTATGGGGCCCGGTCCATTCCCTGGAATAGTACTGATACATCATTTGCCAGGATGGGATGAATGGTACCGCGAAGCAACACGTAAATTTGCACACCACGGCTATGCAGCGATAAGTCCTAATCTTTACGAACGCGCCGGAGAGGGCAGCGCAGAAGATGTTGCTGCCAAGGTACGTGCGGAAGGGGGCGTTTCAGATGCCCAAATGGTTGGAGACGTAGACGCCGCAATGGACTGGCTTAAATCTCAGCAATTCTCTACAGGTAAAGCAGCCGTTTTCGGCACGTGTTCTGGCGGCCGCCACGCTGTAATTTATTGTTCAAAAACCGACAAAGCGGATGCATGCCTAGATCTCTGGGGAGGTCGTGTAGTGATGGATGAAGAGGACCTAAATGAAAAGTTACCTCAAGCTCCTATAGATATGACTGCGGATCTTGACTGTCCTATTCTTGCCTTGTTTGGGAATGAGGATCAAGCACCCAGTGCTGAGCAAGTAGATCAACATGAAAAGAAACTTAAGGAACACGGGAAAACCTATGAATTTCACCGGTATGACGGCGCGGGGCACGGTTTTTTTTACTACAACAGGCCTCTTCACCGAGTTGAACAATGCAATGATGGCTGGGAAAAATTATTCACCTTTGTAAAAAAGCATGTCGGATAAATATTTAGGGGAACTTTGAAAATGTGCACATCAATACTTGAGTTGGTAGCCTGCGATGGGTCAGGCAAGAGTCCAGAAGGATGGGTCAACCTCACACATGCTGCGATCTCATATGACCATCCCCATCACGCCATGCTGAATGACGCTGTGACTATAGACTTCGTAAATGAAGGTCTTGGAGCCGGAACTCGCGTGGGTGTTGAGTTGGACTTGAAATCAGCCAAAGCACTTTATGAGGCATTGGGGAAAGTGATTGTAGATGTAGAGGAGAATGTAAAGTCACGACCACGCTCTAATGACGTTATGAAGGCAGCATAATTTTCCATCGTTTTTCAAGACCTGGAAGTGATTAAGTACACTCCTAGAAAAATTCTCCCTTTGGAGGAAAACGGCAAACTTTTGAAAGATTTTTTTGCTACCTTTGGTGCCTAATCTTTTAACTTATTGCGAAGTAATTCATTTACCGCTTTTGGATTTGCTTTACCCGCAGTCGCTTGCATTACCTGTCCGACGAACCAACCTATAGCTTTCGAATTACCGCCTCGAACCTCATCCGCATTTTTCGGGTTTTCCGCAATTATTTTATCTACGATTATTTCGATGGCCCCAGCATCAGTTATCTGCTTAAGACCCTCTGATTCGACAATTTCATTTGCATCGCTACCCGTTCGCCACATTTTTTCAAAAACTTCCTTTGCCGTCCGCCCAGATATTGTATTGTTGGTGATCAAATCGATAAGCTCGCCAAGTTTTTTAGCACTAACTGGAGCTTCCTTTAATGTAAGGTCATTTTTTTTAAGGTGGCCGAATAATTCACCTGTAATCCAGTTAGCAACTTGTTTTGGGTCACGGTTTTTCGCTACAGAATCAAAGTAATCACCGGTATCACGCTCAGCCACAAGTACACTCGCATCATAGACACTCAGTCCATAATCAGCGACAAAGCGTTTTTTCCGGATATCTGGAAGCTCAGGGAGATCTGCTTTCAATTCATCGACATATGATTGCTCCAAATCAAGTGGTAACAAATCTGGATCTGGAAAGTACCGATAGTCATGGGCGTCTTCTTTCGAACGCATTAATCGTGTTTCGTCGCGATCCGGGTCATACAGCCGTGTCTCTTGATCTATTATGTCTCCATTCTCAAGAATTTCAATTTGGCGACGTGCCTCAAAATTGATTGCTTGACGAACGAAACGTAAGGAGTTCACATTTTTTATCTCACACCGCGTGCCGAGCTTGTCGCCAGGGTTTCGCACCGAAACATTTACGTCTGCTCTCATACTTCCATTCTGCATATTACCATCGCAAGCCCCGATATAACGGAGTATGGAGCGTAACTTTGCGATATACGCAACAGCTTCATCTGCTGAACTCATGTCTGGCTTCGATACGATCTCCATCAAAGTTACCCCGGAGCGGTTCAAATCAATGTATGATTTTGTAGGATGAAGATCGTGCAATGATTTTCCTGCATCCTGCTCCAAATGCAGCCGTTCGATCCCGATAGTCTTACCACCGCCGTCTGGCAGATCAATTTCAACAGCGCCTTCTCCGACAATGGGTAATTCGTATTGAGAAATCTGATAGCCCTGTGGAAGGTCTGGGTAAAAATAATTCTTTCGAGCGAATACTGATCTCAAATTTATAATTGCATTGACCGCAAGACCGGTACGCACAGCTTGCCGCACACTTTCTTCATTTAACACGGGTAGCATCCCTGGCATCGCGGCATCTACAAAGCTAACCTGTGAGTTTGGTTCCGCACCGAATTCAGCCGTCGCGCCCGAGAAAAGCTTTGATCCAGCTAAAACCTGGGCGTGGACTTCCAGACCAATGACCACTTCCCACTCATCCTTAGTACCTTTTAATATTTCACCCATTTTAATCTCTAATTATGTTCCGGCGTGCTAATAACGAATGAAACTGGTATTTAGTATCAATGTTCTCAATTTTGAAAAGTAGTTTCAATTAAATTTACGTTCTCAGGTATATTAAAATATTTGTTCACCTAAGGCCAAAAAATCCAGCCATTAACCTTCGTGTCCTGAAAAGCAAACAACCATATTTTATGTTTCAAGCTGCTAATGTTGGTTTCTCTTTGAAGTTAGCAGCCAACTCCAATATTCCAGCTCCTCGGAATAATAATTCTTCATCGAATGGCTTAGCTATTAATTGCAAGCCAAGGGGTAAGCCATCTGAAGAAAGACCTGCTGGCACCGATATAGCCGGTAGGCCTGCCATACTAGCGGGTACAGTAAAGATATCATTTAAATACATTGCAATCGGATCGTTCATTTTTTCTCCTTGAACGAATGCAGCACTTGGTGCCGTAGGGGTTAGCAATAGATCGACAGTCTTCCAACTATTCCTAAAATCAGCGGCAATTTTGGTGCGTACCTTCTGAGCTTTTAAATAATAGGCATCGTAGTAACCTGCAGAAAGGACATAGGTGCCAATCATTATTCTTCGCCGTACTTCCCTCCCAAACCCCTCAGCACGCGTATTTTCATACATTTCTTGCAGGTCCTTGCCCTCAATACGGATCCCATAACGAACGCCATCATATCGCGCTAAATTTGAGGAGGCCTCGGCCGGAGCTACAATGTAATAGGTAGGCAAAGCATACTTAGTATGCGGTAGACTTACGTCTACAACCTCCGCTCCAGCCTCTTTAAACCAAGTGATACCTTGATCCCAAATGGATCGAATTTCCTCCGGCATCCCCTCCAAGAAGTATTCTTTCGGAACACCCACTCGCACACCTTTTACATCCTTCTCAAGAGAGGCTTCGTATTCAGGCACCCCAATGTCAACACAAGTAGAATCTTTTGCGTCATACCCAGCCATCTCTTCTAGCATAATTGCACTATCTCGCACTGTGCGCGTAAGCGGTCCTGCTTGATCAAGAGATGAAGCAAAAGCAATCATACCCCAGCGCGAACAACGCCCGTATGTCGGCTTCATACCAACAACACCGCAAAAACTTGCAGGTTGACGAATTGACCCTCCAGTGTCTGTACCAAGAGCCCCCATGACTGTTCGCGCTGCGACAGCAGCTGCAGACCCACCCGATGATCCACCTGGAACCAACTTCACTTTCGGTTCATTGGCACGCTGCCATGGATTTGTCACAGGGCCGTAGTAACTGGTCTCATTTGATGATCCCATAGCAAATTCGTCCATGTTCGTTTTGCCAAGCATCACGGCGCCCGCATCCCATAGATTTTTAGTGACGGTTGACTCGTAACAAGGTGTAAATCCCGTTAGTATTTTACTCGCAGCGGATGCCATTACGCCGTGGGTGCAAAATAAGTCTTTTACACCGATTGGAATACCTTCCAGCTTACCTTGGTTGCCCGACAAGCGTTGAGTGTCTGATTCTTTAGCTTTTGACAAAGCCTTTTCGCAAGTTTCAGTGATAAACAAGTTGAGGCTGGAAGTTGCCTCCATAGCTCTAATATGCGCTTCTGTTAATTCTACCGATGAAATATCTCCAGCATTGAGCATATTTCGGGCTTCAGCAATAGTGAGATCAGTTAAGATCATTATTCGACGACCTTTGGCACGGTAAAAAAATGCTCAACGGCCTCTGGGGCATTAGCAGTAATTTTCTTGGGATATCCTCCGTCATTCGGATTATCTTTCCGCAATGTTGCTGATGCTTGGACCACAGAGGTCATTGGATCAACGTCATTAGTATCGACTTTATCTAACTCTTCAATCCAATCAAAAATATTTGATAATTCAGATGCCAGCTCTTCTCTCTCTTCAGCAGAGACCCTTATGCGTGCCAAGTGTGCAATTTTCTGAATAGTCTTGTGGTCAACACTCATAATCAACGCAATCCCAAGTAGCAAAATCTAGTGAAGGCTGGCAATCACCCTTGCAAGCATTAATATCAATACCGTAAGCTTCGTTATGACAATAGAAAAATTAATCACTTTAGCTAAAAAAAAACCTAAAAATGGTCGTTGGCTTGGTGTTGACCTCGGGTCTAAGACACTAGGACTAGCTATTACCGATCCAAATTTAATTATTGCAACTCCTTTAAAAACACTTCCGCGAATTAAGTTTTCAAAAGACTTGCCTAATCTCCAAAGAGTGATTGTTGAGCACACTGTAAGTAGTTTTGTATTTGGCCTTCCAACTAATATGAACGGCGAAGAAGGTCGGCGTGCTCAAGCAACTCGTGATTTCGTGTCTAATTTATCGACACATATAAATCTTCCAGTTGTTTTCTGGGACGAGCGCCTTTCAACCGCTGCGGTTCAAAGATTAATGATTGATGAAGCTAATCTTAGCCGACAAAAAAGGGCTCGTTCTGTGGATAAAATGGCAGCGGCTTTTATCTTGCAGGGCGCACTCGATGCGTTAAAAAATCGTATATCAGAGACACAAAATCGCAATTAAGATAAACCCCTGCAATACAAAAATATTGAATTTGAATTTAAAGACCCTTGCCACCTCACCAACTTCGCCGTTATACATTTGTTTTAATGGCCTCAAAGCGGAAAGCGGTTGAACGTCCGCAAACCCCCCCTGCTCACGCATTTCCCCACAAACATCTTTTGGGGATAGAAGGGCTTAGTCCACAAGAAATTCAAATACTATTAGATCTTGCAGATTCTTATGTTGAGCAAAATAGAGCTGAGAACAAAAAAACCGATCTATTGCGTGGGCGCACTCTAATCAATTTATTCTTCGAGAATTCAACCAGGACTAGAACCTCTTTCGAACTTGCCGGGAAAAGACTCGGTGGAGATACTATCAATATGGCTGTTTCTACTAGTTCCATAAAAAAAGGCGAGACACTAATTGATACCGCAATGACACTGAATGCAATGCATCCAGATATCTTATGCGTTCGCCATCCACATTCTGGAGCAGTACAGTTACTTTCAGAGAAGGTAAACTGCTCGGTGGTTAATGGGGGAGACGGCACTCATGAACACCCCACTCAAGCATTACTGGATGCACAAACAATTCGGCGAAGGTACGGGAAAATAGAGGGGCTGACCGTAGCGATTTCCGGCGACGTCTTGCACAGCCGTGTCGCACGATCAAATATGTATCTTTTGACCACAATGGGTGCAAAAGTGCGCCTCGTCGCCCCACCTACGCTCCTCCCCAAAGACGTTGAAAGGTACGGCGTACATGTATTTAACAACCTCGAAGATGGAATCTCTGGTTGTGATATAGTAATGATGTTGCGACTTCAAACCGAACGTATGCAGGGTATGTACGTTCCATCGATACGAGAATATTTTCGTTTCTACGGATTAACCAAAGAAAAACTCAATGCCGCCAACCCTGATGCGCTCGTGATGCACCCCGGGCCTATGAACCGCGGTGTGGAGATCGACAGTGAATTAGCTGACGATATAGATCGATCTCTCATAAGAGAGCAGGTTGAAATGGGAGTAGCAGTGCGAATGGCTGTATTTGAAGTTTTAACGCGCAACAAAATGAATAAAATTCAATGAGCTTGGGGCCTACCCTATATTTCAATGTACGTCTTCTCGACCCGGCAACCGGTCTTGATACCATGGGTGCTCTTCTTACTCAGGATGGTATCGTTGTCGATTATGGCGCTGAATTAGAAAAAAATAGTTTGCCGAGCAAAGCAAAGATGATTGATTGCACAGGTCTATGCCTTTCGCCGGGTTTTATAGATATCCGAGTTCATCTAAGAGAGCCAGGTGAAGAATATAAAGAAACAATCGAGACCGCTGGTCAGGCAGCAGCCACAGGCGGCGTTACCGCAATGGTATGCCTTCCGAATACCAAACCACCTATTGACGATGTGTCTGTAGTGGAGTTCATAGCGCGCCGTGCCCGTGAAGCAAAACTCGTGAAGGTTTACACATACGGAACCGTTACTCGCGCTACAGAGGGCGAACAATTAACAGAGATGGGGCTTTTGTCTGAAGCCGGTGCTGTAGCCTTCACAGATGGTACGAGGGCAATCTCAAATGCAATGGTGATGAGTCGAGCTCTCAGTTATGCAAGTGGCTTTGGATTAATCATTGTCCAGCATCCGGAGGAGCCATTCCTTGCTAAAGATGGCGTCATGAATGAAAGCGAGATATCGACACGGCTTGGACTCCCTGGCATTCCGAATGCCGCCGAGGCGATCATGCTAGAGCGCGATGTCAGGTTAGTCGAAATGACTGGCGGACGTTATCATGCTGCACATATTTCTACTGCAGATGGCATTGCAATCATCCGCGCCGCAAAGAGCCGAGGTCTGAATATAACATGCGACACAGCACCACATTATTTCTCGCTAAATGAAAATGCAATTGGCGACTACCGAAGCTTTGCTAAATTATCACCGCCATTGCGTAGCGAGGATGATCGTCTTGCCGTGGTCAGCGCATTGGCTGACGGCACGATTGATATAATTGCCAGCGACCACTCACCCCAAGATCAGGAGTCCAAGCGCTTACCATTCATCCAAGCAGAATGTGGTGCTATAGGGTTGGAGACTCTTCTGCCGCTTACGCTTGAATTAGTTCACAACGGTGAACTTTCATTACTTAAAGCATTAGAGAAAATTACCTCAAAACCAGCGAGCCTCTTTAATTTACCGGGAGGTAAATTGCAGCGCGGAGCCCCAGCAGATATTGTACTTTTTGACCCTGACAAGCCTTGGGTACTTCGAGAAGAGAAATTTTCTAGCAAATCTAAAAATTCGCCGTATGACGGGCGACCCGTCCAAGGAATAGTGCACGAGACTATTGTAGACGGTAGAAGCGTATTCAAATTTTCACCGTAGGATCAACCTTTGGAATCTCAATTTTTATCTTTCTCAATCATTGCTTTGATAAGCTATTTGCTGGGGTCGATCTCATTCGGGTTGATTTTTACAAAACTTGCCGGCCATGGTGACATACGAAAGGTTGGCTCTGGTAACATTGGCGCAACCAATGTTCTTCGTACGGGTAACAAATTACTTGCGCTTGCAACACTTATCTTCGATGCGGGGAAAGGCTCAGTTGCAGTGCTTCTAGCAGGGAGTTATGGCAATGACGCTATGGGCGTTGCCGCCGTTACCGTCTTGATCGGTCATATATTTCCTGTTTGGCTAAATTTCGCAGGTGGAAAAGGCGTTGCAACTGGGGCAGGTATTTTTATTGCCATGTCTTGGCCCGTGGCTGCATGTGCCCTAAGCGCTTGGGTAGTTACGGCTATAATAACACGATATTCGTCGCTCGCAGCCCTAATCGCGGTCGGCCTGACTCCGGTAATCGCTTTTTTATTAGAGCCCAGCTTAATTTCTACGACTGTTCTGCTCGCATTGCTAATTATATACCGCCACAAAGAAAACATTGAAAGACTTCTGGCCGGCACAGAAAGTAAGATAGGTGCCAGCGAGAACTAAAAGAATTACCGCCGTAGGGAATACCTTGGTCGAATCATCTCAAGAAATGCCAAAAAAGTATTCCAACTCAAAGAGTAAAGTTCAGACTTTTCCCAAATTTATTCTTGATATAACCTGGTATTTTTCCCCTAATCAGTTTTCGATACAAATGCTCTAGTTTTGCGCTTTATACGACCGTAGAGAACTATGATTGATTGTGAAAAAATTGATTGATGGCGCCATATTCAAAACAAAATATAATGCCTCGCCTTTTACAGTGTTAGCCTATTCATCGAAGCAGTGACATGCTCAGCTTTAAGGAACAACTATTCAGAATGTTGAACCAAATTTTACTTAAATTTGTAAGTAGGCAAAATAATTAGTTGTCTAACCATATGTTTTTTAATAGGTTTTAAGAAATGCTGCTTACTTAGCAAGGCATGGCCAAATAGTTATTTTTCCATTCCGTAAATTTTTTCGTGTGCTTTTGGTTGACGAAACGCTTTACCGATGCCACTTCCTAGCGTGTTTACATCTCTAATAAAGGTAATCAATGGACGTTGTTATTGTTGAATCACCTGCAAAGGCTAAAACCATAAACAAATACCTCGGGGGTAACTTCCGAGTGTTAGCGAGCTATGGCCACGTCCGAGATCTGCCTGCAAAGGACGGCTCGGTAAAGCCCGAAGACGATTTTTCAATGTCATGGGAAGTGGCAGCAGATTCTAAAAAGAGAGTTGATGCTATTGCCGAAGCGCTTGAAGGGGCTGAACATCTATATCTAGCGACAGATCCAGATCGAGAAGGAGAAGCAATCTCGTGGCATGTCCAGGAGGTTTTGGAACAAAGAAATGCTCTCGAAAATATCATAGTAAAACGAGTAGTATTTCACGAAATCACAAAAACGGCGGTTCTTGATGCGATTGCACACCCCCGTGATGTCAATCAAGATTTGGTAGAAGCATATCTTGCCCGCCGTGCCTTAGACTATCTCGTTGGATTTACGCTGTCACCAGTCCTCTGGCGTAAATTACCAGGATCGCGTTCAGCCGGGCGCGTACAGTCAGTAGCCCTACGGTTGATCTGCGAACGAGAATCGGAGATTGAAATATTCAAACCATGCGAATATTGGTCGATAACAGGCAGCTTTACAACCTCATCCGAAGAAAGATTTGATGCGCGCCTTACCCACTTAAACGGGAATCGCCTAAAACGATTAGATATAACTAGTGAGAAAAGTGCGGATGAAGCAAAACTCGCTATTGAAAAACGAAATTTCCAAATCGGTGAAATCGAAAGAAAAACCGTGCGCCGCAATCCAGCGCCGCCTTTTACTACTTCAACACTGCAACAAGAGGCGAGCCGGAAACTTGGCTTTAGTGCTTCACGCACAATGCAAACAGCCCAAAAACTTTATGAAGGCATTAATATTGACGGAGAAACCGTCGGCTTGATCACATATATGCGGACAGACAGTGTGACTTTGAGTAATGATGCAATATCTGCTAGTCGTGAGTTGATTAAAAAAGATTACGGAACTGAATACTTACCTGATAGCCCAAGGATCTATAAGACAAAAGCAAAAAATGCTCAGGAAGCTCATGAGGCCATACGCCCTACCAACTTTCTTCGGCGACCCTCCCAACTAGCCCAATTGCTTGATGGCCCTCAATTCAGACTCTATGAATTGATCTGGACCCGCACCGTAGCCTGCGAAATGGAAAGCGCAGCCTTTGATCAAGTAGCAGTCGACCTTGCTTGTTCCGACGGAATGGTGACGCTTCGAGCTAACGGATCGGTAATGAGGTTTGATGGTTTCTTGAAACTTTACAAAGAAGGTGAGGACGATACATCAGGTGAGGATGACTCAGACAGACGCTTACCTTCAATGAAGAAGGGGCAGGCCGTGCAACATCAGGGTGTTGTGAGCATACAGCACTTCACCCAGCCACCACCTCGTTACACCGAAGCTAGCTTAGTTAAAAAAATGGAAGAACTCGGCATTGGCCGACCATCAACGTACGCCTCCATCCTCAAGGTACTTCAAGACCGAAACTATGTCATTCTGGATAAACGTCGATTTGAGCCTGAAGACAGAGGTCGTGTAGTCACTGCTTTTCTGGCAAATTTTTTTAGACGATACGTTGATTATGACTTTACAGCTAATCTTGAAGAACAGTTGGATCACATATCAGGCGGCACGGTAGATTGGAAAAAAGTATTAGAAGATTTCTGGGTAGCCTTTTCTGTTGCGGTTGATGGCACCAAAGAATTACGCATATCAGATGTACTCGATCGTTTAGACGAGGACCTTGGCCCACATTTTTTTGGAGAAGGTACCGAAGGTGAAATTGCCCGTAAGTGTCCTGCGTGTGAAGACGGGCGTGTTAACCTTAAAATCGGTAGATATGGAGCCTTTATCGGTTGTAATAATTATCCTAATTGCCGATATACCAAGCAACTGGCAGTCGCTGGGAGTGATTCGGAAACCGCTGACGGTGACACAGCAGTTGCAGCTGGCCCAAAACTTCTTGGAATAGACCCAGCGACTAACCTTAATGTTACACTTCGCAAAGGTCCCTATGGTTTCTACGTCCAACTCGGTGAAGAATTAGAAAAAGAAAAGGGAAAGAAAGCACCTCCGAAACCGAAACGTGCATCAGTGCCACGTCATATGGACCCAGCAGCCCTCGATCTTGATGCAGCTTTGGGATTACTTTCGTTGCCGCGTGAGGTTGGCCCACACCCAGAGTCAGGACGAATGATTACCGCGGGTATTGGTCGATTTGGACCGTACATCAAACATGGCAGTATTTACGTCTCTTTAAAAGAAGATGATGTCTTATCAATTGGCCTTAATCGTGCAGTTACATTGTTTGCGGAGGCTCCTAGCAGCGGTGCCCGCGAAATAGGCGACCACCCACGCGATGGTAAGCCGATAACAATACGGAAGGGACGATGGGGTCTATATGTTAAACATGGGCGAGTAAATGCGTCTCTTCCTGACACAACAGATCCCGATGTATTGACTATTGAGCAAGCAGTTTTACTGCTCGACGAACGAGCAAAGAAGGAACCGCAGAAAAAAGCAACCAAGAAAAAAAAGCCGAAAAAGAAAAAATCAAACGCTACTAAAAAACCATCTTCTAAAACCGAAGCAAAGTTAGTTAAAAATACGGTCGGACGATAATTACAAATGACTGGCCATAATGACTCGCAGCTTCCCACTCGCGATCAAATACTCGAATTCATTTTCAATAGCCGTGGCACCGTAGGACGACGAGAAATAGCACGCACCTTCGGCCTTCGAGGGTCTGATAGAAATTGGTTGCGGCAAGAGCTCAAAAACCTCAGGAAGGAAGGGCTGATTGGCGGCAACCGACGTCGTGCGACAAGACCCGATGAAATTCCGCCTGTCACAGTAATTGATGTGAGCCACATTGACACTCAAGGAGATGCAATCTGCATTCTCTCAAAACAGGATAAGAGATCGCCGCCAGGCATCATTTACTTATCAACGCGCCCAAATAATCCTATCAGTCCTGGAATTGGAGACCGTGTTTTAGCCCGATTAAAAAAAATCCACGATGGTAGCTATGAAGCTATACCCATAAGAATTCTTCCGAACAGACCACCAAAAATTATTGGTTTAATACATTCAAATAAGAATGGCGCTACCATAAGATCGATCGAGCGGAGCGATCGCCAAGATCTCTTTATAAGAAAAGAAAACATGCTTGACGCTACTGACGGCGATTATGTAGTTGCCCAGAGTATTTTTAATACACACCGCGAAGCTCGTATCATAGAGAGACTTGGTGCTGAAGGCGAACCCCATATAGAAAGCCTTTTAGTGTTGAAGTCAAAAAATGTTCCGATAATTTTCGATGCTGAGACAACGGCGCTTGCAAAATCAAAGACCGTCCCAGAGCTTGGTACCCGTCGTGACTTTAGGGAAACACAATTCGTAACGATTGACGGACATGATGCACGTGATTTTGACGATGCTGTGTGGGCAGCACCAGATACAGCAAGTGCCAATCTTGGCGGCTGGAAACTGCGGATTGCTGTTGCGGATGTCGCCTACTACGTGCAAGAGGGCGATGCACTTGATAAAACGGCCCGCCTGAGGGGCAATTCAGTTTATTGCCCAGACCGGGTAGTCCCCATGTTGCCCGAAGCCCTATCAAACGGTTTATGCTCCCTCAAACCGAACGAGAATCGTGCTTGCCTTGTAGCTTGCATAACAATTGATGCCAAAGGCAATATAATTAAAAAGAACTTTGTGCGAGGCCTGATGCGTTCAGTTGCTAGATTGACCTATGAACAAGTTCAATCAGCTTATGACGGCATTCCCGACGAAAAAACCGGTTCTCTGACAAATAATGTTATAAAGCCCTTATATGGAGCATTTGATGTGCTTAATCGAGCACGCCAAGAACGCGGAACCCTCGAATTAGAAATACCAAACAGAAAAATAAAATTTGACAAAGCTGGACACGTCCATGCCATCAACGAGCAGCAACGCCTAGACAGTCACCGGATGATTGAAGAGTTCATGATAACCGCTAATGTAGCTGCCGCTGAGGTCCTAGAACAAAATTCCGCTCCAGTAATGTATCGTATCCACGAACGCCCAGCAGCTGATAAAATTGAGTCGCTCGCCGAGGCTGTAAACAACCTTGGTCTAAAATTCATGAAAAATAATACGATCGAACCCCGCTCTTTTTCTTTATTAGTTGCCAACGCACACAAGAAAAATATTTCAACAATAGTAAATGAAATTGTTCTGCGAACCCAAAGTCAGGCTGTATATAGTCCATTGCGGATCGGTCACTTTGGATTAGGTCTGAAAACTTATTGTCACTTCACGTCACCAATTCGACGATACTCAGACATACTAGTTCATCGTTCGTTGATTACGACTCTCAAACTAGGCAGTGACGGCCATTCGTCTGGATTCGCGCAAAACTATTCCGCCATAGGTGAAGAGATTTCAAAAACCGAACGTAGAGCGATGGCTGTTGAGCGTGAAGTTCAGAGCCGGCTGATAACGGGTTTTATTGCAGATCGTATTGGTGCAGAGTTCAAAGCACAAATCACAGGGATTACTCGCTTCGGCATATTTGTCCGTTTAAATGATACCGGAGCAGAAGGGCTCATTCCAATTGGGACCCTTCCGGGAGATTGGTACAATGTTGACAAAACTGGTCTTAAAATGACAGAGGAAACAACCGGCACCTACTTTTATCTTGGCGAATCTATCAATGTAAAATTGGTAGAAGCATTGCCAATAACAGGAAGCCTAAAATTTGCTATTGTCACGAAAAACATGGCGGCATACCGCTCCGGAAGGCGGAATTCACGATACAATAGACAACGCAAACGTCGTTATTGAATTATTTGCCAGTCAAATTTATGTGCTTTAGACTATTACACTTGGGCTTAAATTATTCACTCGACTGCCACTATATTTTTGTAAGTTCGCGAACATGGGGTCAAGTCCGATTTTGTCCAAAGCATCAGTTGTATGGCTAATGAAGTGGCGAAGCATAATCTGTATTATTATGCTCACACTTGTTTTGGCAGCATGCGTTACGCAACATAAAGCCGAAATTGACGACGTTCGCGAAAACCGTCTCCGTATGTTTACTTACACTATCAATGAAATTGATAAGGTATATCTTAAGAAACCACAGTTACAAAAATTAGCAATAGCTGGCCTCGGCGCTCTCCGTCAAATTGAGCCGAATTTTTATGTTTTCCAAAAGGGCAATGAATTAATCATTTTCATTGGGAAGACTGAGGCCTACAGAAACAACGCACCCAAAACGCCCGCACAATGGGGAACTTATCTTGCCGAAGGACTCAAAAAGGCCTCAATCTTGTCACATCATATTGCACAGGCAGAAGACGAATATATTTTCAAATTATTTTTTACAAAAATTCTTGATAAACTCGACAAATACTCACGCTATGCTTCCGCAAAAAAAGCTGCTGCCAATAGGGTTAAACGACAAGGTTTCGGTGGTATCGGCGTGCGGCTCAAGCGTCATTCTGACGGAGCTACGATTGTCAAATTAATTGATGGCCTGCCTGCAGCGCGCTCAGGCATACGCGTCAAAGATGTCATAACAATGGTCAGTGGAGTCAATATCGCTGGCGCGTCCGTTCAAAGAATACAGGATTTAATAAGAGGGCCACTTAATGTCCCTGTATCACTTAGTGTTCGACGAGAAACAGATCCTTCGCCAAGACGCTATTTATTAGATCGCACCCGAATCACAACTGAAACGGTCTTTACCATACACCATGAAAATGTCAGCTTCTTACGTGTCGACAGTTTTAATAGGAAAACGTCAAAACGAATTGAAGAATCGATAGAACAAGCCTTTCGACTCAGAGGCAAAAATCTGCGTGGTATAGTTCTTGACCTCCGTAATAATTCCGGCGGTCTTTTCAATGAGGCAGTAAAAATAGCAAACCTATTTTTAGAAAACGGACAGATCGTATCTACCAAAGGAAGACACCGAAAGAGCATCAAGACTTTCAAAGCGACGGCTGGCGATATCCTTGAGGGGTTGCCCATCATAATTTTGATAAATGGCGCAACAGCATCCTCGGCAGAAATTCTTGCCTCAGCTCTACAGGATAATGGCCGGGCAGTAGTTGTAGGCTCGTCAAGCTTTGGCAAGGGTACAGTTCAAACCATTTTGCACTTACCAAATAACGGCGAGCTCATTCTCACTTGGGCCTTACTTATTGCTCCGTCCGGCTATTCGCTTCAACAACTTGGGGTGTTCCCGTCTATATGCACATCGGGAGGGTTGCCTGCATCGAAGATTTTTAAGGCTCTTGACACTGGTAACTTTTTTTCTTTCAAAAAATTTCTAAAAATGCGACGAACGTGGAGTTTGCAAGCCCCTAATAATCAGAAAATAATTAAAAAAATGTGTCCGTGGAAACCGGAACTAAAAATAAACACTGATGAACGACTTGCAACCATGATACTAGACGCCAGGACTAAATATTCCCGAGCTATAGATCTGGCAAAATTTATATCAATAAATCAGCTACCGTAGGCTAAAGACAACATGTCGGATAAGAGAATGGAAAACATTTCAAAAGAGCATAACCAAAAGCCAGCAATACCGCGTGACGCAGCCAGTATCATAGTAGTGCGCGGTAAAAGTCAGAATCCCGATGTCCTTGTGGGAAGAAGACCAAGTACGGCGCGTTTCATGCCTAATGTCTGGGTGTTTCCTGGCGGAGCACTTGAAACAGATGATTTTGAACTCAGGACACCTTTCAGCCTTCGTTCTGACGTTTCATCGCGTTTAACACGAACAAGCAAACCGGAGGTAGCGCGCGCGCTGGCTTGGGCTGCGCTACGGGAAATGTATGAAGAAACCGGACTATTTATCGGGCGGAAAAGTTCCTTAAACACATCACCAAGAGGTGAAGCTCAGTCAGCTTACAATGACTTGGGATTGGCTCCAGACTTATCTGCTCTAGACTACTTGATGCGCGCATGCACACCAGAATATCAGCCCATTCGTTTCAATACTCGTTTTTTTATCGCTGACGGTTCAGCTGCCAGCGGTGAAATACGTCAAACACCTGAATTAGAGGAAATTTGTTGGGTGCCACTCGATAATCTAATTAAAATGAAGGTTGCAAGTATCACGGAATTGGTGATTAAGCAGACCCAACTGTATCTGAAAGAGAAACCAGCCCCCAATTCTGAACGTAAAATGATGTTTTTCAGCGCAGACATGGACCATAACAGGATTTGGCGTGAGGAGTAACTGTGCTGAATTGCCTTGACGTACAAGGAACAGAAGCGTATCCCGCTAAGCCTGATTATATTGAAGGTCTTTCTGGAACAAGGATGGATAAAAAAAATGGCGAAGTCGGCAACTATTCTTATAAAACTCGAAAGCACTGCGGATACCGGTTACTATTACGTTACGAAAAAAAATCCCCGTAACCAAACCGAAAAACTCGAATTTCGTAAATACGACCCTGTGGCTCGCAAGCATGTCCTTTTCAAAGAAGGTCGTATCAAGTGACACCGAAGTTTCCCAGATAGTATTCCCCGGGAAAGGGCTTACAGAGATAGCTAAAAACTAGCACTAACATTCTTTACCTGGTGGTAGATATATTTTTTCCTTTCAAATTTTTTCAACCGAAGAAACGCTCCTTTTGCAAATAAATGTAAGGGCTTGGCTCTTAATCCTTACACTTTACAAACAAACCAAGCCATACTTTGCTAAACTTCTTTTATTAGACCAATCACATTTCAAACATTATTGTTTTCGTACGCGGATTTAGACGCACTCTCCCAGCCCCATGATTTGCTTAGTACTTTCTATCATTATACATGCAGGGGGTTAACAGCCGCGCCTTAAAGAAATTTAAGAATATATAGCCTTGGGTGTTCTTTAACGCCAATCAATAAACTCATTGCCTCACGAGTGGGAACCTATTTTTGGCATTCAAACGCAAGTCTCAGTGCAGTAGTGTCTCACTGCAAGAAGGCAGAGTATATGAGTATAATGATGGGCACTAATAGCAACCAAACATCGCTTTGTCGCGAATGTTTTTATCAATTCGATCACAGCATCGATAAGAACTGCAAGCGATGCCCGGCTTGCGCATCACCGCGTGTTATAACGCATCCTGAACTGAGGTCCCTTACTATTGCCCATGTAGATTGTGATGCATTTTATGCAGCAGTTGAAAAACGAGATAATCCTGCTCTTGCTAAACGCCCTTTGATAATAGGTGGAGGCAAACGGGGTGTCGTAGCGACTGCTTGCTATCTAGCGCGAGTATATGGAGTGAGATCAGCCATGCCTATGTTTAAAGCACAAGCTGCTTGTCCCCATGCGGTTATAATAAAACCTAATATGGAAAAATATAAGGCTGTAGCGTCAGAAATTAGGCAGTTAATGAGCCATCTTACTCCGTTGGTGCAGCCAATATCTATCGATGAGGCCTTCCTTGACCTAAGCGGCACCGAAAGGGTTCACCGCATGTCACCTTCCGAATCTATAGCGCGATTAGCTAAGCATATAGAAAATGACACTGGAGTCACTGCTAGCGTGGGCCTGAGTTACAATAAATTTCTCGCTAAGATTGCTTCCGACTTGGATAAACCTCGTGGATTCGCAATAATTGGAAAGGCAAATGCTTTGGATTTCCTTGCACCTAAGCCAGTTACTTTGCTTTGGGGTGTTGGCAGATCCCTAGCTGCCAAACTACGTCGCGATGGGATTTCACAAATTGGACAATTGCAAGAATTATCAGAACGAAAGTTAGTTTCGAGATACGGGGCAATTGGGACACGTTTATATCAATTTTCACGAGGTGAGGATGAACGCCTTGTAACCCCTGACCGGGAATCAAAAAGTATCTCTGCTGAAACAACATTTATAAATAATATTAATGCTTTTGAAGATTTAGAGCATAGGGTTAACCACCTTTGTGAAAAAGTCTTAACAAAATTAGTTGAAAAAGGTGTCGCTGCTGGATCAGTGACCTTAAAGCTTAAGCGTGCTGATTTCTCACTGCTAACCCGCACACGGCGCTTGCAACACCCCACACAACTCCTGGAGTTGTTGCAAAAAACCGCAATAGATTTGCTTAAAACGGAGGTTGACGGCACGTATTTTCGGCTTGTCGGGGTCGGGGTCGCAAATCTAACCAAAGAATCTAGAATGGATCCACCAGATCTTTTCAACAACTTTGTTACTGATGCAGCTCGGATTGACACCGCAATGCATGCTGTCAGAGCTAAATTTGGGAGTACAAAGATACGAAAGGGAAACGATTAACAGACTGGTCTTTTCAATCGTGCAAAGGCGACCATATCGCCGCGAAATTTAAACTCGCTGAAATTAAGATATAAAACTGGTGCAACACCGTCGGCTTGATAAAAAACTTTGTACTCAGCATCTGGCAAAATATCCGCCTTCAAGTCAGCGCTCACTGGAGGAAAAAAGGATAGTTTCATCGGGTATACCGGCTTCGGATCATAGCCCTTGACTAGTTTCTTTAGCTTTATGGCCTTTTGCTTTGGAAAAAAAATCGCCGTAACCGCAGCAGAACCCGAAAGATCACCTCCATCAAAAACAAGCTGCCGATCGAACCGTGCTACATTTACTGCTCTTTTTAACAGCAATAAAGTGTGCCGTGACGGAAAGATAGTTCCACGATCTAACAATACTTCCTTACCCTTGGGATTTTCGTAATAAACGCGGCCAGGGCCTCCGACCTCATCCAAAATAGCCTCACCCGCATACTTTTCGGTTTCTTCACCGTTTGCTCCACGACTTATATTAAATCGGAACCGCAACCCATCTTCAGATTCCCATGTAACCGACATAGCCCGAAATTTTATGATTTTATTTTCCGGATAGGTAAGCGCTAAAAACAGCCTTTGCTCGCTGGTCCAACCATCACAACGGCGTTTCCAATTATAACTCATAAAACCCTCAGCATGCACGAGTTGGCTGCCAGAAACTACATGTTCTAGATCCAACTCATATGCAGCTTCGTGAGGCAATATTTCCTTGGCAATATCACTTAATGGGCCCGCTGCTGCCATGCTGCTATTAAACAGCACCAAGACAAATAAGATTCCGTTCCTGATTTTTGTTTTAAACCAAAAGAAACCCATATGAAAAAATCGCCCTTATAGTTGGCCAATACTAATCATTAATTTTCGGGGGTATTTTCACTCGCAAATGTAATTCCTCTAGATGCGACTGATCAACAGAATTGGGCGCACCCATCATCAAATCTTGGGCCTGTTGATTCATAGGAAAAGCAACCACTTCGCGTATATTTGGCTCGTCAGCAAGAAGCATAACGATGCGATCAATTCCAGGAGCAGAGCCACCGTGGGGCGGTGCGCCAAATTTTAAGGCGTTTAGCATACCACCAAACCTCTCTTCAACAACGTCAGCCCCGTAACCAGCTATTTCAAATGCTTTGTACATTATTTCTGGCAAGTGGTTTCTTATTGCACCTGAGGAAAGTTCAATGCCATTACAAACAATGTCATATTGGAACGCTTTAATCTTGAGTGGATCCTTTGTCTCCAATGCTTCCATGCCACCCTGCGGCATAGAAAAGGGATTATGACTAAATTCAATTTTCCGTGTTGCCTCATCAAACTCATACATCGGGTAATCAACAATCCAACAAAAATCAAATCTCCCCTCCTGAATTAATTCAAGGGATGTTCCGATTTGGTCCCTAACAAGGCCAGCAAAGCGTGCGGCTTTGTTTGGCTTGTCGCATGTAAAAAATATAGCATCGCCATCTACTAATCCAAGAGCATCCCTGAGTTCAAGAAGCCGATGATCCTCAAGATTACGAGCAATGGGCCCTTTTCCACCACCTTCAATGAAAATGATGTAGCCAAGCCCAGCTGCACCCTCTGATTGTGCCCATTCGTTTAATTTATCAAAAAAACTTCGCGGCCTGTCGCCTGCTCCAGGTCCCGGCACGGCCCTGACTACTGCGCCCTTCTCGATAGCATTTGCAAAGACACTAAAATTTGACCCTCGAAAAGTATCGGTTACATCGACGATAACCAGAGGATTACGCAAATCCGGTTTATCACTACCGTATTTCAGAAGAGCCTCATCATAGGGAATACGAGGAAACGGTGTTTTTGTTACAAAACGACCGTCTGCAAATTCTTCAAAAACACCTGCTATAACCGGTTCAATTGCCTCAAAAACATCTTCTTGAGTCACAAAAGACATCTCAAAATCTAGCTGATAAAACTCACCAGGAGATCTATCCGCACGCGCATCCTCGTCACGAAAGCATGGGGCAATCTGAAAATACCGATCGAACCCTGCAACCATAAGCAACTGTTTAAATTGTTGCGGTGCTTGAGGTAAAGCGTAAAACTGGCCTGGGTGAAGACGGCTTGGAACCAGAAAGTCACGTGCACCCTCCGGAGAGCTGGAAGTAAGTATCGGAGTTTGGAACTCACTAAATCCACTCTCAATCATGCGCCTACGTATTGAAGCAATCACAGCCGAACGTAAAACTATGTTACTGTGTAATTCTTCACGCCTTAGATCTAAAAACCGATATTTAAGCCGTATATCCTCGGGGTAGCCCGCATCCTGATTAACTGGCATCGGTAACAATTCGGCAGACGCCTGTAGTGTGAACTGTTCTATCCAAACTTCAACCTCACCACTAGGAATCATGGCATTTATAGTTTCATTTGAGCGTTTTTTGACAGACCCAGTCACTGTAATTACCGATTCAACAGACAAAGACTCAACTTCGGCAAAAATGTTGCTCGAAGAGTCAATCACACATTGGGTAATTCCATAATGATCGCGCAAATCTATAAACAGCAGATTCCCGTGATCCCGCGTTCGATGAACCCAGCCTGATAAGCGAACCTTTTGATCAGCATTTGCGATGCGCAACTGATCACAATTGTGTGTACGGTAAAGATGCATATGGGGTATCAAAGTCGCCTCAATAACTCCGGGCAAGGGGCATTAATTCTGGCGTCTTGTCAAGTTTAACACGTGATATAATGCTTTTCATTGACGGAAGATAAAATGAGTGTAGCCTCTCTTAGTATGCCAATTATACCAATCACAGATACTGACACACTTGTACTCTTTTGCAAACGTCAAAAAAACGCAAAGTTTCTCACAGTTGACACAGAATTTATGCGCGAGAGGACTTATTATCCTGTCTTGTGCCTCATCCAGATTGGCGGGCCTGATGAGGCGGCGATTATAGACCCTATGGCCCCTAATATAAACCTTCAACCATTACACGATCTAATGTGCGATATTTCAATCCTTAAGGTTTTTCATGCCGCACGGCAAGATATGGAAATTTTCTATTATGAAATGGGGGAGTTGCCCTCTCCAATATTTGACACACAGCTAGCAGCGATGGTGTCAGGATTTGGAGACCAGATTGGCTACGAACCTCTAGTAGCCAGGATCACCGGCGTACGGATGAATAAACAGTCGCGGATCAGTGATTGGTCGCGCCGACCACTAACTCCACAACAACTAACCTATGCCCTCGGCGATGTTACCCACCTTAGGCCCGTTTATGAAAAACTGAACAATGGCCTTGTAGAAAGTGGGCGTAGCCATTGGCTTGACGAGGAGATGGCAGTACTAACAGCAAAAAAGACCTATTCAGCAAATCCGAGTGATGCCTGGCAACGCATCAAGAGCAGAAATAATGAGCCTCGATTTCTAGCACTTCTACAAGCTGTGTCGGCCTGGAGGGAACGCGAAGCACAAAAACGTGACAAACCCCGCAATCGAATTGCTCGTGATGACACACTTCTCGATTTAGCCGGCCGGGCCCCCAGTAATTTTGAAGGTCTGAGCCGCACTAGAGGTCTTTCTCCCAATTTTGCTAAAGGCCAAAGTGGCGAAATCCTCCTTTCAGCAATAGCTGAAGGTCAATCAGTTCCTGAATGCCGAGCTCCTACAAAAATAATTAAACCACCGCTTCCGCCAGGGATTGGTCCAGTAACCGAGTTGCTAAAAGTAATGCTAAAGCGCTGCAGCGAAGAAACGGGTGTCGCCAGCAAGCTAATAGCTAGCGTTTCAGAATTGGAACAAATAGCGGCAGATGATAATGCTGATGTACGTACGCTCAAGGGTTGGCGAAAAAAAATATTTGGAAATCAGGCGCTAGCACTAAAGAGAGGCGAGATTTCAATAACCATTGAAAAAAATCTCATTAAAATAATTCCAAAATTTACAGCCTAATGTTTGTAAGATTTTTACCTTTTGTTTTTCTACTTCTTTTTGGTGGAGAGACTTTCGCGCGCCAAAACGCAGAACTATTTGAAGTGCCAATAGATTGTAAATTTGGAATCAATTGTGACCTTGTCCTATTTGTTGATCATGACAAATCGACGAAATGGAGGGACTTTCAATGCGGCAATTTATCTTACAATAACCATCAAGGCACTGATATTCGGCTTCGCAGCATTCAGTTAATGCAACGCGGTGTAGATGTTCTGGCCGCGGCAAATGGTCGAGTGACTAAAATCCGCCGCGGGCTTCCAGATATTTCTTTTAAGGCCATTGGCCACGATATTATCGTACGACGCGGCCTCGGCAATGTTGTTGTCATTGATCATGGAAATGGGTGGCGAACGATTTATGCGCATCTCAAGAATGCCAGCATTCGAGTCGCAGCAGGTCAGAAAGTCAAGGCGGGTAACGTTCTCGGTCAAGTAGGAATGTCTGGCCTTTCCGAATTTCCCCATTTACATTTTGCTGTCCAACGCCGAGGAAAAGTTATCGATCCCTTCTCCCCCAAAACATCAGATAAAAAAAAATGTGCCATCAAGCAAAAAACTTTGTGGAGCGCGAATGCTAGAGCTCAATTACGCTACAAGAAGGCATTCGTCCTTCAATCAGGCTTCAGTGATAGCGCCAAATTCAATCGTGTTGCATTGACCTATGGATTAGATATTAAAGACCGGATGGAGCGAAAATCTCCAAACTTTGTGTTTGCTATTGAGTTTGGCGGTGGGAAGCCCGGAGATGAATATGAAATGAGTTTGGTCTCCCCGAGCGCAAAAATAATAGCTCTCTCAAAGAAAAAAATCTCCCGGATTACAAATATTAAATTCGACTTTGTAGGCCGTAAGGGCTACGGACGAATATGGCCGAAAGGCATTTACAAAGGAAGATTTGAGCTTTTCCGGATCAAAAATGGAATACGACGGAAAATTCTTGAAACCGAACGCACAATAAAAGTTCCGTGACTTTAGGTCATTTGACGTGCAAGCACTTCCCTAGCAAGAGGCACTGTTATTCGACGCTTTTCAATCAGAGCAGCCTCATCCAAAGCAGCAACCAAATTGCTAGCAGCCTCAAAAGTACGTTCCATGCGTGCCATTAAAAACGTTAGGACTTCAGGATCAACACTCAGCTGACGATCCGTGAATTGCTTTAACATTACAGCACCTACTAATGCATCATCTGGAATGCCAATACCTACTGTTGGTGCTGCTTGTAACCGCGAACGAAGGTCGGCAAGCCCAATGGCCAAGCGGGCCGGTGGATCCTCAGCTATAATCAGAAGATTGCCTCCTTTTTCAGCTGTGGTGTTGTATAAATGTAGGAGCGCTAATTCATCAAATGGAGATTTTAAAGAATCAATCAGGACAAAATTCTGTTTCTCTAAGTCGGCCGCTGTCTCAACCGAAAGGTCTTCCATCTGCAATCTATCTGCTCCCGATCGTGCGCACCAAATATGACCAAGATGGCTTTTACCAGACCCGACTGGACCAAAAATAAACAACGCAGGAGCGGGCCAATCAGGCCACCGATCTACCCAAGCGACAGCATCTTTATTGCAAGGTGCTACCAGGAAATCGCTGCTGCCAGCGGCAGAACGATATCCGAAGTCCAGTGGTATCTGAGATATTGGTGTCAATATAACCCTATTGCGGATTCGGAGAATTAGGTTTTTCCGGCAATTCACCAGCATAAAGCCCACTACGTAAGTAGCAACCGAGAGCAAATCGAACAAGGACGCCTATCACGGCGGCCACTGGCACAGCCAAAAGAATCCCCAAAAAACCAAAAAGCGCGCCGCCGGCCATTAATGCAAAAATAATCCAAACAGCGTGCAAACCTACCCGATCACCAACTAGTTTCGGGGTGACAAAGTTGCCCTCCATTATTTGTCCAGAAGCAAACAAAAGGCCAACTGCCAGTATTGGACCAAATGAGTCAAATTGTGCGATAGCAAGACCTAAGCCCACAAATACTCCCGCCAGCATTCCAAAATACGGAACGAATGAAACCATACCCGTACCAAGACCAATAATCAGCCCGAAATCCAGACCGATAATCATGAGCCCTGCTGCGTAAAAAATTCCTAGAAGAAGACAAACCATAAATTGGCCGCGCAAGAACCCAGACAGAGTAGTATCTATCAAAAGAATCTGTTCTTGTATTGTTTTCCGATAAGCGGGTGGAAGATATCCATCCACTCGATTTATAATTTTATCCCAATCTCGGAGTAAATAAAAGGCCACGATGGGCGTTATTGCTACGATAGAAATAACGTTTAGTGCTGTTTCAAGGCCACTAATAAGCCGAAATATTACACGCCCTGCGATAGCGGCTGCATCTCCAATATATTGGCCAAAAATTTTCTGGATCTCGCCTGCACCATCTCTGTCCAAGTATGCCATCAAATAGGCTATCACAGGCGTTAGTTTTATCTCTAAAGCACGAATATAACCGGGAACTTTCTCGATGAAATCAGTAATCTGATTGATTAGGAGTGGTGTCAAAAGTGCAAAAGCCAGTGCAATAATTACAAAGAACACAATAGTGACAGCGATTGATGCCCAAATCCTCGTAAAGTGCCTTTGTTCTAACCAATCGCAAACGGGATCGAGCAAATATGCCACTGCCATACCAATCACAAAAGGCAATAAAATCCCCCTCAATAGGATAAGCGTACAAACAATACCGACAATAATTAAAAGCCAAACTAAGCTTTTCTGCTGCAAGGTCATAAAATTTAATCTCCAAGCTGATTAGGATGACTGCTGCTATCTGTAACATCCTTTTCGGTTGCAGCAACTACGTAGCGATAAGCATAGCTTACACCAGATGCAAGAGTCGTTGCCGCAACAACACATTCCACGATAGTCAATATTTGTCCATCGTTCATACCAAGACCACCTCTCGCAAGCACCAGAGCAACCAGTATTATTTGTAGCGCCGTATTAAGCTTTGAAATGAATAGAGGATGCACAATGACCGGGCGCCCTAAAGGCAATGATAGAAGAACACCGCCAATGATTAAAATGTCCCGAAAAACAACTAGGATTACCAACCAAGCCGAAATTTGACCTTCTATACCGAGTGTAACGAAGCAACTCACTATTAAAGCCTTATCCGCCAATGGGTCAATAAAACTTCCGAGCGCACTTGCAGCATCAAAACGTTTCGCAATAAAGCCATCAACAGCATCAGAAATACCAGCTGCAATAAATATCCAAAGTGCTATTGCCATTTCACCGGATGAGATCAACCAAACTATAAGGGGAACTGCAAACAGCCGTCCTAGCGAAATTAAATTCGGCAATCGGCGCAATGCGTCATGGAATGCCATCGTCTCAAATTTCCCTGTTTATTAATCTAGCCGCTCTACGGTCCATACGTTTCTCCCAGCATAAGCCGATAGGCCTAAACCATTTTGCTCCAACGCAACACGTAACTGATCAGTTGCGCCTTGGAACCGAATGCGAATTTCAGTCTCTTGTACTGACATCCGCCTTATCTCCACGTGCTTAATAGTTGCTACTCGTTTCAACCGTTTCTTAATTTCTAACCAATCGGAAAGTCTTTCTGCAGGCACAAGCGCAGTCACCGTATTATTACTGCCTCCACTCAATAAGTTTGCCTGTTTCCAATCTTCCTCGAATTGCTGTATTTGCGCCAATACAACTTGTTTCTGAAATTCCGTTGGAGACATCTCAGTCTGGCTCTCGTAAGCAAAAAGCTTTTCATCTAAAAGACCATTTTTTCCAAAGTTAATCAGTTTAATCTCTACCCGTTGAGCCTCACCTTCCTGAATTGGGCTAAATTGAGCTATTAAAACTAGGACCCCTCGGGCTTTGTACTTCTCTGACACGGCCCTCAGGCCAGCCAGATCTCTCCCGCTCGCTTGCTCAGCTGAGATCAAAGAGATGTCGGAAAGCTCCCTATGGGGTATTACAAGCGGTAACAGTCCATCTGAACGGGCATACTCGCCCCAAATATCAAACCATGGGTTAGGCTCATCCCAAAGCAACTGAGTGTCACCTTCGACTAAAATCGGCAAAACAACTAGGGGACGGCTCGCAGTCTCTGCAAATGGGATACCCATTTTTTCTAGGAGCCCGCGGACAGCCTTTGGTCTGAAACGGACATTTACTTTACCCAAGTAACGACCTCCACCGAATTTTTCATCAGAAACCGAAAAATCTCGGACTAACTCTGTGACCAACTGATCATTAGCCTTCGGTAGCTTGTCATGATCATATAACATCGTTATGCGTTTTAGGAGCAGTGAGAGTGCTGTTCGCTGCCCGGAAGCTAAAGCTTTAGCCTTCGCGGTCAACTCACTTGCAGCCTTCTTATTTACCTCAACATTGCGAATCGTGAACACATCAGCCTTCACTGAAGTGTTATTAAGGCTCTGCAACACCAGAGTAAGGCAGCAAAAACCAAATAAGTTGACAATTTGTAACAGGCGAAACATTAAAATATAAATCCAATTCGATATTTTCGGGTGATGAACTGATATAGTAACCAAAAAGAATGTGTTTATTTTATATGTTTTTCGAAGCGAGGACTCCATAGCAACATTAAAATCAAATACTAAACTGACTTATCGTGATGCGGGCGTAAACATCGATGCTGGCAATGCATTGATAGAAGCTATTAAACCTCTAGCAGCTCAAACTGCAAGGCCTGGCGCTTCCGGATTGCTCGGTGGGTTTGGGGGATTATTCGATCTAAAATCTGCTGGGTTTAAGGACCCTATACTTGTCGCTGCCACAGATGGTGTGGGCACTAAGCTCAAAATTGCTATAGCGGCCAATAAACACGATACTATCGGAATCGACCTCGTCGCGATGTGTGTAAACGATCTAGTGGTACAAGGTGCACAGCCGCTGTTTTTTTTGGATTATTTTGCTACCGGCAAGCTTGAAAATAAAATAGTAGAAACGGTGGTTGCTGGTATTGCCGATGGCTGTCAACGAGCAGGATCCGCACTAATTGGCGGGGAAACGGCAGAAATGCCAGGCCATTATGATAAAAATGACTACGACCTCGCGGGATTTGCTGTTGGCGCTATGGAACGCCATGACGATATTGATGGCAGCAATATAAACGTTGGAGACATTGTATTGGGCTTGGCCTCCAGTGGTATTCATTCCAATGGTTATTCGTTGGTCCGAAAAATTGTCGATGAAAGCGGGCTTAGCTATTTCGAACCAGCACCCTTCAATTCAGGAATTTCGCTGGGTGATGCACTGCTAGAGCCAACAATTATTTACGTTAACGCCATTAAAGTCGCTCGCGAGGTAGGCAACATCAAAGGTATTGCGCATATTACTGGTGGCGGATTACTGGAAAACCTTCCACGCATACTACCTGACGGCAAGTGTGCCGTATTAAATCTAAACTCATGGTCGAAATCACCAGTATTCAGTTGGCTCATTGAAAAGGGCTCAATCGAAATTAGTGAAATGTTGCGTACTTTTAATTGTGGCATCGGAATGGTGATAATAGTTTCTGCGGACAAGGCTTCTGCAATTTCTGAAGCAATAAAAGCAACTGGCCAACCTGCAACCCCCATAGGTGTTATTGAAAACCGAAATGAGAGAAAACCCGTTTTAATTCAGGGTAATTGGGCGTGACAGATCGATTAAAAGTTGCTGTCCTGGTCTCGGGACATGGTTCAAATTTACAAGCTCTAATTGACGCCTGTCAGAAGCCCGGTTTTCCTGCGCAAATAGTGCGGGTAATATCAAATGTTAAAGGGGCTTTTGGTATTCAACGAGCATTAAAAGCTGGTATACCTCACTCGGTAATAGATCATCTCAAATTTGAAAATCGGACGGATTTCGAAGCGCAAATAAATGATGAGCTCGAATCCTGTAGCGCCGAATTAGTATGTCTCGCTGGATTTATGAGGCTTCTAACAGGAAGTTTTGTAAAAAAATGGCGTGGTCGCCTCGTTAACATACACCCGTCGTTACTCCCAGCATTTAAAGGGCTAGACACGCATGCCCGCGCACTTGCCGCTGGCGTTAAAATAGCGGGTTGCACTATTCACTACGTCAGTCAGGGTATGGATGCGGGGCCAATTATCGCTCAAGCCGCTGTTCCGGTAATGCCAAATGACAGCGAGGATATCTTAGCAGCACGTATTCTCCAGCAAGAACACATTATATTCCCATTAGCACTTAAAATGATCGCTGAAAGGCGCGTAAAAATAGAGGACGGACGCGTCCACATCGATGGAATAACACCTAATAACTCTGTAATCATTAGTCCAGTGTTAAATTAAAATAGGTCGAGACGTTAACACTTGCGTGTTAAAGAAACCCGGTATACCTACAGCTAGAAAAAAGAAAAACCAATATAGGATCAGATTATGTCGGGAGAGATGCAGTATAAGCAAGCGCCAAAAGATCACCTCAAAACCTGGGCGGGCCTCATGAAAGTGTCGGCGTGGACCTGTTCGGGTGTGGTTCTCTTACTAATGGTTCTAGCAATAACGCTGGTTTAGCCTTAGTTGCCCAGAACATAAAATCCGCAGGACATTGGCCGATTTTTTACCCAACAATGTCAAGTTCGGAAAAGAAGTAAGTTATCTCGGTCATTGCCGTTTCTGGTGAATCGGAACCGTGAACGGAATTAGCTTCTATTGACTCGCCAAAGTCCTTTCTGATCGTACCTTCATCTGCATTTGCGGGATTTGTGGCACCCATAATATCACGATTGGCTAGGATTGCATTTTCTCCCTCTAATACCTGCACCACCACCGGCCCAGAGCACATAAAATCACATAATTCATCAAAAAACGCGCGTTCCTTGTGAACTGCGTAAAAACCCTCAGCTTGCTTGCGTATCATGTGGATGCGGCGTTGCGCGACGATACGCAAACCAGCCTTTTCGAAACGCGCATTAATTTCACCGGTCAAGTTACGACGAGTAGCATCGGGCTTAATTATGGATAGTGTCCGTTCCTGGCCCATTTTAAGTATTCCCCTGTTTTTGACATGTATTAACGAAGCCGGCGCCTTATAGACGGCTCCAAGCTTTGCCGCAAGGGTTTGTGTCCAAAATAGTTATATGTTGTTGGATATTTTCAGTCACGAACCGTGCGCTTTTCGGTCCATTTTCCGGAAGGCTCCTGCTGCAAATATACAACTGTATGACCTTCATTTTTAAAGGATGTCCAAGCCTCACGAACTCGTATCAACCCATCGGTATCATTACCATCAAAAAGTACACAACACATTTCAAAACTCCCGACACGCTTACTTTCAGCACCGTCAACCAGAAAAAGTACATTTGCATCGTTGGAGTTTTCATCTTTATGGGTAAGCAAGATTGGCTGCAACTCAGCTTCTTCATCTCCGACCATACCATGAGGCAAAAAACTGCTCGGTTTATAAGTCCACAATCGAGAATCAAGCTCTGCCACTCGCTCTAATGAGTCTGTAACTATCAAGGCTCGCCAATTACGCTCTACGACTTTCTCCAATAAAACAGGCAATGCCTTTTCTAAAGTCATTGAAAGCAGATGATAGAACCGTATTTCGGTCACAATTTATAAAGCCTATTCGAAGTTATCTTGCACAAATCGATCGAGAAGCCTTACTCCGTATCCCGTACCTCCTTCTGGGACTGTTGCCGTGGTTTTTTCTGCCCAGGCCATTCCCGCAATATCTAAATGCGCCCATGGTACTCCATTAACAAATCTCTGTAAAAATTGGGCCGCTGTCGTAGAACCTGCATAGCGTCCCCCAATATTTTTCATATCAGCTATTTTACTATCAATCATCTTATCATAATGACCGCCGATCTCGCTCAAAGGCATGCGCCAAACTTTTTCCCCGCTCCCTTTTCCAGCAGAGATTAGTTGATTTGAAAGCTCATCATTGTTTGAGAATAGACCACCATATTCTTTTGCAAGTGCGACTAAAATAGCACCTGTGAGGGTAGCAAGATCGATCATCAGGCATGGTTTGAATTTTTTCTGACAGTACCATAATGCATCAGCCAAAACGAGCCTTCCCTCCGCATCAGTATTTAGAATTTCAACAGTCTGACCTGACATCGTAGTTACAACATCTCCAGGCCGTTGCGCATCACCATCAGGCATATTCTCTACAAGGCCGAGTATACCCACAGCATTAACTTTTGCCTTTCTACCAGCAAGCGCCTTAATGAGGCCTGCCACAGCTCCAGCGCCGCCCATGTCCCACTTCATATCTGCCATGCCAGCACCAGGCTTGAGTGATATGCCACCTGTATCAAAGGTGACACCTTTGCCAATAAATGCAACAGGCTTTTGAGAGGCAAGCCCACCATTCCATTGCATCACTGCTAATTGACTTTGCTTGCGTGACCCCTGGCCAACACCAAGCAACGCGCCCATGCCGAGCCTCCTCATCGCGGCCTCACCCAAGATGTCAACCTTAACGCCAAGCCGCTTTAATTTGCGAACCTCAGCAGCAAATGTAGCCGGATAGAGAATGTTCGGTGGCTCAGTGACCAAATCGCGACAAAGAAAAACACCCTCCGCCAGTTTTCCGAGCTTATTAAACTCGCTTCTTGCTTTCGCCTCTCCATTGACGGCAATGATAAGTTTTTTCACTTTGCTACTGTCTTTTTTTCGATTCGTCTTATATTTGGAAAATGTGTAGCTACGTAATTTGGCTCCATATGCTACATGAGCGGCTGCTTGCGTGGGGTCACTGCCAAAATCCACCACGATTGTGGCTCGCTGCTGCTTTAGCTTATCGATACTTGCGTAAATGAAACCACCTAAATCTTGTAATTCAGTTTCACTAAGACTTTGATTCCCCAAACCTACGAACAAAATCATGTCATTCTTTAGACCATGAGGCGCGATGATATCGAGCATTTGATTTTTCTCACCTTTAAAGTGGCTAACATCAATAGCCCGTCGCACAGAACCTCCGCTCGCCTTATCTAATGCGGTAACAGATGGGCAAAGACGTGATTTACCCCGAATGCCAAAGACAACAGGACCAGATTTTGGTAGGCTCAACTTTGAAAAAGTGATGTTCATTGTGGTAGTCCAATCAATTAAAATATGTTTATGCTGCAGTGAAGGCACTGCCCTTACGATCATATCTTATGATATGCCTTCATGAGGAGTAAGTAAGTATCTCAAAAAAGTTGTGAATAGGAAGTGAACTTGAAAAGCCTTGGCAACTATATCTCAAAACAGATAGTTGGTATCACTATTGTGTTCCTTTTAGTGCTCATTTTTGCTGTCTTTCTTACACAATCTCTGCGTATCATTGACTGGACCCTAAATAGAGGATTAAATTTTTCTACTTTCCTAACCATGGCAAGCTTACAAATGCCATTTTTTTTGGTTGTTCTATTCCCCGTAGCGCCATGTTTTTCGACTCTTTTTGTCTACAGTAAGATGATTACCGACAGTGAGCTAATCGTTATGCGAGCTGCTGGAATTGGTAATTGGGCTTTAGCACGCCCCGGCTTAACCGTCGGCTTTGTGATGATGGCGCTTACTTTTATTCTTAATCTTTATGTACAGCCCGCTAGTTTTAGGGAGTACAAGTCACGCGAACATGAATTCCGAAACGAATTAGCCTCTGTAGCTCTTCAAGAGGGTATTTTCAATGATATTCGGAAAGATATAACCGTGTATGTACGAGAGCGTGATAAAGACGGCCAGCTGTATGGCATAATGTTGCATGACAACCGAAAACAAGATCATCCAGAAACAATGATGGCGGAAAAGGGAGCCTTAGTAGATACAGATAAAGGCCCGCGAATAATTCTTGTCAACGGAATACGTCAGACCGTAAATTATGAACAAAATAAATCACCAGACACCCTAGAGTTTGATCGTTGGACGGTGGAATTACCAAGCCGTCAACAGAGTGCATCACGGTCACGCGAACCAGCAGAACGATTTTTAAACGAATTATTTTTTGAAACCAATGATGGAAGATATAAAAATTTACGTTACAGGTCAGAGATGTTTGCCGAGGGGCATAATCGGCTCGCCACTGGATTTTTACCGCTTACATTCTGTGCGTTAGCGCTGGCCATTCTTCTGAATGGAAGCTTTAATCGCCGCGGCCACACTATTCTAATAGTCAGGGCTTTGGGTGGTGTTTTTGTAGTCTTATTTTCAAGTATAGCACTTAAGAACTACGCTGTGACTCACCAGTGGCTTTTGCCATTGATGTATTTCAATTCTATTGTTCCCCTTTTAATTGCCCTTTATATAATCTTGAAACCGAGTCGCTTTCCCCCACCGCGGCAATACGACATTTCAAACACTAACGTCTGATGTCACAACGTAAATTTTTGATATTTTTGTGGTAACTACTCAGAAAGCGGCGTTTCGGCCAGTCCCATGATTTTACAATTGCCCAATTTCCATTGCGTCGCGTCAGGAGAAAGGATTTATTTTCGGGTAATTTCATTGCGAAATATCGCTCTAATTCGCCGCTACCACATATGGACCACACCATTGGAGGTGATGGATATTCCTTGTTCAGATCGGTTTTAATAATCGACAAGCTAGGAGCTGGAGCAACAGAAATATCTGATCGAAACCTGTTTGCAAAATACTGCATCACGGTGGCATAATCACCGATATCCCCGGGAATATGAACCAAAACTCTTGACCCAAAAGGAACGCTTGCGCCTAGTTCGTGGCCTATGGAACGTAAGTAAGGCTTTGGTTGTTGCCTATCAAAACGCAAATATGGAGCCGTCACAATCGGCATCAACATTGCTATTGTTATAATAATACGCGGTAGGGCTGTGCTCTGTACAAACGTTTTAATGAAGGGCGTTGTCAAATAATTCTGAAAGAACAAACGGGAAAGGCCATAAATTACAACTGCATAACCAAAATATCCGATAAATGTATTATAACGCCAATAACTTGATGCCCCAGTGCTGGCGTGACCGGTCCAATGAGCGAAATAGAGAAAAAACAGAACTCCATTCCAACCTATGAAAATAACCGCTGCTAAAATCGCAAGCCGGTCAAACGAGGTTTTGGGCCTAAATAATTTAATGCCTGCCAAAACTGTAAGAATGCTCATAATTCCAAAATAGCCCGCCTTTTTTACCGCATTTGCCCAAAAGGAGCTCAAAATAGCTGGAATGTTTTGGAATTGCCATTGCTCGAAAGGTAACAAAGTTGCCTCGTGCAGGTGGGCATCAGAGGATACGAAATTACGCCAGAGGAGATATGATAATAAAGCAGGACTAATCAATATTGGTGATAGTCTGAGAAGTCTCCGAAAACGCGGAAATGCGCCCTTACCTAGCAAAAGCAGAGCCATGCCCATACATAGTATGATAAATATAATGATGTTTGGTTGCTTTAAATTAATAAAAAGAAGTGAAATTAAACTAAATTGAACTACCAAGGGTTTTATACGGGCATTGTTTGCTCGGACACTCTCAGTCAGTTGCCAAGCAGTAATCCCTAGAAAAGCGAGCGCAACACTCGTTGCAGTGTCCGGGTTCGCCATTAGTACTATTTTTCGCACAAAAATAGGGTTTGCGTATGTAGCAAGGATTAATGCCAAAGCAGCCAACAGCCAACCAATGCGAACTGGCTTTTTGTTACATCCGCCTGTCTTGGCGAATTGGATCAAATTGGCTAATAAAATTGCGAAAAGAATTACTAGACCAAAATTTATTACGTTACCTGCACTCTCCGCCATCCCTCCTGCCAAAACAGAGACAAAGTGAAGCGCAAATGTGTGATTATAGGGAAATCCTGTGTAAGCAGAGAGCGACTGGGGCAAACCTGGTCTAGGAAAAGTACCGTAATCTACTAAATATATGACATTGTAAAGCCAGTGGCTTAAGACATCCACCTCAGACGGATATTTTGCTGAAACAATAAGTAGAAATGGAAGTCCGAGGACCAAGATACGCCACGGCTTCACTGTCAATAATTCAATCTCATGTCGTTTTAAAAAAACAATACTCCCGAAAGAAACCAAAATTAATGCCCAAACGACATTCGAGAGATTTATCGTACTAAGTGTTGCAACCCCCGTGTACATAAGGCTTCCAATACCCCAGCCCATCAATAGCGTAGACCCACCTAAAACACACTCAGAGCTTATTGAACGACCAATGATACTCATAACCAAGCTTGCAAGGAAAACTGAAAACAAACCTATGGTCTGTTCTTGAGATGGCAAAACCTCAATTAATAAATCAATCATTTAGATAAAATTCCGATAGCCAGTGATTTTGAAACTAAAGTAGGTGTAAATGCAGATAACACAATCAAACCGAAAGCGTAAACGCAATCAGACACAAAAAACATTGAAATCAAAATACTCTTTGAAGTGGTTACAAAATTTTAATTACTTTTTGAAATATAACTCCAACAAGATTGGTGAAGAACAAAGTTTGCGAAGAACAATTTCAAATAAAATGAAGAAAAGGCTTTCAAAAGTATCTTAAACAAGGGTAAAAAGTAGCGCGAATAGTGATAATTGAAGAAAAATAAAAAGAACGTAACAGGATGAGCACCATACGCTTACTCGCGAGCCAGCGAGCAAGTCGCTATTTTGCGTATCGGCATACTTTGAGGCACCTTCAATGCGGTGGCTTGATTATCCGATTCGTGCTTGATGCGGCTATTAAAGTTATTTCGTACCCAAATGACCACGCCAGTACACCTGGCATAGTTGCGAGGACGTGCAATTGCGGCTGTCACTAACACTTTCAAAATATTTTTCGCGCCAATTTCTTTTTTGGTTCGGAAGTGTATTTCTTGGGTTCGCATGTATCGCCTTGGTTCTCGACACCGTAGAATTGATGCGTCGAGCATCCGGAAAAGTAGACGCGACTATGGATGTAGTTCTGAAGATGGGTTTGTTAAAATTACCATTTATGATCCATTCTTTGTTGCCGTTTATCGTATTATTTGGAGCGCTTTTGGCATTCTGGCGCCTTGCTCGAACAAATGAAGTGGTAGTCGCTCGCGCCGCTGGAATTTCGGTATGGCAATTTCTCCTGCCGGCCGTTTTTATTACTTTCGTAGTGGGTGTATTTGAAATAGGCGGCTTCAATCCATTCGCATCAGCTATGCTGTCCAAATATGAAGCATATGAGGCGCAATTCTTAAAAAGGCGCACCAGTATGCTCGCAGTTTCAAAAAATGGGCTTTGGCTTCGCCAAGCAGATGGGCGTTATCAATCGGTAATTCATGCCCAACGTATAACGAATTCGACCATGGACCTGCATGATGTAATAATCTTTCGATTTGAGGGAAAAGACCGGTTTGCAGAACGCATTGATGCTGAAAAAGCACGGCTTGAAAAAGGTTATTGGCAACTTGAGAACGCTTGGATCTCTGCCCCGCTCGCTCAAGCACAGTTTCGGAAGCGGCACCAAGTTCGAACGAATCTCACTTTAACTAAAATTCAAGAGAGTTTTGCCTCTCCAGAGACCATGTCTTCGTGGGATTTGCCAGAATTCATCGGCACTTTGGAGGCCGCAGGATTTTCTGGGCATCGGCATTTACTTCATTTTCATTCACTTCTTGCCTATCCATTTCTTCTTTGTGCAATGGTACTGATTGCCGCCAGTTTTACCTTAAGGGTGCATCGTCGTACTGGCGCAAGCTTTGCCATAATTGGAAGTATCGTTCTTTGTTTTGTAATTTATTTTATGTCTGACGTAGTTCATGCACTCGGCATATCTGCCACCATTCCGGCAACTCTTGCTGCTTGGACCCCTGCGTGTGTTTCAATCATGATCGGACTTGCAATGTTATTTCATCTGGAGGATGGATGATGTGCAAGGGGACTTTAAAGGGTTGGTTTTTTGTGGCCGTTTTGATGGTTGCATCATCGATAACAGTTGCACAGCAACCAACAACCTACAACCTGCAAAATAGAGTTAACGCAATCGGGTCTCAGCAAGGTGGCAAAATATTAATCACTGCCGACGAAGTGAATTATGATGAAGAACTAGGTTCAATTCTAGCTCGTGGTAATGTTGAAATTGCTCAAGGTGAGCGCTTGCTCACGGCTGATTCTATTAGCTACAATCAGAAGTCTGATACTGTAAGTGCGTCTGGAAATGTTTCACTACTCGAACCCTCAGGGGAAGTCCTTTTTGCCGAATATATTGAACTTACCGACGATTTTAAAAATGGTATAGTTAGAGAACTTCGTATTTTATTGGCCGATAAGAGTCGGTTCGCTGCTGCTGAAGGAACAAGGCGTGACGGCAATAGAACTGTGATGCGTCGAGCAGTATACTCACCCTGCGAGCCTTGCAAGGACGATCCCAATAAGGCACTCGTTTGGCAACTCAAAGCGGAAAAAATCGTCCATGACCAATCTGATCAAGAGATAACCTACCGTAACGCCTTCCTCGAGCTTTTTGGGGTGCCAGTGGCTTATTCACCCTATTTTTCGCATCCAGATCCCACTGTCTATCGCCGAAGTGGTTTCCTTACACCAAACTTTGGCTTAGGAGGAAACCTTGATGGGTTTTTACAAACACCTTTTTTCTTAGTACTTGACGATAACAAAGATATGACGATCTCACCAATTTACACAGTGAATGAAGGATTAGTTTTTAACGGCGAATATCGACATAGGTTTAATAAGGGTGAACTTTATTTAGCGGGTAGTGCCACTGAGGCCGACCGCAAAGAAGGGGATCCATCCAACCCACAAACAAAAGAAAATGAATTTCGAGGACATATTGAAGCTTTCGGACGTTACGATATAAATGACACTTGGCGCATGGGAATGGATATTGAGCGGAGTACCGACCGCTCATACCTACGCCGCTTTAATTTTTTCAAACCCGAAGGAAATTCGCTTAAACAGCATATGTATATCGAGGGATTTAGACACCGAAACTACGCTTCAGTAAATTTTTATTCTTTCCAAGACTTGCGCTCAAGCAAAGAGGGACAAAACGAACAACCTTTTGTAGCTCCGATTATTGATTACAAGCACGTTGGTGAGGCCGATTCTTGGGGCGGGCGCTCCACTCTTGATGCAAATTTTCGTTTTCTTGGCCGGGGTGATGGGCCAACTGGGCAACGATTTTCTGCGCAGCCAGGATATGGACTCTCGCGGACCTCAGATATCGGATTTGTATCTCGGGTAAATCTAGATATGCAAATGGATCTTTACAATACTGATCAGATTTCGGACCCAAAAGTTAACTCCACTTCATCAGACGGCTTTGAATATCGGCTTATGCCCCGGTTATATGCAGATTGGAGATTTCCATTTGTTTTAGCGACTGACACAACTTCACAGTTAGTTGAACCCCTTATTGGGCTCGTAGCAACGCGGAATGGTGGAAACTCAAACAAGATTCCGGATGAAGATAGCAGTGTTTTTGAAGAAGATGATACCAATCTCTTGAGCATAGATAGACTGCCGGGGCTTGATCGCGTCGAGAGTGGGCAACGCCTAATATATGGTGCTAAATATGGTCTATTCGGCCGGCAATTTGGCCAGAATAGTATTTTCATTGGTCAAACTTTCAGAATTTCAGAAGATGATGACCTAGCTGCGAATAGCGGAATTAACCAAGGACTCTCCGACTTAGTGGGGCGGGTCGATATTAAACCGCACGAATACATTGACCTTTTGTACAGATTTCGGATTAATCATATGGATCTAACGCCTTTGCGTAATGAGTTCTCATTCAACGTTGGCCCAAAAGCCTTTCAGATTTCAGGAGATTACATTTATGTTGATAACGGAACGGGTGCCGGCTCATCATCAAAGCGTGAAGAATTAAAGACTGCGGTTATTTCGCAGATCAGTCAATTCTGGTCAATACGCGCATCTACTCATAGAGATTTAACCAAAGATGGCGGATCGCTCAGCCACTCTGCGAGCCTTAGGTACACAGATGAGTGTATAACGTTCAACATGATAGGCAGACGTAGCTTTTTCCGAGACGCCGATGTACGCCCGTCAACTTCTTTATTGTTTAGAGTTATATTCAAGAACTTGGGACAGGTTTCGACTAACGCAGGATGACGCCATGGCGTATTCTCAAATTAAATCTCTACCAGTTATAAGCTTTTTTCAGCTTATCAAACAGCAACTCTTCAAAATAACGATTGCTGCACTGATTGGTATAACTTGCGCTATTACCTCACCCTACACGCATGCCAACGAAGTGTTACGTATACGTGCAATTGTCAATGACGATGTGATCTCATTTTACGATCTTTTTCAAAGAGTCCGTCTCTTGATCATGACAAGTGCGATTCCCGATTCTCCCGATAACCGAAGAAGACTTGCACCCCAAGTTCTTCGGGCAATGATCGACGAAAAGCTGCGCATGCAAGAAGCGACCAGATTAAACATTCGGGTACCGACAAGTCGTGTGGATCGACAGATATCCTTACTTGAGAAACGCAATAATCTGCCGAGTGGGGGCATACCACAATTGCTTGATCAAGCGAACATAGGGCATGGTGTTTTACGTGATAAATTGAGGGGTGAACTGGCATGGCAGTCTATTGTTCGTCGTCGTCTCATAAGGCAAGTGAATGTGAGTAACGAGGAAATAGAGGATGAATTTCGTCGCCTAAAATCAATTCAACACTTACCTAAATATAAGGTTTCCGAAATTTTTCTCTCTATCGATAATCCCGACCAAGAAGGTCAGGTTTTAGACGTGGCGCGCAGACTTCTAGGACAATTAGATGAAGGAGCTAAATTCAATTTGATCGCGAGAGAGTTTTCCCAAAGTTCAAGTGCGGCAACTGGTGGAAATCTCGGAACTGTGTCAAAAGGTCAGCTTGATCCAAAGCTCGAGAAAGCGCTAGATGCATTAGATATAGGCGGATTAGCCGGTCCCCTTCGCACCCTATCCGGTTTTTATATTTTGAAATTACACGAGCGCATTTCACCTACCACAAATCAAAACGAAACGGTTATGGCGTTGGTCTCACAGCTACTTTTACCTTTAAAAGCGGAAGCAAAAAAAGCAGAGATTGATTCGCAAGAAAATATTGCTGCGCAAATTCGAGAAACCACGACATCGTGTGAGCACCTTTACGAGAGCGGGCGCGCGCTCGGTTCACCTCAGTCAGGCAGCCTTGGAAAAATAAATATTGAAGATTTACCCTCGGTCATTTCAAAAGTAATCAGAGATCTACCAGCCAATAAGGTAAGCCCGACTATCCGAGTTGCTGAGGGGCTACTGCTAATGATGGTTTGCGAATGGGACAAACCCAAATCCAGCCTTCCGCCAAAAAAAGAAGTTAGGGCGCGCTTGGGTGACCGCCAACTAAATCTACTCATGCAACGGTACATGCGCGACTTGAGGCGCACAGCATTTATTGACCTGCGCGGCTGATGACCAATTTAGCACCAATTGCAATGACTATGGGGGAGCCGGCTGGAATCGGCGGAGAAATAACTTTGAAGGCGTGGGCTAATAAGGATGGAGGCCCGCTGCCACCATTCTTTACAATCGACGACCCTACGCGATTGCAAAAGATTGCACGAGATCTACAGTGGTCAATCGATGTAATTCCCATCACGGACCCTGCTGCAACAGCAGATGTATTTAGATTAGGCCTTCCAGTATTACCACTCAAGCTACCAGCACAGGTCAAGTCTGGAGAGCCAGACCCGGCCAATGCCACGAGTGTGGTCGCTGCCATAGATAAGGCTGTGAATTTAGTTACCAAAGGTTCTGCTTCGGCAATCGTAACAAACCCAATACATAAAAACATACTTTATGAAAATGGATTTGGTCATCCTGGACATACGGAATATCTGGCAAAACTTGCGGGTGAAAACAGGTCAGCAATGATGCTAGCCTGCCCCGGTTTACGAACAGTACCTGTCACAACCCATCTATCACTGAGTAATGCCATCCGAACCCTTACCACTAAAAACATTATTGAAATTAGCCACATTACTATTTCATCGCTTAAACAAGACTTCGGTATCGAAATACCGCGAATCGCGATAGCTGCTCTTAACCCGCACGGTGGCGAAAAGGGCCGATTGGGTTCGGAAGAATATGAAATTATACAACCCGCAATAGATGAACTAAAGGGGCAAGGCGCAAATGTCACTGGTCCGGCACCTGCAGATACGTTATTTCACGCTGAAGCACGGGAAAACTACGATGCAGTGATTTGCATGTATCATGACCAAGCGCTGATCCCGCTCAAAACTATCGATTTCGTTGGGGGAGTTAACATCACAATGGGTTTGCCGTTTGTGCGGACCTCACCTGATCATGGCACAGCCTTTGAAATATCGGGTTTAGGCATCGCTGACGAAACTAGCCTTGTTTCTGCTTTAAGAATGGCCGCCGATATTGCAAATCGACGCCTAAACAAACGTTAAATGCTCAAGTAAAATGACCATTAAAACTCATTTCGAAACACTTCCGCCGATACGGGAAATCATCTCTACCCACAACTTGAAAACGAGAAAAACACTCGGCCAACATTTTCTACTCGATTTGAACCTTACCGACAGAATAGCTCGTTGTGCCGGGAATATATCGGACGGAACGGTTTTCGAAATTGGCCCAGGGCCGGGTAGTTTGACCCGCTCCCTGCTTAAGGCGGGTGCCCGCCATGTGATTGCTATTGAGCGTGATCCAAGATGTATAACTGCATTAACTGGCTTAGTAGATGCTGCAGCCGGTCGGCTCAAAGTAGTAGAGGGAGATGCCCAACATATTGATCTAACGGAGCTCGCCCCCCCTCCACGTCGAATAGTTGCCAATTTACCTTACAATATATCGACTGTTCTGCTAACAAGTTGGATTTCTAAGGGCAATGCCTTTAAAAACATGACCTTGATGTTTCAAAATGAAGTTGCAAGGCGTATCGTAGCCGACCCGGGCACGAAAGTGTACGGGCGTCTATCTGTGGTTTGTAATTGGCGAGCTAACACTGATTTCCTTTTCAAAATACCGGCTCGCGCCTTTACGCCCCCACCAAAAGTAAGCTCCGCATTAGTATCGATCAAACCTTACACAAGCTTATCTGATACCGTAGAGCTCTCGGACCTCGAAATGGTCACCGCTGCCGCTTTTGGACAAAGACGCAAAATGTTGCGAAGTTCTCTAAAAACCCTCGATTGCAACACATTGACCCTTTTGGACTCAGCCCGAATAGACCCTACAAAGCGAGCAGAGGAATTAACGATTGACGATTATACGCGCCTTGCCGAAGGGTTTAGCCACCTTCGCAAAGCCGCTTTACGAAAGCACTAAGGCCGATCATTCGACGACGTTTCAAGCGTTCGGCTGCAAGAATAGCCATAATGTTTACAATACTTTCACCTAAATGATTGTTAATGAATACATAATCATATTCGGCGTAATGGCTTAACTCGGCTGCAGCTTTTGCCATTCTCTTGGCTACAATATCCGATGGATCCTGGGCTCGACTGTAAAGGCGGCGTTCAAGCTCGGAGTGGCTCGGGGGCAGTATAAAAACGCTTACAACGTCATCAGGTGCCTTTTCAACAAGCTGTTGCGTCCCCTGCCAATCAATATCGAACAGAATGTCAGTGCCATTTGTCAGAGCATTCATAACTGGTTCTGATGGCGTTCCATAGTAATGATCAAAAACCTTCGCACTCTCAAGAAATGCTCCATTGTTGCGCATTATATTAAACTCAGTTTTTTTGACGAAGTGATAATCCACCCCACTAACTTCGCCGGGACGTTTACGACGCGTTGTTGCTGAGACAGACATCTCTATCGATTGATCGCGACTGAGAATCTCGCGGGCGATAGTTGTTTTTCCAGCACCAGACGGTGAGGATAAAACAAGCATCAAGCCACGGCGCTGAAGCCCCAATTCATTAATCAACTATCCTACTCCACATTTTGAACCTGTTCGCGAAATTGCTCTATCAAAGCCTTCATTTCAAGCCCGTGCTTTGTTAACTCTGTATCGTTTGCTTTTGAACAAATTGTATTAGCTTCACGATTAAATTCCTGACACAAAAAATCCAAACGCCGCCCTTTGGGATCACACTCCTTTAGCAGCTCTTTTGAGGCAGCCACGTGCGATCGGAGGCGGTCCAATTCTTCAGTAATGTCAGACTTAACTGCAATTAGTGCAAGTTCTTGTAATAAACGCTCTTCTGAAAGCGGAGGTTGCGCTTTTAAAATATTGCCGAGCTGAACTTGCAACCGTTCACTTTTATCTTGCCCCCTTCGAACCAAAATAATTTCAGTGGCATCAATACAATCTGAAATGCCTTGCAGCTGCCGCTGCAATACTTTTGCTAATTTTTCACCCTCTACTACCCGGTCGTGTTTTAATGTATCGAGTGCTTTCGCAAGTGATTCAATAATTTTAGCAATCCGCACCCCTTTTTCTTTCTCATCTTCAGCCTCTTCCCATTTTTCAACAACTCCACGCACACCAAGTAAAGCCTCGATATTCACCTTTTCACAGTGCCCCCTTTCTTGCACTGTCTCCACTAACTCATGCAAAAGTGTATGGTTTATGTGAAACTTATTTTGGATCTCAACTGCCTGTGACTGCGCAACCGTAAGTGCTACATTTAATGATCCACGTTTAAATCGATATTGAGCTTCCCGACGCACCTTCGGCTCAAGGCGATCATATCCACTTGGCAATCGGACACGAATATCCAGGGATTTGTTATTCACGCTTTTTATTTCCCAGCACCAGGTCCAATTATCGTAATCACATTCTGCGCGGCCAAATCCAGTCATAGATGAAACGGTCAAGGTATTCCCTTTCCGAAATTATTAATATAGTGACGTTGCCTTAAACTAACCGACCAGCGTTAAAGTTCAAACTGTGCTAGTGTGTAAATATGACTAAACATCCTTCATCAGTGTTAATTACAGGTGCTTCGAGTGGAATTGGTGAGGCACTCGCTATGGTTTATGCAGGTAAAACAAAAAATTTGGCTATAAATGGACGTGATGCAAATAGGCTCAAGATGGTAGAGGCGGCCTGCAAACATAAAGAAGCATCTATCAATTGCAGAACGGTTGATGTAGTGGACCAAAATGGAATGAGACAGTGGATCGAAACGATAGATGATTCTGCACCACTTGACTTAGTTATCGCCAACGCAGGCATTTCTGCCGGTTCCGGCTCCAGTGGCGAAACCGATCGGCAAGCACGAGAGATATTCTCAATCAATTTTGAGGGCATGCTAAATACAATCCATCCTGCAATCGACCGTATGAGGCAGCGCGAAAAAGGGCAGATTGCCATTATGAGCTCCCTCGCCGGGTTTCGTGGCCTGCCAGGAGCACCAGCTTATAGCGCGTCTAAAGCGGCTGCACGTACTTACGGTGAAGCTTTGCGCGGTGCCCTTCAAAGACATAAGATAAATGTGTCGGTAGTATGCCCTGGATTTGTTCATACTAGAATGACGGCGAGAAATCAGTTCCCTATGCCTTTAATAATGGATGCTGAACGTGCAGCTTTGATTATCTACCGAGGCTTGCAAGGTAATAAGCCCATGATTGCATTTCCGATGGCGAGCCATTTTCTAAGTTGGTTCATGGGCATCCTACCCAACCGGTTGACCGACCCTATAATGAATGCAATGCCAAACAAATATGATTGAGAGACTATACACCCAGCTCATTTAAATGTTCCTCAGTCGGAAAATAACCGGTCTTAGAGATGCTAAAACGCAATTCTTGATCAATAAACACATCAAAGATACCACCGGTACCTTCTTGCAATGATACAGTAGCTCCGAATTTTTCAGTTAGGTAGTCTCTCACACGGAAAGCCTCTCGCTCATAACCTCAGGAATTACAAAAAACTATTAAAACGTTCAAGTGCAGACCCTCATAAAGTAAATATGAAAACGCCGAACATCTTCGGCCAAAACAACCATACTTCTATCGGAAAGTTACTCACGATGTTAATATCCTGCCAAACTTGATAGGTAAAGAAAGAATATTATGGAAACTGCAGCTACAACTTCTAGCCAACGATACGGACTTACGGAACAATTAGCGCACTGGAGCAGTGAGCTGACGCTTGAGCAGGTGCCGGAGAGTGCTCAAATAAATGCAAAACACTGCCTGCTAGACTGGCTAGGAGTCACCCTTGCTGGCGCCCAGGACGAGTTAGTGGGCATTCTGCATGACACGGCAAACATGGAGGGCCTCGGAACCCAAGCGAGCCTAATCGGCCAAGGACAAACCGCCTCTGCGAGTCAAGCTGCTCTAATTAATGGTGCTGCCGGGCACGCTCTTGATTACGATGATGTTGTGCGTATTTTTCGTGGCCACCCTACTGCTCCTGTGGCACCGTCAGTGCTTGCGATCGCTGAGCGCGACGGTTGTTCAGGGGCAGATCTTATGCTTGCCTTAATTGCGGGTATCGAGGTTGAGTCCCGCATTGGTGGTTACATGGGCGACCCACATTACCTGAAGGGGTGGCATGCAACTGGCACAACAGGACACTTTGGCTCAGCTGCTGGTGTCTCAAAACTGCTGAAATTAGACGCAGCAACCACCGCAAATGCGCTTGGCATTGCAGGCACACAGGCCGCCGGCCTTAAAGCCAATTTTGGAACTATGTGCAAACCACTCCATGCAGGTAAAGCAGCCATGAATGGACTATTGTCAGCTGAATGGGCAAAACGCGGTTTTACCTCACGCCATAATATTGTCGAGCGCGTCGATGGGTTTGGTGAAAACTTTGGGGGGGAATGCAATGTGGATACAGCGCTAGAAGGACTCGGTGAAAAGTTTCACCTTACAGATTTACTCTTCAAATATCATGCCGCTTGTTATGGTGTACACTCACCCATTGAGTGTGCGAAACGAATTTCTAAGAACCCAGCTTTCAACACCGAAAAGGTTGTAAAGATAGAGGTTCGGCACGCCGCACGTCTTAAAGGTATGTGTGATCAGCCAAAGCCAGAAACAGGGCTGGAGATCAAGTTTAGCCTATATATGACGACCGCCATGGCGTTGTCTGGTTTGGATACAGGAAGGCTTGACGTTTATAGTCCCATAACAGCTAAGAAAGCAGATTTGATAAAGCTTCGCGATAAAGTAACATTAATAGCTGAGGACACTTTTACGCCTAACCAATCAGAAGTAATTGTTCATCAAGATGACGGGACTGTAATCAGAGAGACCGATGATCTTGCTAAACCCAACCGCGACCTGTCGAGCCAATGGGATAAATTGTCCTCGAAATTTCGAGCTCTCACCGTACCTTTGGTCGGTGAAAAAAATGCCGAAACTACTATCGCCTCGGTATGGAACCTTGAGGATCAAACATCTTTATCATCCGTTATTTCCCCTATAGAAGGCGTGATTGCTAATTAATGAAACGTAGATGAATGAATAATAAGATCGCATTTATCAACCATAAAATCAGAATAAATTAAGTAATATTCAAATTATAGGAATAAATATTTCGATGGTTGCTATATATAGTATGTTTTACTGTAGTAATTACCACCAATAGACCAATATGTATTTGCAAATGTTAACTTCCATGTTACCTTATCTCCGTAACGATTGAAATCGCGCGATTTTGCGTATTAAAAAAATAAATGAGTGCCATAAATCAGGTACAAAGCGTCGGAGCCCAATGTGTCGGCAGTATCCTCAACCGACAATAATTGTCTTACACAAACCCGCGTTCAGCGAGTGCTCTCTGCTTTGCTGGCTGCGGGCTTTGGGTTGGCATTCTTATTTGTTTCCTTCCCCGAAATTGATCTATGGATCTCGAAGGCATTTTTCATTGAGCCCACTATCTTTGCGCTGACTCACTCTGAGGAGCGCCTTGCTATAATCGGATACCTCAGACAAACGGGCTTCGCAATAACGCGGATCACGATGATTGGGCTTTTTGTACTCATTGTCTCCGCATACTTGTTTCGTCGTTCTCGTCTTTGGCAACATCGCAAGAAATTGCTGTACGTCTTCTTTTGTTTTGCATTAGCTCCTGGGCTATTCGTAAGTGTCGTTTTGAAAGAGAATTGGGGTCGCGCACGGCCGGCGCACATTGCAGAGTTTGGGGGTAAAATGGAGTACACTCCGCCAATGATGCGAGCCAATCAATGTAGTGGGAATTGTTCGTTCCCGTCTGGAGAAGCATCTTTCGCCTTTTGTTTTTTAGCTTTCGCCATGATTGCAGGTCGGCGACCATTATGGATTAAGCTAGCACTTGGGTATGGAGTTTTTTTTGCTGTTCTAAGGGTCGCAGAGGGCGGGCACTTTACAAGCGACGTGGTGTTTTCTGCCCTTATCTCACTCATAACATGCCTTACTCTTTATCGTTTTATGTTTGAAAACGCATACAGATACGCGCAAATTTCGACCTGGGCGCTGAACCGAACACCTACAAAACTTAGATCGATAATAACAGATCGTGTGTCTGCTTCTGATTCTGCCAGAGAAAACGAACAAGACAGTTGAGAGACTCAAACGCATAGAAAAACCAATATTGACGCCGATATAAGTCACACACACCGATACGGTAAAACTGGAGCGGATAATCCAATTTCAGCTCCTAGAAGCGGGAACTAGATATGGAAAAATGGTGCCACATAAAAAAAATAAGTTTGTCTTTCGCGCTAGTGCTTCTATTAAATTTCACGGGGACATCAGAATCCCGTGCTCAAGACCCTGCTGTTTACTACATTGCCGGTGCTGCTCTCGCTACTGTTCTGCCCGGGTTTGTGTTTGATCTACCTCAGCCAGACTCAAAACAGGCCTTTACCAAACTCAGTGCTAGTCAATTTGATGCTGTGGATGATGAAAATAAGGCTTACGATTTTAGTTTAGAATTCCAGCCCGGTTGGACATGGGCAAGAGTAAAACCCCTTGTTGGTATAACCGGCAATACAGATGGTAGCTTTTATGGCTGGCTTGCGGCATCTCATGACTTTCATATAACTCGCCATTTTGTAATCAACTTTAATATTGGTCCCGCATTTTACATAGGAGGGGACAAAGCCAAAAACCTTGGCTCAGCCGGTGTTTTGAGGTCAGGCTTTGAAGTTGGATATAGATTCGATAATGCCATGAGAATCACTGGAAGTTTCCACCACATGTCGCACGGAAAGCTACTCAACCCAGACACTAATCCCGGGACAGAGATGATAGGCATAAATTTTAGTGTTCCAATTAATTAGGACAGAATGATTAACCTGAGGCTTCAGCGTGCGATTATCTTTGAAATGTTTGCTTAGGGCGAGCGAGCGATTGCCTAGATAGCACCTTTGGCTATACCGCATGACCCAACTCAAGTGCCCGGCACCATTAAATCAACAAACGGGGCGTATTGCTGCCCGGCATGACTGTCTGAATCACGGATATCACCTTGAAAACATGGCCTTGGAATAGAGATTTTGAACGCGTAACAGTTGTCAACCTCAAAAAACTGCACTTGGTTTTCTGACATTTGATAAATCTCAGAAACCATTCTCCTATTTAGTATTCCAGTCTTTTTAACTAATTCGTAAGTTTCAGAGTCCGCGAACATAATATCTATCGTCATTACAAATGGCCCAGCATTCTTTGATCGTACTAACTTCGCTAATTCCCCAATTGTCTTCATGCGACATCTCCTAATTTACATTCATGTATTCAATCGGAAACATCTCGTAAGGATCCACAGGCTCCAACACATGGTTAACATTAAACCTATATACTGCGCCGCGCTCTATATGAGCTGGGCTATAGGTGCAAGCAAGTCCAGTTATTAACCCACTCCATTCAGGGATGGGTTCATGCAAAATTTTGTGGCGTGCTATCGTGGCAATCGATGTTGCAATCTCTTGACTTGATGCGGTTGCCTCTAAGATCAGACAAACTTCATGCGAAGTCAGTTCTTTTTGTGGTTCTAAAGGACCCATGACACCATTTTTACCGTATATTCGGATATTCAATACGTAATCATCACTAGTGATAGTATCGCCATAAACATCAGTGATCCGCTTGTGAATATTGGCTTCGCCTGTTTCTAACCAGCTATCAAGCTGACGCAATATGTATGGATCTCGCACCCCCCCTATAACAATAGTCTGATATCCAACCTTTTCCGCCCCTTCCAATTTTACCGTGTATCTTGCTGCCGGCGCAAATCCAGACTTGGATACTCTCACACACCTATCGTTTAGTGCCTCATAAACGGATGTCGACAAATCCATTGTCCCGCTGGACTCTACGAGGCGAAATGGATCAGCATTCTCATAGAGACTATGAGAGGCGACGCTCTGTGGAGTGCAGCGGAGGTCTTGGTCCAACGGTTCAACATCAAAGTGGTCGCCACGGCATGTGGCAAAGAGGCTGTCCGCGGTTTTGCGCATTTCCACAGATGCCGCACCACACTCAAGAATTTTTGCAGCATGCCAAGCAATACCAGCAGGAATGCCCTCTCGCACAGGTATGCCGGCGTAGATCGCACAGTCGCTAGAACGACCTGTTAAAACAACCTCTGCCCCATTATCAAGCGCTTTTAAAAATGGCTCCTCGCCCATCATGCCAACTATACGTTCGGCTTTGTCTATAGTTTCTTCATCAAACATCGGAGCGGGATCGAGTGGCTTAATGCGACCCTGCCTAAAACACTTTTTAAGGAAGTTCTTGTCTTGTTCAGCATGAATCACGGCAAGCGGAAATTTAAGGCCCTCCTCTTCCGCTATTTCCAGCAATATCTCCTTTGCCGTAGCAACATGAGGATGACCACCAGAGGTACCTGCCGTGCCAAGGAGTAATGGTATTTTTTCTTTTTGCGCAGCTAATAACATCAATCGCATATCCCGTTTGATGGATGATCTCCCGAAAGCAGTTTCACCTGAACCAAGTGGATATGGTCCTGGGTCCGTCGACCCACCATCACAACCGATGAAATGTGGCTTCTTTCCAATACCTTCTTCAAGAGACTCAGCTCTAAATCCTGCGCCGCAAACGCCTGACCCTGCAAGAATCCTTACTTCCGTCGAAACCATAATAAAATTCCTCCAACCAAATGCAAATAAGCCCAGACCTATAATAAATCGTTCCGAATTTCGTCACTATAGCTGGTGAATAAACCAGTTAATAGCCGAATTCATTAAGACAATCCTTTTAAACTTGTGAGATGACACGAAGATCTCCGCTTAAATCAGGAGCTTTTTAATGTTCAATTTTTTTTTTCAAAGTAGCTCAAAAAAATAGCTTACTTGGGATATACCTAACCGTTCAATTTTCAAAATAATGCCAAGCCATCTACCACGATCAGCTTTAAGCCCAGGGCCAAAAGAATTATCCTGAAAAGCATCAGGAATATCCGTTCATTAATTTTATCCAGCGCTAAGCGGCCAACGCGAGTACCAACGATGACTGCCGGGATCATGCAAAGCACAGCTATACCGTAAGATTGATAACTAAATCCTATAAATGTGAACCCTGCTATTTTGGCAATATTTGAGACAACCCCAAAAAATCCAAGCGTCGCCACTATATTTTCTTTTTTCAAATCCTTTCGAATTACAAACACCCCAAGAATAGGGGCGATTGCACCTACAATCATATTCAAGATGCCAGCCGCAAACCCCACCGGAAAGAAACTCCATAACGGAAGTTCATTATCCCCAAGCCAACCCTTCCTCCCACTCACCAAAGACAGAAGAACAAAAACACCGATTAGTATTTGAACAATTGCGGTTGAGAGCCCTTGGAATAACCATATTCCCAAAGCAGCACCAAAGGGTAACGGCAGGGCAAAGCGAATAATTATCGGCCAAGACATGTGGCGCCATAAAAGCCAACAGCGTGTTAAATTTGAAACTAGATGCACGGCCCCGTGAACCGGGATTGCAGCTGCTGGCGGCATAAACTGCAACATGATCGCCATTAGTGCTGCCCCCCCACCTGACCCCGCAACAGCAGTAAGGGCAGACGTAAAAAATGCCGCTATTGATAGTATGGCAACGTCAGGAATTTGCATAAGTTGCTTTTCAAATTAAAACTAGACTTGTTCGTAGCATTTTTGAATAAGCGCAAGAATTGTTGAATCAAAATGTGGCAGATCAAACTTTTCACCTCCGAATCGAGAGACAAACTGCACCTACCCTACTTGTAACTTTCTATTTAGTTGCTTCCTGCAAAAATCTTCCTGTTGGAGCAATTTCAGCAATCGTTCCACCCGGCGCCCGAAACTTGACCGGAATCACACCGGGAGCAGTGATGATTTCGTACCCACGCGCTCTCAACTCTTCAATTCCAGTTTCCAAGTTGTCTACCTCAAATCCTATATGGTGAATGCATGGCTTGTCACCAGCAGCCAATGCTTCCTTTGTTTTGCTGCCTTTATCGTATTGAAGTATTGAAAGATCAATATGTCCATCCGTCAAATGACACGACCAATGTTCACGATGATGCTCACTGCGAACCTCCTTCATTCCAAGGACACCCTCGTAAAAATCACGCGCCTCTTCAATATCATCGACACGCACAGCAATATGAGCAATACGCATAGCACACATTCCGAATTTCCTTCTTTTGGTTAGTGAGGCATTAAAGCTGCCCCATTAAGTTGTATAGTCTGGCCAGAAATATATCGCGAAAATGGGCCCACTAAAAAGCGAACCAATTCTGCCATGTCTTCTGGCGTACCCCTTCGTTGAAGAGGTATGCCCAAATCTGCGTGGGCCGGCTCTATCTCGCCGGAGCTTCCTACACGCTCTGTATCGAACCGGCCAACCACTGCAATATTACAAGTTATGTTATGCTCCCCGAGATCACGAGCCATTCCCCGCACCATGCCTGCCATTCCACACTTGACAGCAGACTTATGAGCTCCCATCGGCCCCGCAGAGTAAGAGCTCATCCCATGAATACCAACAACCGAACCACCGCCACGCTTGATAATATAAGGCACAGTGGCCATTGACATCCGAAAGCTGCCATCGAGCGCAACTTCTCTGAGTTCTTCCCAGTCCTCAAATGTGAGCTCAGTAAAATATTTTTTTGTCCGAATAGCCGCATTATTTACTAGGATGTCTATTCCACCAAAAGCACTGACTGTTTCAGCAACTATTTTCTCAACATCACTTTCCTTAGTTATGTCAGCTAATATTGGAATTGCACGCCCCCCACCCTTTTCAATTTCATGGGCAACCTCCTCGCAAAGATCTCGCGCTGACACAGCATTAATAGCAACTGCGGCGCCCGCATTCGCCAACTCGATTGCTATACGCCTCCCAATGTTTCGAGCACTACCAGTAATTATAGCAACCTTGCCTTCAAGCTCGCTATTTCGATCAATTTTCGAGGTCTTGACGTCCTGAAACATATGCCCTCCAGAATTTCATTCCCCAAAGATAAATGATTCCATTACATTTAGACAGGAAGTTTAGAAAATGAATAGAATAACAGAAGCTGTTTTTTATCAGCTTACTTTTTTGTTGGTGTATCAGCGAGGAAAAAAACACACCTTTCCGCTAATTGTTTACTCCTCTACGCTCTAGTTTTAATCGGCTTTCATTAGGGCCCGTGGGGTTAACGGTGCGAAAAACATGAATCAAGGCTGATCGGTGCTCATCTATTACACCGTAAAGTTATTTCAAAAGTGCTGTTGCCAATGCTTCCGCGCTCATAAAGGCGGCCTCCACCCTCCCCTTGATGCACCAATCTCCACAAAATGCTAGTTTACTGACAGGATCCAAAAAATATTTTTGGCCCGCTACTTTTGAGGTGCCAGCGTAACGCCACCGATGGAGTGACCGGTGCGACGCTGCCCATCCATCAATTCCAGATATTTTTTTTAATTCCTCTAACAATAAATCTTCAATTTGGGACGTCTCTGCATTAAGCAGTTTGTCGCCCCAATCGCCTGTTGATTGGACTACCAATGAAGTATTACCTGGACGCGCGGGCTTGGAACTGTCTAACCCAATCCAACCAACAGGAGAATTGCTAACAATTGCGCCCTCCCAATCAATATCGACAGGATCATGAAAGCCAAGCATAAGGGTACTGCAGCCACGCATTTGAACACTTGCCAAGCCTTCCCTAAGCGTTGTCTCAGTGGTGAAAAGATCATGATTCTGAGGCGCAGGAATAGTCGAAATAAGTAAATCGAATGGACCTTCTTCAATACCGTTAGCAACATTTACAAACCAACCTTGCGCACCATAGCGGCAAGTTTGAACATCAGCATCACACCTTACTTCAAGATCTCGAGCAAGATACTGGCAGAGAGAATTCATAGATGGCGTACCAACATAAACAACTTCTTGTCGTTCTTTGTACTTAAGTGGATTACCCCCGTCGAAGGCCATGAAACGAGCATCCCAAGGCCTAATAATTCCATCCAGAAGGGCTTTATGTAAAAAATTTCGGAATTCAGCACCACGAATAGTGAAATACTGCGTGCCATGGTCGAATTGAAATTCATCGGAGTGCCTTGTTGACATGCGCCCACCCGGCCTCCAGGATTTTTCATATAAACGCACATCAAATGTGCTCTTTAGAAATTGAGCGAGTGTCAAGCCTGTGATACCCGCACCAATTATCGCTATTTTCCCTTTCATTTTTTTTCCCTAAAGATTCATATATGCGCCGCCATTCGAGTGAATGGTCTGGCCAGTGATGTAGCTCGCTTTTGGCCCGACGACAAATCTTATAAGATTAGCCATATCTTGAGGCACACCTCTGCGGCCGAGCGGAACATCACAATCAACCAGCTGACGCCCTGATGATGATGATGGGTTACCGTCCCGAATGGTATCATAATGCCCAACTACGACCTGGTTCGCTCGTATGTTATAGGGAGCCAAGTCAATTGCTAAACCGCGAATAAAAGCATTCAGCCCCATCTTAGCCGCCATAACATGACTACGCCCCTTTACTCCTTGCAGCGAACTCATACCTCCAACCCCAACGAAACACCCCCCACCCCTCAGTTTCATCGAGGGTATTGCCGCCTTCGCCAAATGGAAGCAGCCGTGTATCGAGAGGTCAATTATGTGCTTAAAAGTCTCAAATTTGAGTTCTTCTATGGATTGGTTGGTTCTAACCGCAGCATTATGGACGATAATATCTACACCCCCGAAAGATTTAAAAGTCGACGTTAATACCTCATTCACCTGTGCCGGATCACGAACATCACCCATCGCGACGATTGCTTTACCTCCATCCGCCTTAATGCCAGCAGACACCTCTTCACAAAGGTCCCGCGCTTGTTTGGAATTCACAGTTACTGCTGCACCAGCCCGCGCTAACTCTTCTACTGCAGCACGCCCTATATTTCGCGCACTACCAGTTACAAGAGCGACCATTCCATCAAGCTCCCCTGTCATGTCTGACATTGTTTTACCCCCCATGTGAACACTACCTTTTCCCAAATTTATCTTTCTATATTATAGTAATAAAAGGTTGAACATATCGGAATTAATCGGAGGAACTCATGGGGAAAAAAATCGCTATCGTCGGGGCAGGGGCTGTCGGTTCAAAGGTTGGTGGCCATATGCTAGCCAATGACGAAGATGTTATTTTCATTGACGGGTGGCCTGAGCATGTGGAGGTAATAAACTCCCAAGGCTTGCACATGACCGGTAATACCCCTGAAGAAGAGATTACCGTGAAGGGCCGAGCACTGCACTTGACCGATGTCCAACAACTCGCCAAGGAAGACACTATCGATATAGCATTTGTAAGTATGAAATCCTACGATACACAGTGGGCAACACAATTGATTAAACCTTACCTCTCTCCTGATGGCTTCATAGTGTCACTCCAGAACTGCATGAACGAGGAATTTATTGCAGCTATCGTAGGTTGGGGGAAAGTCATGGGTACTATTGCGGCTAAGATTTCTGTCGCACTGCCCGGTCCGGGTCATGTTCATAGAAACGGTCCCATAATGGGCGCAAGTCACACGGTTTTTCGAGTGGGAGAACCACACGGTCGCATCACTCCTCGCGCAGAGGAAGTTGCGCGACTTTGCGGTTATTGCGATAGCCACATGGTCACTACTAACCTTTGGGGTGAACGTTGGACAAAGCTAGTAATGAACTCCAGTTCTAACCCAGTTTCAGCTGTGACTGACATGTCCTCTACAGCTATTTCCCAGGACGATGGCCTCAGGAAATTAAAAACTTATCTAGCAGCGGAGGCCATAACTGTTGGAAAAGCTGCCGGATTTAATTTAGAGCAATTGCACGGAATAAACTGTGACCAATGGATAAAGGCCGTGAATGGAGATACGACGGCCTACGACGAAATCGAGGAAGATTATGTCGCAATGGGCAAAAAAGGAAACCCTGATGGACGACCATCCATGGGCCAAGATATGCAAAAGGGCCGGCGAACAGAAATAGACTTTATGAATGGCCTTGTTTGCATGAAAGGCAGGGAACTCGGGATACCAACACCAGTAAATGACCGTATCGTTGATGCAGTAAAAGCTGTAGAAAAAGACAACTCAAAGGCCTGTGCTGAACTAGGCAGATCACTCGTCGAATAGCATGTAGTGAAAATAGAATTTTATCTTATTGCGATATGGGTCAAATTTCGGTTCATTGTTATTGAACTTGTTTCTTATGTCGCCTGAGTGATCTTTCAATTTGTCGCCATTTGCGTACTGCTTTGAGGTGTTCCCTCAGCGTGTCTGAAAATATGTGCCCCCCCGTTCCGTCAGCGACAAAGAATAATGCCGATGTTTTTTCTGGGTTGAGCACCGCAGCGATAGCTTCTTTCCCTGGGTTACAAATCGGCCCAGGAGGCAAACCATGAATCCGGTATGTATTGTAAGGATGTTCGCGGCGCAGCTCGCTTTTCTTCAAACCTCTTGCTAGCTTGCGTTTTCCTCCTGTGATCGCGTACCTCACAGTCGGGTCAGACTCAAGGCGCATCCCCAACTTGAGCCTATTAATGAACACGCCAGCAATGCGACCCCTTTCCGCCGCGAGGCCGGTCTCTTTTTCAACGATAGACGCCAAAATAATGGCACCTTTTTTTGTTTTTATTGGAAGACCTGCCGCACGATTAGTCCACAATCTTACAAGCAAACTGTCCATTTGTGATCTCATTTGATCGACTACACTTTGACGCTTTGTCCCAAAAACAAAGTGATACGTATCAGGAAGAAGCGTCCCTTCTTCTGGTGAAGGAAATATTCGGCCCTCTAAACCCTTCGTCCTATCTAAAACTTCTAACACCTGTCGGACATTCAATCCTTCGGCTATGGTCAGACGACGATTTATATGTTGCCCTTCACGCATCACAACTAAAACGTCGCGAATGCTGATTGCGGGAGGGAATCGATATTCACCTGCACGCAATTCTCGATGGACTTGCTTCAACCTTGCGCCTAAAGAAAAAAGTAATTCCGACCCAATAACACCCTTATCTTTCAATCTACGACCAATGCTTTGTAAATCAGCACCTTTGGGCACAATTACCACTTTACTTTCTGATAAAGGGCCTGCCCCGGTTATGCCCTCATAAACAAACACGATTGCGCAAACTACAATGATACCACAAAACAAGTATCCCTTTGGCCTCATGGGAACTTGCTCGCCAGGAGCCCCATCAGTTTTTTTCACGGTTTGCTTGATATAATTAAAGATGCGTTAGTTCCACCGAAGCCAAAGGAGTTTGACATTACATTTTTGATTTCACGTTCCTTTGCCTGGTGTGGCACCAGGTCAATATCACAACCATCCGATGGGGTATCTAGATTTAGTGTTGGTGGACAAATGCCGTCAGTCAGAGCTTTGATACAAAAAACAGCCTCTGCAGCACCCGCTGCTCCCAACAAGTGCCCTATCGCAGATTTGGTAGACGACATTGAAAGATCGTAGGCAGCATCACCAAAAAGTTTTTTAACAGCCCCTACCTCTATCTCATCACCAAGTGGCGTCGATGTTCCGTGAGCATTTATGTAATCCACATCTTCGGGATTAAGTTGCGAACGCTTCAACGCTGCCTGCATAGCGCGAAAGGCACCATTACCGTCAGGTGCAGGCGCCGTAATGTGATGCGCATCACCAGACATCCCATAACCGGTTATTTCTGCATAGATTTGTGCACCTCGTGCTTTGGCATGCTCCAATTCTTCCAATACCAGCACACCTGCACCCTCGCCCATCACGAACCCATCACGCTCTACGTCCCACGGTCGGGATGCGCACTCAGGAGTGTCATTAAATTTGGTTGAAAGGGCCCGTGAAGCCGCGAAACCTGCAATACCAATGCGACATACCGTCGATTCTGCACCACCCGCAAGCATCACATCAGCATCGTCCCACATGATCATGCGAGCGGCATCGCCTATGGCATGAGCTCCAGAAGCACAAGCCGTTACTACGGAATGATTCGGCCCACGAAAACCAAACCTTATTGATACCTGACCTGATGCCAGATTGATTAAATCCGAAGCTATAAAAAATGGACTAACTCGGCGAGGCCCGCGTTCGTGCAATGTGACAGCTGTTTCAGCAATTCCCGGCAAACCACCAATACCAGAACCAATCAATACTCCGGTACGATTCAGTTCCGTTTGTTCTGTCGGCTGCCATCCTGAGTCCGAAACTGCCTCAGCGGCAGCTGCTACCGCGCACACAATGAACCGATCCATTTTCTTTTGGTCTTTAGGCTGAACCCACTCATCCGGATTGAACCCACCGGCTTCAGAAGGACCTAAGGGTGCCTGGCCCGCAATCTTGCAGTTTAAATCGGACGTATCGAAGTTTTCAATACGCGCTATGCCGGATTCCCCAGCTACCAACTTACGCCATACAAAATCAACACCAAACCCCAGCGGGCATACCAATCCCAGCCCGGTAACTACAACCCGTCTCATCTCTTCAACCTATGCACCTAATTCACAGGTGCCCAAAACGCGAGAACAATACTTATGAAGATTGCTCTTCAATAAACCCAATGGCGTCTTCTACGGTAAGAATTTTTTCAGCTGCGTTATCAGGTATTTCACAACCGAATTCCTCCTCAAAAGCCATCACAAGCTCAACCGTATCCAGGCTGTCAGCGCCGAGATCATCAATAAAGCTCGCATTAACGGTTACCTTGGCTTCTTCCACGCCCAAATGCTCCACAACGATTTGTTTTACGCGGTCGGCAACGTCACTCATAATCGAAAATTCCTTCTCAAAAGTTGCAAAACGAAACTACTTCCTATCGCCGCATCAACGGTGAGATTGCCTCTATAATTGATGCCTTAAATGATAACGGGCGTGTCGTATCACGATTCCCTTTTAATTGCCAACACCCAGAAATTATAACCATGGTCATCGCTAATTCATACCATGGCCATTCCACCATTTATGTGCAAGGTCTGACCCGTTAAATAAGCGGACTCCTCACTCGCAAGATAGATGGCTGCACCAGCTATATCATCGGGTTTTCCGAGGCGCCTTGCCGGAATAGCCCCTAAGAGTTTTTCTTTTATAAGATTACTAAGATCCTCCGTCATGGCAGTGGCTATAAAGCCCGGAGCTATGCAATTCGCCGTTATCCCACGCGGTGCTACCTCTTGAGCAATCGACTTTGTCATGCCAATCATACCTGCCTTTGATGCAGCATAGTTGGCTTGTCCAGCGTTTCCAGTAATACCGACGATCGACGTGATATTTATAATCCTCCCCCATCTATTCTTCATCATAACCGGCACGGTGGCCCGACATAATCGGAAAACTGAGGAAAGGTTAATGTCTAAAACTTCTTCCCAATCCTTATCGGAGAGCCTCATACTTAGCATATCACGCGTGATGCCGGCATTGTTAACAAGAATATCCACGGAGCCAAGTGCATCAATACTTTCTTTAATAAGTTTCTCCTCCGCACCCTCCACGCCAAGTGCTGCTGTCAGCACATGGGCACCATCCCCGAGCTCGTCTGATAGCACGTTCAACAAATCGGTTCTTGTTCCGGATAACACGACCTGAGCACCTGCTCCATGAAGGCCTCGCGCAATAGCACCACCGATTCCACCTGATGCGCCGGTAACCAATACTCTTTTGCCAGAAAGGTCGAAAAGACTAGGCATTTTCAAACATCCTTTAAGAAGCTATCAAAATCATTTGGGTTTTGTATTGCTCTGGCCGATAAATCACGTGAAATACGCCGAGCAAGACCAGATAAAACCTTTCCAGAACCCATTTCAATCAACGTATCCACATTTTTTGCCCTCATATAAAGAACGCATTCACGCCAACGAACCATTGCTGTCACTTGCTCAACTAAATGGGTTCTTATATCACGCGGATCAGTCACTTCAGCCGCGGTGACATTGGATATTATTGGTATTTTTGGTTCCCGAATATTTATTCGAGCCAAGGCTTCAGCCATCACGTCAGCAGCTGGCTGCATTAATGAGCAGTGAAAGGGAGCACTCACAGGCAGCATTACTGCCCTTCGCGCTCCTTTTTGTAATGCAATCTCTGCAGCCCGCTCCACCGCTTGTTTGCTTCCACTAACCACAACCTGGCCCGGAGCATTATCATTTGCGCAACTACAAACCTCACCCTCTGCAGCTAAATCAGCAACCTGCCGAGCAGCATCTAGATCGAGGCCCAACAACGCTGCCATCGCGCCCTCACCAACCGGCACCGCCTCTTGCATTGCCAGTCCACGCTGCTTAAGCAGAATAGCAGCATCAGCGAGGGTTAATGCGTCTACGGCTGCGAGTGCTGAGTATTCACCAAGAGAGTGGCCAGCAACAAACTTTGCCGTTTCGGTTAAGGAAATACCACACTCATCCTTCAACACACGAACAACAGCAATGCTCGTTGCCATCAGTGCCGGCTGCGCATTCTCAGTTAGTCTAAGTTTGTCTTCCGGACCATCAAACATCAAAGTAGAAAGCCTTTGCTCAAGTGCATCGTCTACTTCTTCAAAAACCAATCGCGCAGCCGGGAATGCTTCCGACAGTGTCAAGCCCATCCCAACCACTTGAGAGCCCTGCCCGGGAAAAACGAAAGCATTTTTCATTTGCAAATTATCCCCTATGTATGAAAACCGCGCGCAAAACCGACAAAAAATAAACCCTTCCACCGACCTAACAAGAAACTACCATTTGAGCAAATCTAATTATGCCCTTTAATGCAGTTTTTACTTTCGATTTAATGACATTTGTGTATATTCCCACGCTTAGTTTCCATAATGCATCGTGGATAATTTTTTAAAATCTCCTTGGCGGCAAATGCATTTGTCGTCTAGAGCTGAATTGTCAGAATTTGGACGTTGGCTCACAAATAACCGAAGGGAGCTTATTGTATGCCGCTTTACGAAAGCATCTTTATTGCTAGGCAGGATGTGTCTGCTGCTCAAGTTGATAGTCTAGCCGATGGATTTGAAAAGATCGTCACTGATAATTCAGGCTCAGTAGAACGCAGAGAATACTGGGGCTTACGCACTCTTGCATACCGCATTAAAAAAAATCGCAAAGGACATTACGTTCTTTTCAACTTGGATGCGCCCTCAGAAGCCATTCAAGAGATGGAACGTAATATGAGTTTGAACGAGGATATTTTCCGATTTATGACAGTGCGTCTAGCTAAATTGAGGGATGATGCGTCACCGATAATGCAAGGTAAAGGCGATCGCGACCGTGATCGAGCCGATCGCGGTAACAGACGAGACAAATCCGAAGAGGATGCCAGCACCGAACTATCAGAGAATGCTGAAGCAAAACCTAACATAGGCCAAAGCGAAAATACGGACCAGTCCGAATCGCATGATGCAAAGGAGAATGAGCAATGAGTTCGCCGCGTTCCAGCTCAAACGGTGGTCGGCGTCCCTTTTTCAGACGCCGCAAGTCCTGCCCATTCAGCGGGCCAAACGCGCCTAAAATAGACTACACTGACGTTAAATTATTGAGCCGATTTACTTCTGAAAGAGGCAAAATAGTTCCCAGTCGAATAACGGGTGTCTCAGCCAAGAGGCAACGTGAGTTAACAAGGGCAATAAAGAGAGCACGGTATCTCGGCCTAATGCCATACGTATTAAGTTAGTCTAAAGCCCCAGGCTACGACTAAGGAGAGTCCCATGGATATTATTCTGTTAGAGCGAATTGAAAATCTGGGCCAAATGGGCGATGTGGTTTCAGTGAAGCCGGGATATGCCCGTAATTTCCTATTCCCCAGACAAAAGGCACTCAGAGCCAGTGAGTCTAACCTCCAGCATTTTCAAACACAACGCAAAGAGCTTGAGGCAGAAAATTTAAAGCGTAAGAGCGAAGCGGAAGACGTCGCCGATCGTATACATGGGTTGCAAGTCGCTATTATACGCAGTGCGGGGGAAGCAGGACAGCTCTACGGATCAGTAAATGCTCGTGATATTGCTGATGCTGTGTCTGAAAACGGATTTAAAATTTCTCGCAATCAGGTCGTAATAGACCGGCCGGTTAAATTGTTGGGCATCTTTGATATTCGTATCCGTCTCCATCCGGAAGTTGATACATTTGTCTCTGTAAACGTAGCTCGATCGGAAGATGAGGCTAAACAGCAGAAAAAACTTGGCCGCGCTATCATCGGCGGCGAAGATGAGCAGCAGCAAGTGGAGGAAGAATTGGGTCAATCCGCAAGACAACGTTCAGAAGAAATATTTGAACCAGAAGCGCAAGCAAAGGCTGCTGCAGACCTCGAGAAGGAAAACCAAGACAGCGAGCAAATGGCTCAGGATGCCGGTGACTTTAGTTCACACGAAGAGGTCCCTGAAGATACAACTGCTGGTCAAATTGCGGGCGTAATTCAATCCGATTCGATAGAAAAAACAGAATAGCACCCCATAATGCAAAGGGGTAGTAACCGGTAACTACTCTTCCTCTATCGCTAGATTTTTTTTCGATGCGTTGCGACTCGTTTATTTACATGCCTTTGCATTGATAGGAAAAGTTTTCCCCACGATTCTTTTTATATACAGCTAGAAATTATGCACTCTCGCTTGAGCCACGGTTAAGTTACGGCCATGGCTACTTTATCGTCCGATACAACAATAACTCCTCTCCATCAGGCCGATGGCGACAGCAATCCTCTCTACAGGGCTCCGCCGCAGAACACTGAAATAGAGGCTGCTTTGCTTGGAGCCCTGCTAACTCATGATAGAGCTCTTGAGAAAGTGTCAGAGTTTTTACGAGCGGATCATTTCTTTGAGCCGGTTCATGGACGAATTTATGGAGCCATTGAAACACTCGCCGAGACTGGCCAAATCGCTAGTCCATTAACATTAAAACATATTTTCGAACGCGATGATGCCCTAGCCGAAGCTGGCGGAGCTGAATATCTATTTGATATAGCAGCCAACGCACCAAACATAATAAATGCCCATGATTATGCGCAAACTATTCATGATCTGTATTTACGACGCCAATTGATCACCCTTGGGGAGGATATAGTCAATGATGCATTTACTCCGTCTGTAGAAGAAAAAGCCCCCACCCAAATTGAAGCGGCGGAACAAAAGCTCTACGATTTATCTAATGTCGGCGAGCTGGAAAGAGGCGTCGTTGATCTAAAAGATGCGGTGTACGATGCGATAAAAACTGCCGAAGAAGCTTATAAACGTGATGGCAAAGTAATCGGTGTTACAAGCGGATTTAAAGATTTAGATCTTAAACTCGGCGGCCTACATTCGTCCGATTTGCTGATCCTAGCCGGCCGGCCATCCATGGGCAAAACAGCGCTAGCAACTAATATTGCCTTTCATGCTGCCAGGGCATTTAAGGAAACCAAGAACGAACAGGGCGAAGCAATTACTGAGGGCGGACACGTTTTATTTTTTTCACTGGAAATGTCAGCAGAACAATTAGCTGGGCGTATACTTTCTGAACAGTCCGAAATTCCCTCAGATCAAATACGCCGCGGAGATATTAAGCAAGACGATTTCGACCGCCTAGCATTCGCTGCGCAAGAATTGAACGCATTGCCCCTTTATATTGATGACACCCCAGCTTTAACCGTGTCTGCGCTTAGAACCCGCGCCCGCCGGCTGAAACGACAAAAAAAATTACACCTTATAGTAGTGGATTACCTTCAATTGCTGCAAGGTAGTGCCGGTGGAAGAAATGATAATCGGGTTCAGGAGATCTCTGAAATTACGCGTGGCCTCAAAACTCTAGCAAAAGAATTAGACGTTCCGGTTCTGGCTCTTTCACAGCTTTCACGCCAAGTCGAAAACCGCGATGACAAAAGGCCGCAATTATCGGATCTCCGAGAATCGGGCTCAATAGAGCAGGATGCTGATGTGGTTATGTTCATATTCCGCGAGGAATATTATTTGGAGAAGGCAGAACCGATAATTCGCGCTGATGAGGACAACATTAAATTCTCAGAGCGTTCGCAAAAGTGGGCAGAACGTATTGAACAAGTTCGCAACACAGCTAGTGTTATAATAGCTAAACAACGACACGGTCCGGTCGGCACAATAGACCTCTATTTCGATGGCCGTTTCACCAGATTCGCTAACTATGATCGCCATCATGATGGAGACGGCTTTAACTAAAAACAGCCTTTGCGAGCTTTCTATAAACCTTGAAGCACTCGCCGCAAACTATCATTTTCTTGTCGAACAAAGTGCGCCTTCGGAATGCGCTGCAGTCGTCAAGGCAAATGCCTATGGTTTAGGATTGCGAGCCGTTACACGCACATTAGAAAAAGCCGGATGTAAGACATTCTTCGTTGCAACACTTGATGAAGGACTAGCTCTACGAAACATAACAAAAAAAACGATTTATGTTTTTGCCGGAGTTACAGAAGAGAACAACCTCGCTCTTGCAGAGGCCTCATTGCGGCCCGTTCTTAATTCAATTCAGCAGGTAGAACTATGGAATTCAAGAGGACCTGCAGCTCTCCATTTCGATACAGGCATGAATAGACTTGGGATATCGAAAAAAGATTTCTTAAAACTGTCCGCTGGCATAGCAAATGGAAATGTAATCAAGCCAACCCTAATATTAAGCCATCTCGCATGCGCGGATGAGCCAGACAACGATTTAAATTTTAGACAGCTGAAGAAATTCCAAGCGCTACGACCCACCCTTCAATCCTCCCCCCGATCGCTAAGCGCATCATCCGGAATTTTTTTGGGCCCAAAATATCATTTTGAGATGGTGCGCCCTGGGTATGCATTATACGGCGGTAATCCAACAAAAAATCGACCAAACCCAATGAGGGCTGTGATCAATTTAAAGGCTAGAATACTGCAATGCCGAGAAGTAACTCGCGGGGAAACAGTTGGATACGGAGCTACATTTCGATCTGATAAAAGACGCCAAATCGCTACAATAGCAATTGGATATGCGGACGGCTATTTACGTGCTTCGGCTCAAACCGCGTATGTTTCTATAAAAGGAGTGCTTGCCCCTGTTGCCGGCCGTATTTCGATGGATCTGATAAGCGTGGACATAACGGGCATTGAGGGCGTAAAACCAGGGGACTGGGCCGAGATAATCGGTTCAACAATTAGCGTTGATGATCTTGCTAAGTGCGCCGGAACTATTGGATATGAATTACTGACCACTCTAGGACCACGCCACAAACGAATTTATATTGGGGCTAACATATGAGCTTTTTGCAACTTACGGGAGCAACAGTCCTCGGTTTTTTCCGAGCAGTCGGGCATATTACGCATTTTACCATAGTGGCGGTGTCACATTGCTTTCGACCACCTTTCTATTTTCAACTCATCTGGCGGCAAATTGTAGAGATTGGATATTATTCGTTGCCAGTTGTGGGGCTAACAACTGTGTTCGCCGGAATGGTATTAGCCCTACAGAGCTATACAGGATTCGCTCGTTTTGCCGCGGGGGCAGAAAGCTCAATAGCCAAGGTTGTCGTGCTTAGCATAACGCGGGAGTTAGCCCCGGTACTTGCCGGTCTTATGGTTGCGGCCAGGGTTGGCTCTTCGATCGCTGCTGAAATTGGCACTATGAGGGTGACTGAACAAATTGACGCTTTGACTACGCTTGCTACAGAGCCCTTTAAATATCTTGTAGCGCCGCGCGTTATTGCTGGAATAGCCACGTTACCTGTTCTCATTTTAATAGGCGATGTTATCGGTATATTCGGTGGTTACATAGTAGCGGTGTATAAGCTTGATTTTAATGCTGCAATCTATCTCAAAAATACTTGGGAGTTTGTCCAATTCACTGATGTTTTTTCTGGCCTAGTAAAGGCAACAGTGTTTGGTTTTGTCACCACGTTAATGGGGTGTTATCAAGGATATTTCTCGAAAGGAGGAGCGCAAGGTGTGGGTACGGCAACTATCAACGCAGTGGTTTCTTCAGCAATTTTAATACTCATCCTTAATTATATGATAACCGCGATGTTCTTCGGCGCATGAAAACACCAAAAATTAAGCTAAAGAATGTTCATAAGCGCTTCGGTGACAAGGTGGTGCTTGATGGTCTGGACCTTGAAATCATGCCAGGCGAGTCGCTTGTAATAATTGGAGGCTCCGGAACGGGTAAGTCCGTCACTATCAAATGTATACTGGGGCTTTTAACACCAGATATCGGAGAAATTGAAATAGACGGCCAATCCGTGCTGGATATCAGTCCTGTTGAACGCAATACCATCAACGCAAGGATCGGCATGCTGTTCCAACATGCCGCATTATTCGACAGCTTATCAGTTTGGGAGAATGTAGCCTTTGGCCTGATTGAAGGACAAGGAATGCTAGCAAGCACGGCTCGCGATATTGCACTTGAGAAGATGGCCGCAGTAGGATTGGCAGAAGACACGGCTGAGATGCATCCTTCGGATCTATCAGGCGGAATGCGCAAGCGCGTCGGCCTTGCCCGCGCAATTGCAATTAATCCCGAAATAATATTTTTTGATGAACCAACTACTGGCCTTGATCCCATTATGGGAGATATCATTAATCAGCTTATTGTCGAGACCACTCAAAATATTGGTGCTACTGGCTTATCAATTACACATGACATGTCGAGTGCACGGAAAATTGCGGACCGCATAGCCATGCTTTACAAAGGCAAAATCATCTGGCATGGAGCAGTCGAAGAAATTGAAAAAACCAAAAATGAGTTCCTCCGCCAATTTATCAATGGTAATTCTGAAGGACCAATAGATTTCGAAACCGCAATCATTTGATACATATCCCCTATTTTTGGCAAGAAATATGTAATGATGGCTAAAGTTAAAAATCGTTTCGTTTGTCAGAGCTGCGGATCTGTGCATCCTCGATGGGTCGGTCATTGTGATGAGTGCGACGCCTGGAATAGTATTGTCGAGGAAATCCTTCCTGAATCTGCACCTGTTGGCGGAAAATCACGGTCGCAATCGTTTTCAGGGACAGGAAATCCCATTAAAGTTGTAAATTTATTGGGAAACTCCAAAGGTGCACCACGTCGGAAAACCGGCATCGAAGAATTTGACCGTGTAATTGGAAATGGTCTTGTTGATGGATCTGCTCTTTTAATTGGTGGTGATCCTGGAATTGGGAAATCAACGCTATTATTGCAGGTTACAGCAGCGTTAGCCCAGAAAACTCGCTGTATTTACATATCTGGCGAAGAAGCAGTAGATCAAATAAGACTGCGTGCTGCTAGACTTGATGTAGCTGCTGAGCCAGTAGAGCTGGCAACAGCTACAAATGTGGCCAATATTCTGGCAACACTCGACATTGATGATCGGCCAGATGTAGTCGTGATAGACTCAATACAAACAATGTACACTGCCAGCTTGGGATCAGCGCCCGGAACGGTTGCGCAGATCCGAGCATCTGCACAAGAGTTAATCCGGCTCGCAAAAAGGCGTGGGTTTGCTTTACTTTTAGTTGGCCACGTGACTAAAGAGGGTGCTATAGCCGGCCCCCGTGTTTTGGAACATATGGTTGACACTGTTCTTTATTTCGAAGGAGAGCGTGGCCATCAATTTCGTTTACTGCGGTCAGTCAAAAATCGTTTCGGCGCGACTGATGAAATAGGGGTTTTCGAGATGACTGATCGAGGTCTCAGTGAGGTCTCCAACCCTTCAGCTTTGTTTTTAGCAGACCGTCAAGGTGAGGTCTCAGGCGCATCGGTTTTCGCTGGAATTGAGGGCTCGCGGCCAATGTTGGTTGAAATTCAGGCGCTTGTTGCCCCGTCACCATTGGCCACGCCGCGGCGTGCTGTTGTAGGCTGGGACTCTGCAAGGCTTTCAATGATACTGGCCGTCTTAGAGGCTCGTTGCGGCTTACTATTTGGAGGTAATGACGTTTATCTCAATGTAGTGGGAGGATTGCGAATAAGCGAGCCGGCAGCTGACTTGGCAGTTGCCGCCGCATTGATCTCCTCGCTCATAGGGGAGCCAATGCCTGAAAACATGATTGTATTCGGCGAAATAGGCCTTTCCGGTGAGGTCCGTCCGGTAAATCAAGCCGAAGCACGAATTCGTGAAGCAACCAAACTTGGGTTTACAGCAGCATTAACACCAGCGTTTTCAGAACTTGGGAAAAAAAACAAGACTGATCAGAGGCTTAAAGTGACAGAAATAAGACACTTGAGCGGTTTAATTCATGAGTTCGGCGACGACGCAGTTAAAAATAAATCGTTAGGAAAACAGCATGGGTGATATCGCCGTTACTGATATTATCGTGATAATCGTTACAATATTGTCCACGCTGATTGGGCTGTCCCGTGGCTTGGCAAAGGAAATACTATCTTTACTCGGGTGGGTTGGCGCAAGCTTAATTACCCTATTTTTGTTTCCTTATGTCGAACCACACGCCAACGCCTGGATAAGTAATATTTGGCTATCTCGGATCGTTACTGGAGCGGGACTATTTATTGTAGCAATTGTCATTCTATCGATCATCGGTAACATTTTATCAGAGAAGGTTCAGAATAGCTATATGAGCGGCCTTGATCGCACATTTGGAGTATTCTTTGGCATCGCGAGAGCTTGGCTGCTACTCGCCGTAATCTATATCGCGATTAGTATCTTCTATGAAAAAGAAGAGCATATTCCTTCAGATCTTCGTGGGGCTAAGGCTGCACCGTTAGTCACAATCGGCGCCGACTTTATCTGGTCTTTGCTGCCCGCTCGACTACAACGTAATGTAGGCGATGCGGCTAAATCTGTTACGGGCAAAACGGAAATAGACCTTTTAAAAAACGGAGTTCAAAGGCTCGGCAACATTCGGAACGACCGCGAGGCATTTGAAAAGCTTCTCAATCCTAGCCCTTCTAATCGTAACCGACAAAAAGGAGTACAGGGGTACAATGAAAGCGAGCGCGAGAAACTTAACGAACTTATGAAGCGCGAAGTACAATGATTTTGTTGGGATAAGGTTTAACATCGAAACAAATGACGATTAGCAAGAAGAAAATTTTTCCGTCTTACTGCTCCACATTTGGTAATTTTATTTAAAAAATAGTCTCCACCTGTGAATCTACTGTCTTCTTTATGAAAAATGTCTATTACATTGCAAAAATATATCTCGACAATCTGATATAAATTACGAATCTTTTGTTAATGCTCTGCATTTGAAAAATACAAAGGGTAAATGTAAAGCCCTAATGTGATATATTGTAACGCATTTATGATGGTAAATAACCGCCTCAAAGGTCGTATCGCACTAATTACCGGTGCCAGCCGCGGCATAGGGTCAGCCATTGCACAAAGATTTGCAATGGAGGGGGCACATACTGTTTTGACGGCACGAACGGTAGGGGGCCTAGAGGATACGGACGATACCATCAGAAAGATCAATGGCACTGAGTCCACGTTAGTTCCACTTGATCTAACGGAAAGTGACACAATTGATCAACTGGGCGCTGCTCTACATGAGCGGTTTGGCCGGATAGACATTGTCATTGGTAATGCGGGAACACTCGGTGAATTAACTCCAGTCAACCACCTTGAACCGACCACGTGGGATAATATCATTGCGCTTAACGTGACAGCAAATTATCGGTTAATCCGCTCTATGGACCCACTTTTAAAGGCCTCTGATGCTGGACGTGCAATATTTGTGACGTCAAGGGCAGCAGTTGATCTTAATCCTTTTTGGGGGGGGTACGCGGCAAGCAAAGCAGCCTTAGAAGTGCTTGTAAAAACATATGCCCAAGAAGTTCAACACACTAATATCCGGGTAAATCTTGTAGATCCTGGTCGTCAACAAACCGCAATGCGAGCTAAGGCGTTTCCTGGAGAAAACCCAAAAAACCTTCGTCAACCTGATGAGATGACTGGGGTTTTCGTTGATTTAGCTGAATCTAACTTCGGGCAAAATGGCAGGACATTTGAGGCGTATCCTGAGATTTTCCCCAAATAAAATTATCCTATTTATCAGTACTATATGGGTTTTTACCTCGACGAAATTCCATCCGTATTGGCACACCGCACAATCCGAAGGATTCGCGTAAGCCATTAATAAGATAACGTTTATAGGACTCAGCTATATTCTTTGGCTTTGACACCCAAATCGCAAAGGTCGGCGGACGACTTTTAATCTGAGTTATATATCGAAGCTTCGTACGACGCCCGCTTGATGCCAAAGGTGGTGGATGAATTTCAACCATATCCGCTAACCAGGTGTTAAGTTGTGCGGTAGTGATTCTGCGATTCCAAATTTGATATATTGAAAAAACCACCCTCATTAGCTCTTTTATTCCACTTCCTGTAAGTGCCGACAAGGTTACAATCGGAACCCCTCGAACCTGAGCAAGAGAACTTTCAAGGCGTTGCTCCAACATTTGTTTCGTATTTTTTTTTGATAGTAATAAATCACATTTATTTACTGCAATTATTAGAGCTCTCCCTTCAGCTGCAACTTGACGAGCGATCGTGATATCTTGCCGTTCAACTGGTTGTTGCCCGTCGAGTAAAACAACAGCTACCTGAGCATACCTAATGGCACGCAAGGTATCTAAGGCAGAAAGCTTCTCTAACTTTGCCTCTACTCTTGCCTTGCGACGGAGACCTGCAGTGTCAATTAATTTCAACGAGCGTCCTTCGTATTGCCACTCAATACCGATTGAGTCACGGGTTATTCCGGCCTCTGGCCCCGTAAGCATCCGATCATTTTTCAATAATTGATTTACAAGTGTGGATTTACCAGTGTTGGGACGCCCAACAATTGCCACTTGAAGTTCCGGCGGCGTAGTTGGTTTATTAGATTTACTGGCATGATCGAAAATTGGTTGAAGTACCGTGTACAAATCTGCAAAGCCCTCGCCATGCTCAGCAGAAATAGCTAGAGGATCGCCTAGCCCCAATTCAAACGCTTCTAGACGCCCAGAGTCTCCTCCTCCACCCTCGCATTTGTTAGCAATCAATATTGTAGATGCCGGTTGACCCCTAAGCCATTTAGCAAAAAACCGGTCTAGTGGATTTATCCCGGCTCGGGCATCTATTAGCATAAGCACGACGTCACATTCCGCAACTGCCTGCTTAGTTTGCTGCTGCATTCTTCCCGCTAGGTTTTTTAATGCAATGTCATCAAACCCAGCAGTATCTATGATACGAAATTTTAGATCTCCCAGGGACCCATCCCCTTCACGTCGATCTCGAGTGACACCAGCCGCGTCGTCAACTATTGCTAAGCGCTTGCCCACGAGCCTGTTAAAAAGCGTTGATTTTCCTGTATTAGGACGGCCAACAATAGCCACGGTAATACTCATCCGTGCACACTCCTCAGGTGCAAAACATTCGATAAAAACCTACCGAAAAGCAATCAACTCTGCATTGTTAGTAAAAAAATAAAGTGTTCCGCCCGCTACTACTGGCGCAATGGAAATGCTACTAGGCAGTTTAACCCTCCCCAACGGTACACCAGTGTAAGGCGAAATCGATAAGGCTTCGCCATGGCTGCCAGTTACGACTAAACGATCACTTACCAAGACTGGCCCCGACCACTTAATGGGACCTTCTTTGTCCTGTGGATCCTCAAATTTTGGTAATGGTCGAACCCACTTTATCCGGCCGCCCCGACGCGTTAAACAGTAAATCTCAGCTTGATTGCTAAGAAGGTAAATAAAATCCCCGGCGACCCAGGGTGTTTCTACTCCACCAATACTCCTCTCCCAAATGCGGGCTCCCGACCGCTGGTCAATTGCCACTAAACGACCAGAATGGCTTATAGCGTGGACTACTCCACGATTAATGACAGGACTACCGCGCACATGTGCGAGCGTCGCAAGAGCATCGATTCTGCGGGCCGGAGATAATGCCTCTGACCAAGCAACCCGACCGTTCTCAGCCCGGATGGCAAAGATTTCCCCAGATGAGTAGGGAACAATCACCGTATTACCATCGACTGCTGGTGCTGCACCACCTAACAAACCAGCAATTTCTGAGAGGCCTGCATGCGTCCACAATCGTTCACCACTCTGAGCATTGAGCGCAACTAATTGATTATCTATGGTCACAACAAAAACACGACCACCTGCAACCGCTGGAGGCGCGCGCATTGGCCCCTGCAATTTCTTCACCCATTTGAGTTTTCCCGTTTTCTCTTCCAAGGCATATACACGGCCGTATCCTGTGCTCAGAAATACAGTGCCTCTTCCGAAAGCAAGCCCACCACCAAATGCCTCGTCATCTCTCGCCGGCACTTTTGGTCGAAAATACCAAATGGAGTTGCCCGTCTCCACATCAAACGCAGTGACTTTTGATTCTAGATCAGAAACAAAAACCTTATCCCCGACCACAATGGGAGATGCTAGCAACCGACGATCTTTCCCTGACCCCTCACCCGCATCTACACTCCAACGGCGTGATACTGACTTATTGATCTTAAGATGGTGCATGGCATGAGAAGGGGTGCCGCCTGATTGAGACCAATCTCGGTTCAAACGCGGCGGAGGCAGGAGCACTCGCAAGTCCGAGATACGGGGGTCGGCTGTCCGATCACGCTCATGAAGCATTATTGGGATGCGTTCACCAGGCAGGGGAGGAGGGGTTTTCTTGCCAATAAGACTATCAAACGTATCACACCCAGTGAATATTATTAACGATATGATAATCGAACTAAATTTTGAAAAGATATGATGTGTGCCGAAGGAATCTTTGTTGTTATCCATCGATTGCTTGCAGCATGTCGCTAGCCCTCTGTCTCAATCCTGCAGGAGTCTTAGGATCATCGGTTAGCAGTTTGAAATATTCTTTAGCAGTTTTTGTATCTCTCTCACGTAATGCCAAAACTGCTGCCATTTCCCGCGCAGAAAAACGCCAAGGATTATCCTCTGAAAGTAATTCACGTAATTCAGTAGATAATTCCGACGTATCACCATCATCAATCTTCTGCATTATCGCATAAAGTCGCGCTAAATCTCTATATAAGGTATTGATCTCATCATCTTCGGCTATCGCGTCGTAAATATCACTAGCAGCTGCACTATCCCCAGCCTGTACCTTAAGACCAGCGGCTCGAAATTTTGCTAAAATTGTATAACCTTTAGTGCCACGTTCAGCTAATCCGGCTAGTGCCCGTGTAGCTTCCTCTGGTTTTTTGGAATCGATTAGCCTAAGAGCAGCATTGAATTCAGTGCTCGATTGGGCGCGCTGCTCGAAATTATAATTTTGCCATTGAACATATCCGACTGCTGAAATTAATACTGCCACAGCGCAAGAGACAAACCAGTTGCCGTACTTTTGCCACACCCGTGTGTATTTATCCTTTCGGACCTCCTCATCAACCTCTTCAAAAATGTCTGACAATTCATTCCTCCACTCGGAACTGCTACCATTATGATATTCCGCACTTCATCGCAAATGCCTCGCAATGAAAATTATGACCGCTTATACTTATGATCACTTATATTGTATAAGGTTTAGTGTTTGTTTTTCTACAAGTTTAATCTATCAGTGATCTTTTCAATTCGCGAAAACACAAACAGCCGGATACCAGCACTTGCATAGAATGAAGCTTCCGTGAATAATTAGAGTGAGGATGTAAACATTATTGTTTACCTCCAGGCGATAAAAGTACTTGAAAGGTGGACGTCTTAAAAGTTGTTAGAGAAATCGTATATGGGTAAGACAAAGCTAAACCAACCCAAAAGGGGCTCTAAAAGGCGGACAATAGCGACAGCCCTGGCTGCCTGCCTTCTTATTGTTGCTTGCGGCACAGAAACTTCTGTATATCTTCTGGGGGCTGGTATGGCGAATTTCATTCAATCTGATCGCTTACCCCAAGATTACCTGGCTGAATTGGTGACAGGTAAAGAATGTAGCACATTAAAGGCTATGCGAGATAAGGGACCACTTTGTCGCGAGAGCTTCAACCCACAGATATACGAAAAACCGATTTATTGCTATCGAACCTTGGGAAAGGTTGCATGTTATGCGCAGCCAGACCCGTATGGTCCTACTACTACACGGGTACAGTAATATTCTATTTGAAACACTAGGAGATTTTGCTTGTAGTTTGTCTTCGCTGTAGAGTGAAACGACTCGCAGAAAATATTTTATGACCCTGGGTACTCCGATTAGACTGTCTGACCTTCGCGAATGTCGGCATTTCTGTGTGTCATTTAATAAAAATGAGTTGCGGCAATTGCTAAATATCTACAGCCGCCGTGTTGCGGCCGGGGAATGGCGAGATTACGCAATAGATCTACAGAAAGGGTCAGCCACCTTCTCAATTTTCAGAAGCACCTACGACAAGCCGCTTTTCTCGATTTTTAAGCACCGGCGAGGTCCCAGGTCTTATTACACTGTTTTTGAAGGACCACAAAAACTGAAACACGGCAAAAATATAAATGAGGTATTATCAGTCTTCGATACCAAGCCTTATCTAGTTTTTCGATCGCGCTGAAAGAAAAAAACAGCGTCTTTTTGAGCATAAAGAACATCAATGTTTGTGTTTGAAGTGGTCCAACCGCGTTGCCTCACAGCACTGGCTCCTATTTATCACTCTAGTTGAAGTGATAAAAAGAATTTAACTATACCTACTACTACCTTGTGGAAAAAAGATCCTTTACCTTTCGTGAAATTTGCGAAATAGCTCTCGGTAATGGACTCTCAACAATAAAATTAAATTTTTATCTTCGAGTCGCTACAGAGAATCCCAATGAATCCAATTATTTCCTTGTGCCATCTATTCCTGGGGTCTGATTACTTCTTTAAAAATTGACATTTCCCGGTTTGACAACGCTGTGGATAAGTCAATGAGTTCAAGCCGGAAACCGTGATTTTCTAATGTTTTTTGGAGTTTTTTTTAGTAATTCAGCAGATTCGATTATTGACGATTCTGCAAAGTGGAGCCATAAAACAAACAGGGCTTTTTGGTGGAGCGGCTCTCAACACGTTGTGGTACCATTTATGCAAAACCGCAACATATAGTTCGTTAATGTAAGTTTATTTATTCATGCTGGAACAAGCCAGCGTCCGTAAAAACATAGCGAGAGAGGCCAGAATGGAGTGGACCGAAACACGTGTGGACCAACTCAGACAATTGTGGGGCGATGGGCTAACCGCAAGTCAAATTGCCGAAAAGTTAGGCGGCGTTAGTCGCAACGCTGTAATAGGCAAAGCTCACAGGCTTGGTTTGTCCTCACGCCCATCTCCCATAAAGCGTAAGATGATTCCTTTGGCTGCTGTAAGTGAACGTATGTGTCAATGGCCAATCGGCGATCCCGGAGACCCCGAATTTCATTTTTGTGGAAAACCAGCGTTACATGGTCGACCGTATTGTGAGGATCATTGCACTGCAGCGTACCGAAAGAAAAGTGAAAATTCCACCCAGGCTGCTGCTAATCGATAGTTACGCCTATTACAATGGTTCCACATTTTTCCACAGGATTGTGAAATTTATGTCCCGATTTCACACAAACAAGCAGATTAACTTGATGTGTTTACTGGTTTCTTTGATTCATGGGTGTGTTGATCGGTATTCGGAATAGAATCGAGCGTTTCCTCAATAAGGGAAATGGTAGTGTCTGGATTACGTGCCATTACGCTTAGGTTTCGTCTCCATAACCGAGCACCAGGCACTCCGTGAAAAAGGCCCAGCATGTGCCTCGTAACTGCAACAAGAGGAATACCCTCCTCGATTGCGTGTGCAATATATGGGATCATGGATTGCGCGATTTGATGCCTACTAAGGGCGGGGTCATCTTCTCCGTAAAAACAATTGTCAACTTGGCTCAACATGAAACAATTCTGGTATGCCGCCCTACCAAACATTATCCCGTCAACATAAGAAAGATGGATTTTACCCTGATCGCAATCAGTGATTCCTCCGTTAATTACGACATCAATATCTGAAAACCGTTTCTTCATTTCATATACAACAGGGTAGTTAAGGGGCGGTACCTCTCTATTTTCTCGTGGGCTAAGTCCCTGAAGTAATGCTTTACGCGCATGAATTACAAACCGTTTGCATCCTGCCTGAGCAACGGTATTGATAAAATTCTCAAGAGCTGGACCCTCCGGCTGCTCATCTATACCAATACGTGTTTTTATAGTGATAGGTATGTCAACCGCTGCAATCATCGCATCAACACAGTCTCCAACCAATTGCGGCTCCTTCATCAGACAAGCTCCAAACCTGCCTTCTTGGACCCTGCTGCTTGGGCATCCAACATTTAAATTAATTTCGCAATAACCGGCATCAGAACCTATGCGGGCACATTCGGAGAGCTCGTTAGGGTTTGAACCACCGAGTTGCAGCGCTACAGGCTGTTCCTCGGAATTAAACCTAAGTAATCGTTTGTAATCACCATGCAGAATTGCACCTGTCGTAATCATTTCTGTGTGCAATAAAAGATGCTGGCTAAATTGCCTCAAAAAGAACCTACAATGCCGATCGGTCCAATCCATCATTGGGGCAACGGAGATCTTATGAAGCGCCCCGCCATCCATCACCACTGTAGCTCCAAAATAAGACTACATACAGAGATAAATTCAACCATACCAGTGCCTTCAAAAGCTACATGCCACAGGGTAAGAACTCCGGTCCGGGAGGCTAATTTTTTATGCGGCTGTCCAACCACCATCGATGACGAGAGCTGAACCAGTCATTAACGCCGAGGCATCGGATGCCAAGAATACTACAGCACCCATAATATCTTCAACTTCCCCAATTCGTGCGAGTGCAATATTGTCTATGACATAGTCACGAAACTCCGGATTTTCCAAAATTTTCTCTACCATAGCCGTTCTTATAAACGTTGGGCAAAGTGTATTCACCCGAATATTATGTTTTCCTAATTCCCAGGCCATTGCTTTTGTCGCACCCTCGATCGCATGTTTGGTCGCGCAATAGACTGTTCTCTTGGGCCCCCCAACATGACCCATTTGCGAAGAAATATTTATAATCGAACCTGGCAAGCCATCTTCAATTAAACCAGCAGCCATGCTCTGGGCAACAAAGAAGGCTGCTCTAAAGTTTAGATTCGCAATTGAGTCAAAGTCTCTCTCGGACACATCCAGCAGGTCCTGCGGTCGATTCCCTCCTGCGCTGTTGACCAAGATCTGGAATGGCCCCAATTCTTTCATCATTTCCTTAACCGCTGACGTATCCGTAACATCGAGATAGATTGCTCTAGCCCTTCCATTAAACGCACGAATTTCGGAGGCCACTTTTTCCACTTCGGTTATTGTCCGTGCTGCTAAGAACAGATCAGCACCAGCTTCAGCAAGAGCTAAACTGGCAGCACGACCAATGCCTCGCCCAGCGCCCGTGACAAGTGCACGCCGTCCATCCAAACGGAAACTGGGCATTTTAGGCAAAGCTGTACTCATAGTTTCGCTGCCACTCCGTAGGGTTCGATATTGGAGCCACCATAACGTCTTATCCGCAGGTTTGCCTGCTCACCATGACCTGCAAAACCCTCCAAGGCACAAAGACGGGAACAATAACTTCCAATCATGGCAGAAGCCTCATCGGTCAACACCTTTTGATAGGTGCACGTTTTCATGAATTTTCCGACCCATAGACCTCCTGTATAGCGCGCTGCTCTTGCCGTCGGTAACGTATGGTTTGTGCCTATGACTTTGTCACCGTACGAAACATTAGTACGCACTCCCAAGAAGAGCGCACCGTAGTTCGTCATCTTCTCCGCAAAATAATCGGGGTCTTTTGTCATTACTTGCACGTGCTCGTATGCCAATTGATCCGCCTCAACAACCATCTCTTCTAATGTGTCACAAACAAGTACCGAACCAAAATCAGCCCATGCCCGTCCTGCCACCTCGGCAGTGGGCATGATTTCAAGTTGCCGTTCAACCTCTTTCAAAGTGTCTACAGCTAATTCGTTTGAATTTGTGAGTAACGTTGCAGGCGAGGTAGGTCCGTGTTCTGCTTGGCCCAACAAATCTACTGCGCACACCTCCGGATCGGCGCTGTCATCTGCAATTACAAGTGTCTCTGTAGGGCCTGCGAGGAGATCAATTCCGACACGGCCAAAAAGCTGTCTCTTTGCCTCGGCCACGTACATGTTACCTGGTCCAACTAGCATATCAACAGCATTTATACTTTCTGTGCCCAAAGCCATAGCTGCGACTGCTTGAACACCGCCTATTAAAAGAATTTCATTTGCCCCGGCCAAATGCATTGCTGCCACTTGCGCAGGATGAGGTTCACCGTTCTGAGGAGGGGCAGCAGCGACTATCCTAGTCACCCCCGCTACCTGCGCAGTAAGAACACTCATGTGTGCAGATGCAACCATTGGATACTTACCACCTGGGATATAGCAACCCACCGCGTTAACCGGTACATTTCTGTGCCCAAGCACCACACCGGGAAGAGTCTCAACCTCGAGGTCCTGAAGACAATTTTTTTGAAGTTCCGCAAAATTACGGATTTGTGTCTGAGCAAATTTGATGTCATCGAGATCATTGGCGGAAACCTGTGCAACCGCAGTTGCAATATCATCCTCATCAAGAAAAAATTTTGTTGGCTCAAAACCATCGTACTTTAAAGATAATTCTCGAATTGCAATATCTCCGCGCGCCTCAATATCATTGATGATACTCTCAACGACCTCGCGCACCTCAGCGTTATCCCTTGCAATCGCGCTTTTATCTTTTCCTTTTTTGAGATGAATAACCATAACCCGTGAACCTCCACCCCCAAACATAGCAGAGTGTAACAAAAATAAGAAAAAAACACAGAGAACACTTAAAAACTTGTTAGCATACCCTTTACGAGGGCGCGAACCAAACGTCCTATCTTTTGAGTTTATTTCTCATCAATGCGATTTTGTCAGAACCCGGTGATAATTTTTGGTATTCAACAAATGCGGCCTTTGCGCGAGCTAGTTTACCAACACTCAAAGCGGTCTCAAATAGGGCGAACCACAGGTCTGGTGAATCACGTTCCGTGAGTGTCATTTTATTGATTAATTGATATGCCTCATTAGTCCTTTTTAGATCGCGCAAAATCTGGGACATTGGGATTGCGAAACGCTCTCTTCTGTAAGACGACCCGTTTAGCGCATTCTGATAAGCTTCAATAGCCTTTTTATTGTCACCTTGTTTCCGGTAAACACCGCCCAATGCTGCATGCGCTTCACTATATTTTTTGTTAATGAATAATGCTTTGTTAAGGCTTTCAATCGCTGGCTCCGCTTGACCCAAAGCTTCATAAACCTGACCAAGATATAAAAATGTTCTGGCATTTCGTTTATCTAACTTGTTTGCAAACATTAGGTCTGAAAGAGCATCTTCAAACTTTTTAGACAGTATAGAGACACGGGCACGACGAACGAATAAATCTGCATTAGATGGATCAAGTTCCAGGCCAGCCGTAAAATCCGCGTTCGCATCTTGGAGTTTGTTCATTTCATAGTTGACGATCCCTCGCCACTTCCAAGCCGTTAAAAACTCTTTATCTATTTTTAGCGCTTTTGAAAGGTACCTATGGGCGACTTCATACTGTTTCTGATAACCGTAAACCATTGCCATCCCATAAAATGCTTCCTTATATGATGGATTCACGCGAAGTGTTTTTCTAAAAAATGCTTCGGCCTTAGCATAGTCTCTTTTTTTATTTTTAAGCTCCACCCATCCAAGATTGTAAAGCGCCAGATCAAATCGTGCATCGATATTGAGAGCCGCATTGAAGGAAGCCTTAGCCAAGTCTAGCTTTTTTTCGTCCGAAAAAATTACACCCTTCCACAAATGGGCCCATTTGGATTCTTTATTGAGTTTCAGAGCTTTATCAAAAAGTTCAACTGCCCTATCTCTCTGCCCACTCCTATATTCAACCACCCCAAGGCGCATTATTGCGAAATCGTTATCCGGATCTAAAAAAATTGCCCTTGAAAGTGCTTTTTTTGCTCGCTCACTTTCTCGCAATGCTGTGTAAATTTGACCTTGTAGAATATAAGATTCCGGTTTTTGTGGAGCCTGCTGCTCTAGAAGTATAGACTTAGCGATGGCTCTATGAGCTGCATCAAGTTCACTCGCTGTGTACGGGCGGTCAAGGTTTAGAAGTCTCCGAACTTCGGCCATACCATCGATATATGCATCCAAGTACAAATATTCAGAGTTGTTGGGACTTAGCTCAAGCGCCTTTCCGATAAATTCTTTCCCAATATTTATATTGTTTTCATCGTAGTAAACCCGTACGCCAACTTCCGCATATTTTTCGGCGGTAGCGCGTTTTTCCCATAACTCCTTTAAATAAATTACCCCTTCACCACCGCCCACAATTGCTGTTGCGAGTAGAGCAATTAAAGAAGTTAACCGAACGCACAAAGAACGAACCTTCTGGAACCTACGGCGTTCTTGTTCCTCAACGACCTCTGGCGCAAAATGATTTTCAAGCCGTCGTAATGAACGGGCTTGTACCGTTAGCAACTCTTGTATTGTTTGTTCGGAGGATTGCTCATCTGTTTCTGATGATTTCATCAAAACGTCTCGATCTTATTTGCACTAATTTTTCCGGAACTTGAGAGGATGAATTCGCTACCCTTGCTACAATGGAGGTTCGATCCTTTGGATAACCCTTCGCGTGCTGATGTCCATGCGATTTTTCAAGACGCCGGATCACGTTTACGCCAGCCCTGGCATTGTACCCTGCTTTGGCGGCAAGCTCTGCGCCGCGCCGATCAGCTTCTGCCTCCAAGTCAGCACTAAAGCCATTTTCCATATAGCCCATCATATTCCCAAGGAGCCCACCCAGACCAGGAAAAGCATTACCAGCCACATCTTTCATAAGGTCTGTGCCCTGCTTTGATTTAACAGCATTCAATCCATGGTCTAACTCTACATGTGCCACTTCGTGGGCGAGAACAAAAGCCAATTCATCTTCATTACGAACGAAGTCTAACATTCCTGTTGAAATGAAAACAAAATTACCTGGAGCAGAAAATGCGTTGATAACGCTCTTATCGCGCAAGATAATGACTAACGGTTCCTTGTGATTGCCGGCATAATTACTCGCCGATAGCAATGTCAAAACGATGCTTCGAACATATTTTGTACGCGAATCGCTTTGCGGCAGAGTAGCGTAACGTCCTAACACATGGGCTGAAAGCTTCCTACCCAAGTAATATCTTCCCATAGGACCGAGAATAGTGTTGTGGTGGGCGTCAAAAACTTTTCCAACCGTTTTTCCTAAATTGATGCCGCCGCCGGATTTTTTTACCTGTCCCTCTGTCGTGTCACTGTTCGGCTTAATGCCGCCGAACAAATTTTTGATATTCTGGGTTGGACTTTGCTCTTGAGATTGTCCACCGTTTTTACCAGCCTTCTGATTGTTAAGTGAGTCAAGGAAACCTCCAAGAGATTGGGCATTCACTTCAGTGGCAGCCACACTCAGGGCTATGGATGTTAATACTTGGAGAACGAATTTTTGTCGCCATTGTCTCATCTGAACTCTCCCAACCGACCCTCTTTGCGAAATACCTCAAATATTTCGGTATCTAGATTTTTTTGGTTTTCCTCAATTAATTTATCAACTTTTTCATAATTCGCCTGTGCACCTTTTGCTTTTCCCGCTACGCCACGCATAGCAGTCATATCTCCTTTTTCATCCTCCGAAAAATTTCTTTTGGCTTGGCGTGCAGACAGAGCGTTAACCTTTTGTTTAACCTTTTCAGGGTTCTGAGTTTTCATCAACTGTTTCGTTACAAAACACGATGCTGGACTATATCCATTTGCAAACTGTAGCCAAGAGGCCCGCGTGTACGACTCAGATGGGACTGGCCTAATTTCCCTTTCTTCCTGCTCAGCAGAATCTTCTTCCTCTCTTTCAAGCGTTTCTTTAGAAGAAGCATCAGATGCTGGCAGTGTAAATAACTTCTTTAACCCGGTAATATTTAAGCTCTCACCAAATTTTAAGGTCTTAATTTTCTCAGAAAATACCGAAGGTTTTGTATGAATGAAGATATTTTCGCATGCAACGAACACTCTATCACCAACGTTTAATCGTTCGAAACCCAATGCCACGTTCGTGAACATGACAAGCGATAATGATAGAAGCAAAGCAGGTTTTTTTAATTTAACTCTAAAATGCATGATTGAAGTACACCAAAGTTTGAAGGAGGTTAATATTAGTTTCCTACACTTCTATTTTTAAAATAATACTTTACGCCTTTAGCGGTTGGTAAAAATATTTGTAACACCGAGCCCGTTGATCCCTCAATGCTGCCCTTGCCCCTATTAAGCAGTTCGCCATAAGCGCTTTTTTCTAGCATATATTTAGGGCTAAAACTACATTGGGCACGTTTCTCGCACTTTTGAATGTTCAGAACAAACAAAAAGCTTGATTAGCGAAGTTAAAGTTTAACTTGCTAAACCTTGTTAGATATCATGCGATCGCTAACCCAATAACTTTGCCGCGTCCACAGGCTCCCGCGAACTGGCATCACCCTCGTAAAACGGCATAACTCGTGAATTTGCGAGCGGAGCTAATAAACTACCCGGGAAAATCTCTATCGAATTGTTTAAGTCAGAAACAGCCGAGTTGTAAAACCTACGAGCAGCCGCGATTTGCGCTTCCACTTCATTATATGTTTTTTGAGCTTGCACCATGGTTTCGTCTGACTTCAAATCTGGATATGCCTCCATAGAAATCATAAGCTTACCCATTTGGGCACCAAGTGCAGCCGAGTCCTCAAAGTGTTTAGCAACTTGTTTCGGATCTACGGTGTCATATCCCGCAGTAGCCTTGGAACGCAGTTTCGTTACCTCTTCTAAAAGTTCTTTCTCATGCTTCATGAATTTCTTCGCTATTGCCAAAATATTAGGAATTAGGTCTGACCGCTTAGTCAACTGAACGTCAATCCCGGACAATGCTTCGCTTGCAGTATTTCGCCGTGCAACTATTTTTGCATACCAGATGTAAAGCCCCACCACAGCTAACCCTGCGCAAATTATCAAAATGTTGTCCATAAAAACCTCCTAATGCACTTGGATATCCGCTGAGTTTCTCTTATGTTTACGCGGCCTCACAAATCTCTCAAAATCTAATGAATGAAACACACTACTATATGTTACACGATTGGGATAATGAAAAAAAATCCTATGACGCGTCGATAAAAATCATATCGACACGACCATTCAACCTCAAAGGTCGTGCCAAGAAGCTGTTTGCTATGTCCAGCGCCAAACTCTTACTTTAATTGATTCAATTTACTTAGCACAGTTCATAACCTTGTTCATTGTAGTTTAGGCTCCAAAGACCGAAAGTCTGCTTTTAGTCTATTGCCATCAAAATCAACATGCACCACGTTTACATCATGTCTGCGGCACCACACTTGCAGGCCCCTGTTGGTGAACCCTACATCAAGCAAGGAATATTTCTGCAATGATCGGCTTCCAGTCCCACCTTTCATAAATTCGATCTCACATTTTGAGCATACGATTTGATTTGTTATCTTATTTTGCAGGTTTTCCAATGAATTTTCGGGCATCTAGCACTTTCTCCATGACGTTAAAATATCATAACCTTTGTCACTTCCACGAGATCTGCCGGGACATGAGCTACGGACAGCTGCTCCTTTAGCGGCAATCCACAAAGAGGAGATGTCAAAAAACCCTCCTGATGCTTCAGATCGTACAATTAATTTTGGTGTTTCAGGCATGGCAGCGGGATTATACATTGCAGCACCATCCAACGGCCATAATGCCCCTTACCCGCAAACCATTACCATTATTTTTGTTTAGTATATTACAGAATATCACTTGATATTCTTCGATACTGAAAGTGAAGTTGTGTTACACGAAAAAGTTGATGTACTCGCGCTAGAATGAATACTCTGCACCAAGTCTAATAAGCTCATTGTCAGTCCATCGCCCAAAATGAGTTTCTGAATTACCCTCAAAAAATGCTCCGCTCATTTGTATTTTAAGGTTATCATTTGGACGATACTCAACGCCGGCACCAAAAGTATGGTCCTCATACTTGATGTTCACGGTACTGCCTGCGAAATAGCTAAGTTCTTCATTGTGCTCAACTACTACTCGCAGAAAAACGGTGCGTCGGAATGGTCGAGACAGCTTCGAGCTCTGAACCCAATCATCTGCATAAGCGTCGCTAATAATTTCATCCCCGGAAAATTCTGCTATCGACGTTATCTTCTCCAAACCAAGAAAATTAGCAAACCTACTATCGGTATAACTAAGGCCTGCTCCATACCGAATAAAGTCCTCGTCTCGACCATTATAAGTTCTCTGATAAACTACCTCACCAGTGAATTTCCATTCATCTATCACACGAGATAATCCAGCTCCGGTGCTGAGGGAAATGGGATTTACTCTTTCCAAAACAAGTGAATTGGGATCAGCTACATTTTGGGTGGTAGAACTCAGCGCCGAATAACTTGATGGGCCATGATGCGCAAACCCAAAGAAATCAATTCCCTCTCGTGCGCCCTCATACAACGCTAAATAACCCATATTTTCAAAATGAGTTGGATGGTAAAAATCAACCACCGATGCCCCTGTTTGTAGACTTGTAAAAACGGAACTCCCGGAACTGCCGGCCCACCTGGAACCCAAGCCGGGGCTTATTGATTTTTTGTCAAACGGAAGAAACTTAAATGAGATGGTGTCGTCATCAATGAAATAATTTAACGCCAGGTGCCAAACACCTAACTCTGTTGTCGATGACGGATCGCTTCCGTCCCACAAACCAAATCGATCAGAGGGAGAATGAAGCTCGAGCAATCCCATAGATATAATATCTTTGCCAAGGATTAACTCATAATCTTCGGCCTCATATTTTAGCCAAGCTGCAGTTAGGTCGGCGTAACGAATTTTCCGGTAGTGCTGATTAGGCCCGTTAAACCAACCCTGCACTGTATCCTGATCCGTAGATAGAGAAAAATATCCCTTCATGCCGATTGAAAACTCTTCGTTTAGACTTGCCTCCGTTTCCCCTTCAAGTCTTGGGCTAAAGATAACGTAGTCATCGCGGATTGAGCTATCGTCGATTTTGGTAACAAAACCAGAAAAAGAAGCACTAGCTGTACGCTTAAAATTGGTTGCAAGATCAACGAGCACCTTATTAACTGGCGCGATAATGGCTTTCTTAATTTTCGCGTCGACTTCTGGGCCAGCCTCGGCCGAGCCAATAGCTATATGAAGGCATATGCCCAAAACCATTGCAAAAACAGCTTTAACATTCTTATTCATGAAAGTTAATCTCGAGTGCTAAGCTGCTCGCCCATATTTGCAAGCCTACCGGCCAAAATAGCACTAATATTACGGTTCAAAAGAGCATGGATGCGTGGGTATGACCGCATGGCTGATGCGACGCGCTCCTGCTCCAGCATAAGTACCTTGAGAGGTTCTTTTGAATTGCCCGGAACGCGCACAGTAGCTGTCCTGGCGACATTCCCGGCATAAGCAGCTTCACCAAATATCTCTGAAGTCCCCAGCGTAGCTAATAAAGTCTCTTTACCGTCTTTTACACCAAGCACCACCTCTGCTTTACCCGAGAGAATTACGTACATGTTTCGATCCGTGGAGCCCTGAAGAAACACGTCCTCACCAGGTTCAAACTCTTTTGCATAAGACAGTAATATTGTTTTACGCATTTGATAAGCAGTCATGCCTTTGAACACCTCGCTATCCGCCAAAACTTGTTGATTAAGCTTAAGCGATGCAATGTCCCAAAGACTGACAAGCCTAAATCGTTTCAACAGAATGGGCGTTATTAACAAGTCTGTAATCAATGCCATCACCATCGTTACAGCACATAAAAGCCCGAATTGTATGATGATTGTAAAATCTGATAAAAGCAACGAAAGGAAAGCAAATGCCAAAGCCAACGACGTTGACACAACCGGTATTGCTTCCACGCGTACTGCTGCTCTTGCAGCGACCGTTTGATCTGGATTAATTTTCAATTGATCATTGAAGTTCGTTAACAAATGAATGGTATCATCAATAGCTATACCTATTGCAATAACTGATACCAAAGTTGTGCCAGCGTTGAGCGGCACCCCAAACAGTCCCATAATGCCAAACATAGTGATAACCGGTATTAGGTTAGGCACCAAAGAAACAAAGCCAGCAGTGAAAGAGGTATACAGCAAACACATTAGCACGAAAATAATAGCCACCAGTAAAATAATAGACGTGCTTTGGCTCTTGATCATTGTTTCAGCGCCATTGTTGATCAAAATGTTTTTACTCGTTATGTGATAAACTGTTTTAGGACCAAGAATTTCAGCGATTTTCTCTCTAAGGTCATCTAGGTATTCTTTTAGTTCGTAAGAATTCGATATGTTATGTCGTACCATTAGATTTGCGCGCGTGGCATCTGCGTTGATAAATCGCTCAACGTCTGGTCTCGCAAAAAGTAAGAGATATTGTTCTGCCAATGCCCGTGTCTTCGGCATTACATAAAATGCTTTATTCCCCTGGTTCATCTCCTGATTTACGAGTTTCAAGTAATCAGCAATTGATGTGACTTTGTCATATGCGCCTTGCTGCCTCATTACATTTTGTATTTTGTCAACTTTTTGTAACCATTTCGGATCTTTAAAATCCTTACCGGAGTCTGCATTAATAGACAGGTAAAACACTTGCATCCCTGCCAAATCATTGTGCAAGGTATCAGCATCAAGCCTTACCGAATTATCTGGTTTAAAAAATGACAAAGGGTCATTGCTTGTTTGAACTTTAGTCGCGAAGCCAGCAAAGATAGTTGCCGCTAATAAAACTACGACAACCACTCTCCGCTCATAACGCCCTCCGAGGATATCCAGGATAGACAGCACTTTTCCGGCCAGCCCACCAACATTTTCACTATCACCCTGTAATTTAGACTTACGCGGCCCAAAAAATCTCAACAATAAAGGAAGCATTAAAATGGTTACAATTAAATTTGCCACCATCGCGTAGCCAGCGGTAATCCCGAAATGCTGGACCATTATCAGATCACTCGAGATATTTGCCATGAAGCCAACGGCCGTGGTGAAGGAAGTTATAAAAATCGGCAGACCCACATGAACTGCCATGAAACGGACAGCATTCATCCGATTTGGAGGGTCATCTTTAGACAAACCCTCCAAATATGCAGTTAGCATGTGAGTATCTTCTGTTGAGCCAATTACGATTACCAAAGCTGGCAAGATTGCTGTCAAAAGGTTTAAAGGTATACCGGCAAAGCCCATAAAACCTGCGGTCCACAGAATACTCATTCCGGCAGTAATTAATGGCAAACCGGCAGCAACTGGAGTCCTCAGTTGGCTCAACAATATGACCACCAGAAGCACCGCACCAATCGGAGTAAGTAACCCGATATCGCTGAACAAACCCCTTTCAATCGCTACATTGATGCGAGGCGCCCCCATTACAAAAACATCTTCAAATTCACCACGTATATTTTTGAGGCGATTGTTTATTTCAGCTGCTGCTTTACGATTAAAAGATGGATCTCCCTCGATATTCTGTAATGTAACCACCACAGTCGTCTTCATTGCGTCGTCGGAAATGTAAGTCCCGCGCATTATTGGACTATAAAGCGCATCTTCGCGGGCTTTTGCTATCTCTTGAGCCGTTTCAGGAGTAGCATCCATCAATGGGTTCATGTCTAACCCATCCGGCCCCGCGCGAATATTTAATGCAGTAAACAAGCTTTCTTGTTTTTCAACGTATTTCACATCCTCTAAACCGAACGCAAACTCTTCAATGAAGCTCAGTTTTTTCTTTGAAAATAGATTCTTATCCTTAAAATAAACAAGAACGATGTTGTCTGAACCAAACTCGGCGACTGTCTCCTGATACGGAGCGTAGCCTGGGTCATTTTTGCTGTAAAGAATATCAAAACTGCCATCGACAGTAAGATTCAGGGCTCCAAAAACTGATATGACAGTAATGATAGCAGCTAAAAGAAAACTGACGACCGGCCTGCGAGCCCCAAAAGTCATTGCTACTTCATACCACGGCTTCTTTTTTACGTTATTCTCGCTCTCCTCTCCACCGCTGTCATGTTGCGATAAGGATTTTACATTGCCTTCTGCCATGCTGTTTTCCTATATTTAAAGAGCCAGTAAACCGTGGTCTTGGGTTACAACTACGTTTCAGAAAGAAATTTCGCCCCATTAACGCGCTAGTTTGCCGGAGGTAATGGTTTTTTTTCTGAAGTTCTTTGAGGGCGCATCAGCCTCCTTGAGGCTACGCTCGACTACCTCTGTGACTGTTTTATGTTTATTCTTCAGATGTTCCATAGTTGAGAGATTTGCTCGCCATGCTTTTCCTTCAACATTCACCCACTTGTCGGTGGTTTGACGCTTTATAAGCTTGCCTCTGCGATTGAAATAATCCGTTCTTATAATGTTAAAATGCTTCTGCCCCACCCAAAGAAGCCTGAATTTGTATCCAGTATCTTTCTTTAGCTGTTTGTCGTTAGCCATAGCTTTTACAACAAATGCATTCTCACCATTCAGCTTTTCATCTGCTTGTCTGTCGTATGAAAATTTCTCCTTAGCTTCAGACACCAGATCTTCGTAAGTGTAATCTGTGCCCATGAAGTAATTGCGTTTACCTCCTTTCGCAATTCTTTTGAGTTTTTTCCCCTGCGCAGGCAAATACAACCATTGATCATCAGCCTTACTATCATTCTGCCAAGTCAGCATAGCCGTACCTTTTATGCCAGAAGGAGATCTGAATATTGTAAGATACCGAGTTTGGGACTTATCTTTTTCGCGTGTGAACCTCCGCACATCACGCACTTCTTTTTTGCCTGACTTGTCGACCAAGGTCATTTTTTGTATTTCAAACTCGAAGGGTTTGTCGTGACGGGCTTCAACCTCATCCATAATTTGCCGGCCAGAAAGGCTTTTCGTGTCGGCCATAGTCACCGAGGGAAGCAATGATAAGGCAAGGCTTACGACTATCATTAATGGCGTTTGGCGTACAAGAGTCATAACTACATCTCCAGAACAATGCATAATTGAAATTCTAGACCGACAATTTTTGAAGCGGGCTAGAGATGGAGGATACGAAAAAACTAGGCCGAGAACAATGGCAGAGATGAGAAAAAAGATTTTTTTAAAGGGTGAATAACCAATTAAAACATATACTTAATGATAAGTAATTGTTAAAATTATTTATTACTTTTACGTTTTTTTGATTGTCATAAATGGTATTCGAAAATAAAAAACATTCCCATCCGGGATTCCTATAAATATTTATATGGTAAATACACAAATTTATTTTATAAATATTATTAAGTACATCCGCTACGCTTCATCAAATTAAAAAACACAAATAAGACAATTTTAATAAATAAAACTTACATTGGTGCTTGTGTAATGATTCAAAAATTATCAAACATTTTTTTAATGAAACGGCGAGTATATTCAAACAATCGGTCCAACTGTCTCTGCCTTTTCTGCGATCAATGCCTAGTATTGAGCGACTTGAAAAATATCTATTTTACCAGGGCTTTATTAACCTCTATTCTCTGATTTAATAATGCTTATTCAGTGAATGTAAGCTTAACTCTCTTTTGGTGGTTACAACGGGCAAATGAAAAATCCTTTAGAAAAAATCATAGACAGTTTTTTTTCAGGCGGCACAGTAAATCGTCGGCTACATTGGACGACTTTAGTTAGTGAAAAGGCCCTTTTGGCTTTTATTGGCGCACTTACAATGGTTGCTGTTGGATTGGAAGTAATCAATATATGGGAAAAAAAAGAAATCCAGTTAGCAGACCTTTTTCTATTTTTCATTTACGCAGAAATTATAGGTATGATTGGAGCATTTTATGCTAGCAGTCGTATACCGGTCACACTCCCCATCATTATTGCTATCACGGCACTGTGCAGGTTGTTGATTGCTCAGGGCAAAGAAATCGAATATTCAACACTGTTAAGTGCTGCAGCTGCTATCCTTCTATTAGCAGGAGCCGCCTACGTCATGAGTTTGAAAGACAAGTTAAGTTTGGAAAAGGAAGATTTACGAAAAAAACGCCCTAAAAAAAAATAAATAGGTTTTTTAGTTATAGGCAAACCGCGACCAACTTTTTTTGAGCAGAGTTTTACGTACAGGTGTGTTTTTCAATAAAGTTTTCAGCGGCACTGAAAATAATGTGTTTACGCTCTGCTTTCATTTTTTCTAACATTTTTACTTGAAATGAAAGCCGGGGGTTTGTTTGATAAAAAGCCTTATGTTTCATGATGAACCTCCAATAAAGCCCATCCACCACATCGCACCAATCTCCCCGTTTGTAATTGCTCATTTTAAGAATGTAGTTGGAGCTGCAAGTGTATGGTTTGGTTGACATTAATCCACCATCTGCGAAAGTTGCCATACCGAACACGTTGGGCACCATTACCCAATCAGAAGCATCTATGTACATTTCCATAAACCATTTATAAATGGCCACTGGATCAATCTCACTGAGATTCATTAAATTAGCAATCACCATCAACCTTGGAATGTGGTGGCTGTAACCGTCTTTGAGTGCTGAGTTAATACAATCGTCCAAGGGCACAATGCCAGTAGAACCATCATACCAACTATCAGCCAGACTGCGTTTGTGTTCCCAAAAGTTGCTCTTATACTGTTCATCACCCTTCATCTGATATATTCCGCGTATGAATTCCCGCCAACCCAATACCTGCCTTATGAATCCCTCTGCAGAATTGATGGGCACACCGCCTTTTTTGAAAAGCCCAAAAACCTTTTCAATAATGATATCTGGTGTAATTAAACCAATATTGAGGAATGGACTTATGCAACTGTGAAATAGAAAGTTTTCATCGACCCGCATAGCATCCTCATAAACTCCGAAGTTAGAGAGTTTATTGAGCAAGAAAAATTCTAACTGCTCCTCTACACCTCGACGTTCAACAGGAAACCAAATATTGTCCAAACTACCGAAGTGACCGGCAAATCGTTTGTGTATTAAATCTACGACCTTATCGTGGTACTTGGACAGAGGCGGCGCGCTTGGTTGGGGAACAGAAATGTTTGCAGGGATTTTTTTCCTATTTTCCTCATCGAAAGACCATTTGTTGCCTATTGGTTCGTTACGTTGGTTAACTAATATCCCGAATTTTTTTCTTCCAGTTTTATAGAAATTTGCGAGCCGAAATGTTTTCTTTTTTCCCTGTACTGCAATGAATTCGTCGCGAGAAAACATAAACATAGGAGAATTAAAAAACTCAATAGCCAATCCATTGCTTCTGACCCCCCTAAGAATGGATTCTTCAAAGTTCTTATCCTCGATTTCAAAGAAATTTAGACGATCAATTCTATTCTTTTTGGCAAAACCAAGAAGGAAGTCAACGTAGTCGAGCCCATCGTTTCTGTCTTCCAGAGAAAAATATGAGACTTTAAACCCGCTTTGCTCCAGCTCATCCCTGTATTCTCTCATTGCGCAGAGAAATAAATAAATCTTCTTTTTGTGATGTTTTTGGTAAGTGCAGAGGCCAAGGTCTTCCGCCATAAATACGTGGTTACACCCATTTGCCCGCAAAAAACAGGGATCAAACAATTGATTCCCAAGTATGACAAAAGTTTTATTTTTCATAACCCACGCGGTGCAATGAACACTAAAAACCCTAGAGGTAGCTTTTTTGCTGCCTTATTCAATAACAACTAATTTTGTAAGTTTGAAAGTTTTATCGGCAATAGCTTGCAAATACGCGGTTTTCCAAGCAGACCCAGACTTTATTTTTTGTCTTTATTGAAGTTTTTATGTAATTGGAATGTTGTTTTTTTTATAAAAATCGAAATATGTTTCGGAGTCCCATTTGTCTTGAGGAGACTTGATTCTTATTAGATTTCCCAACGGAGCATTGTCTTCTGGGACAGCTACAACATTCATATCACCTGTTCCACCAAAAATATTATCGCTAACTTTGTTTCTATTGTTAACTCTGTACCAAAAAGCAAAATGCCAATAACAAACCCAGCCGTTTTCCATAAACCAGGTCAAATATTTTTCGGTTCCCTCTATTTCTTTTTTTGCTTCCAAGTAAACTACGGGTTGGTGCTGGGTTAAAAAATTATCTCCACCTTGAACAATATTCCACTCGTGACCTTCCACATCAATCTTCACAAATGAACATTTATTTATAGGAAATTCGTTGAGGTGTATCGCTTGTGCAGGAGTTCCATCGTTGGCTATACCAACAGACCCGTAACGTCCTGCACCCGAATGCTCATGGTCGTTTATTAGTACCCAACCTGTTTCGGAAGATACAGCTAATGAAAATACGTCAACATTCTTGATGTTGTTGAGGACTAAATTTGCGTTCAAGCATTGTGACATCAACTGTTGAGGCTCAAAGGCATATACCTTTCCTGTTGCTCCAACCCTTTTGGACAATGATATTACTGTCGTGCCGATGTTTGCGCCGATATCTAGAACAGTGTCTCCCGGTTCAACAAACTGCGACATAATTATATTTTCGCCCTCAGACCATTCACCATACAAAGGCAAACTCTTACCGACCACGGCGTCGTTTTCAGGAAAAATCATTTTCCCATACAACGTATCTGCCACTTGTAATTTTTCTAATTTTATATTCATGATTTTAACCTATCGATTGCCTCAGGAGACAGGACGATTGTTTTATGCATTAGCCTCTGGTCAATTAGATAGATTTTATACGAATTTTATGCGACTAATATTAACTTAAATATCAATTATTTAACTGGCTTTACCTCAAGCTTACCTGATTCTCTGCTTAAACTAACAGAATTTCTCGGGGTTTAATGTTGTTGTTCAACTGAATAAGAGTGCATCATTATGGATTTTCAATTTCTGGGTTGGGCCGTTTTCCTGGGTGGTCTCTCTGCAGCATCTCTTCCATTGGGCTCATTATTGGGGTTGGTCTGGACACCGAGTAACCGCATAGTTGGGATGATGACTGCCTTTGGTGGCGGGGCGTTGCTCGCTGCACTAGGGATAGAATTAGTTGCACCAACTGCAATGGATCTCGTCAGTGCCTCAACCGCTAAGGCAAAAGATGAGGCCGCACACCATCTCGTTAATCTATTATTAGGTGCAGCCGGCGGCGGTGTTGTATTCGTAGTTCTTGACGAAATCATAAATTCAAAAGGTGGTTTTTTAAGAAAAACATCTTCCACCATTGAATATTTCACCAACCGTAAAGCCGCACGTCGAAGAGAGATTTTAGAACACCTTTCAATAAGCGAGCTAATTCGGCACCTCCCGCTCGAAGCTGTCGAAGAGATGGTAACAAGGGTGAGTGAGAGGTCCTTCGAGGCTGATGAAATAATTTTTCAAGAAGGGGATAATGGGGATGAGGTTTTTTTCCTAGAGACGGGTAGCATAACCGTTTTACGTGATTCTCAAGAGATTGCCCTCTTGACGAGTGGCGACGTATTGGGAGAGATAGCTCTTGTAACTGGAGCACCAAGAACCGCGGCAGCAATAGCAGCGGAAACCGCAACAGCATTTTCTCTCCCCAAAAGGGATTTTGACACTTGGCGATCAAGATATCAAAAATTTGAGGAAGCGGCGACCTTACTATCCGCAAGCCGCCTCAAGGAGCTTCAAGCCCGTGATAGAACTAATAGCAATACAAATGCATGGGTCGAGAGTGTAATGAATTCATCAGTGGAAACTTCTATTGTACCCACAAAATCCCAACTGAAAGAAGTTAGTGAGGAGCATGATGGGGCACCGCTAGCTATCTGGCTCGGCATAATGCTAGACGGCATCCCCGAGAGCTTTGTAATAGGCTCTGCACTGTTAGTTGCGATCTCAACCTTGATTGCACAAACTGGACCTGAAGCAGTCACATTAGGATCTGTAATTCCCTACACGCTCATTGCGGGGTTATTTCTGGCTAATTTTCCAGAAGCAATGAGTAGTTCTATTGGAATGAAAAAGCAGGGTTGGGGAAGTACCAGAATCCTACTTATGTGGTTGAGCCTTACGGTTATGACAAGCATCGGTGCCGGCGCAGGGTTCTGGTTCGGCGGTATGTTAGGTCACGGTGTTCTTGTATTAGTAGAAGGGTTTGCCGCAGGTGCAATGTTAACCATGATCGCCGCTGCTATGATTCCGGAGGCCATCCACCTAGGCGGAAGAAATTCGACTGGACTAGCTACACTGGTGGGATTTTTATCAGCCGTGGCGTTCAAACTTCTTGAGTAGGCGGTTATTGGCAAAATATAATAAAAAGCAAACTACACTTTCTCTTAAATTAATCTGCTCTTGAAATTAATTCGGCAAATTTTTTAACGCTTCCCCAGTTAGTGAATTCATAACACCGAGAAACGTCAGTTGGCCCTTTAGTCAGATACATGATGAATCGTATTATATTTTTGTCTAAAAAATTGTATTTTGGATAATTCACCATCCCGGCAAATACCTCAGTAAAGTCTGGTTTCCAGCTAGTCTTCTCCAAAAATTTTATCATATATGGATTTGTGGCTGGCGTGTTTTTGTCAGGCTTGCGTGCAACAACATTTACAGAGAAAAAAAAGGTTTCTTTTTCCTCAAGAGTCTCCCTTTGTGATTTCACGAAGTCGAAAACTTCAGGCTTGTGTTTTCCATATCGAATACTGGCCCCTAACACCACCTTATCGAAATTAGTCAATTCCAATTCGTTTGCACGGGAAATTGATGATATTTCAACATCACTACCCCCTAATTCAACCTTAATGTATTCAAGTATCCTCTTCGTTTGTCCGTCGGTCGTCGAATAGATCATTACAATTTTAGACATTACGTTCCTTTCCCACCCATTATTGGATGAAGTACGACGCCTCGTGTATTTCGAATTTATTTCACAAAGGTTCAGACTACTTTTGAGGATAAAAGCTAATTGCTTTTTTGAATCCTCTAAATAACTTTTCTAGTTACCTTGTTTAGCAGTTATCGCGTCACCTTTTAGCGTCTATACCACTTCAGAAACTCCATCATTAAGTTTACATGTGTATGTACCGATCCGAAACAGGTGTTCTTGTTAAAATACACGTCATTGACATATCTGAAAAACATCCAATATCAACGATATGAAATTTAAGTTTGGAGTAATGATATGCGTAGAGTTCTGTTAAGTTGCCTGGTATTGTTCACGCTGTGTGCAGCGGGCACACCCAGCTTCTCTGGCAATGGATCTTTCGGTCCAATCATTACCTCAGACAATTTAGAAAAACTACTTGATACTGATAAAGCTCTGATTTTAGATATACGTGGCAACAACGTTAGAGACGGATACATTCCTGGTGCAATCAGCGTCAGTTACAGTGCTTTTAGAGGCCCGAAAAGTAACCCTGGGCAGTTAGTAACTAATGGCCATTTAACATCCTTGTTTCAAAAACTTGGTATTCATCGAGACAAACCGGTCGTAGTAGTGTTTCAAGGGAGAGATGCGACAGATTTCGGTGCTGCTGCTCGCGTATACTGGACTCTAAAGTCAGCGGGCATAACTAAAATAGCTATTTTGAATGGTGGAATGAATGATTGGATTGGTAGTGGGAGACGGGCGACAAGCGCTACTCCGTCTAAACCTAAAAAAAGCGAAATAGTAGTAACCCTCAGTGACGATTGGTTGGCAAGCCGTGACGATGTCCTAGCCGTTGTAAACGGAACTAGTAATGGAACGTTGATTGATGCAAGGCCAGAACCATTTTATGAAGGTAAAAAACAACATTCTGCCGCAGCTCGGCCGGGAACGCTGCCACGGTCTGGTATTTTCCCGCACACGCAATGGTTTCAAACCGGAGCCACGCTGCACAAGGCATCAAAAGCTGATAAAATTTTACAAGCGGCAAATTTCAAATCGGCTAAAAAAATTGTATCTTTTTGTAACACTGGTCATTGGGCTGCGACCAATTGGTTTGCTTTAAGCGAGTTAAGTGGATTGAAAGGCGTCAAACTTTATCCAGAATCAATGGTTGGTTGGTCTAATGCAGAACTGCCAATGGACAACACGCCCAGCCTTTGGCAGAATTTATTGGACAAATTCTAGCGCCAGTCTACGGGCCGGTAGCTGCGGACTTTACTACTATGGCCTTAAACCCATCATTTTTGTCGCAAGCACCTAGAATTATTGGTTTCACAGTAGTGCCAGCTGTTCTCGTAACAATTTCTGCTTTGTTATCATTATTTGTTGGTGTGAGATTTGGCCTGATTTTTATCCTTGGCCTTGCGCTAGGTATGACGTTTGAGGCTTTCAGGTTTGGCTTTGCAGGGCCGTGGAGAGCCACGATAATGCGTCGTGAGCCTGCAGGTTTTGTAGCGCAGTTAATTTCGATTGGTTGCGTTTCCATCATTGCTTTTCCGTTAATTACGATAAATAGCTCTGAATTGGTAGGGGCACATGCTCCCATTGGCATAGCGATGGTCGGAGGAGCATTTTTTTTCGGTTTAAGCATGCAATTAGTACTTGGCTGCGGTTCAGGGACATTAATAAACGCAGGAAGCGGCAATACAGTTGCATTGATAGTTCTGCCATTTTTTGCAATAGGAAGCTTCGCAGGGGCGTACCACCTAGATTGGTGGATTAACTTCGGAACTACACAAGCGCTGACCCTTCCTAATCTACTCGGACCTACGTTAGGACTCGCTGTAAATCTGCTTGGCCTTTTGGCAGTCGCAATAGCTGCTCTGGTTTGGGCCCTTCCTGAGAATAGGAGGATTCCTCGCAAACTTTGGATTGCGGCACTAACAATAGCTGTTTTGGCTGTTCTTCACTTAAGTATCTCTGGCCAACCATGGGGAGTAGTTTATGGATTGGGTTTGTGGGCCGCAAAAACTACTCAGGCTTTAAATATTGACTTAACGAATTCAATATTTTGGTCCTCTGAAGCCCAACAAATACGACTGTCGCAAACAATATTTTCAGATGTAACGTCACTTACCAATATTGGGTTAATTCTCGGGGCGTTCGCGATCGCTAATTGGCGGGGCGATCTAAGTCGTGAACGGGCTTATCTCCCATTAGTTGGGTGGTGTACTGCAATTTTTGCGGGTTTGATGATGGGTTACTCTTCTAGGTTAGCATTTGGGTGCAACGTTGGTGCATTTTTCAGTGGAATTTCTACAGGCAGTCTACATGGCTGGGTATGGCTCATTTCTGCCTTCGTTGGATCTATTTTTGGTATTCGCCTTCGTCCACTCCTTGGTCTCGAGCAGAGAGTAGCATGAAAACGAGGAAGTCTATCGCCCTGACCGCAATCGGATTTTTATTATTAATAACGGCTATGGACCTAGCAGTTAGTCAAGCTCCAAATCCGTATCTTCAACCCTCTATTATATCGTTGGGTAGCGGTAAAGCACCGTCTGGTCAATTATGCACATCGGCAGTGCGTGAAGGTTCACCGAGGTCACAATCCAATTGAGCAAATTATGAGTTCTTTAAAATCTCGGGAATATGAAAATATTTTTAAGATTGTGGAAGCTATAGTACGCCTTCATCTACGAATTATGTGCTATCCGATGTTAGCTCGGAATTGTTTTACGGAATTCAATGACATGCGAAATTCGTATGGATATGTAAAATTACATTAAAATAGATATTTTTTTCAAAATATATAGGCTTTAGCATTAATAAATATGAACAATTTATTTGTAATTTTTTTACATTTTCATTTATTTCAAAGTAAATATTAATTTTTTATTTATAAAAAATAATTTTTATGAATTAATTCAATTTAATTATTTGTTTGTATTGATTTAAACTTAGAAATGATCGCTGTTACATGTATAACTCGCACACGTAATTGGCCAACCTTCGTATCAAGAACCTCACTGATGTATCTTTCAGACCTACTCAGCCAATTCCAATCATTTTTTGCTCATTTTAACGGCATTTATTTCCATGTCAGAACGGTATGTATCTTTTACACCTTCGGCAATTTATTAACAAAGAAGCGAAGTGAAATATGAAGGATAATTTTGAACAGGCACTGATTATCGCCGTCGAAGAGTCAATGGAGCGTGCCGATCAGTTTTTCCTAGAAATAGAAGATAAAACAAAGGATGGACCGGGTGTCACTCGTGTTGCATGGGGCGAAGGAGAACAAATAGGTCACGACATGTGCGAGGCATGGGCAAAGGAACTCGGGATGGAAATCTCAGGGGACAGTGCCGGCAACCTATATATGACATTTCCAGGCGAAGATCGCGAAGCGCCACCTTTCATAGTAGGCTCCCATATGGACACCGTGCCCTGCGGTGGCAATTATGACGGTGCCGCCGGAGTTATTTCAGGGCTTGCCGCCATTCAAGCATTTCAAGCAGCCGGCATCACTCCCGCCCAGGATACCATTGTGATGGCAATCCGCGCCGAAGAAGCCGGCAGCTGGTTTTCAGGCCTACACGGTGGCCATCTTGGCAGTCGGGCAGCGCTGGGCCGATTTATGGAAGATGAATTGAATACCGCCCACCACAACTATTTCGATAAATCACTCTATGAGGTGATTAAGACGGCTGGTTTTGATCCCGACGCTATTGCTAATAATCCGCCCCATCTGAACCCGCAAAAAATTAAAGGTTATTGCGAGCTTCATATTGAACAAGGACCTATATTAATAGCTGAGAACAAACCGGTCGGTGTGGTCAGCGGCATTCGCGGGAATCGGCGCTTTCGAAATTGCAAAGCATTAGGCGAATACAATCATGGTGGCGCCACTCCACAATCTTTCAGAAAGGACGCAGCACTGGGCGCTGCTGAATTTCTTTATAAATTTGAGCAGGTGGGTCTACAAACACTGGCCGACGGTGGCGATCTAGTTTTTAATCCCGGAATCATCCATACGGATCCCGATGTTAACGGGCTTTCCAAGGTTTGTGGTGAAGTCAATTTCACTTTGGACATGCGGAGCGAAAGTTCGGAAATATTAGACACGATGAGAAAAACGGCAGAGGGTATTGCAGCAGAAATTTCGGAACAAAGGGGCGTTAATGTCGATCTCGGGGCATTTTCGGTATCCGTGCCCGCCGCTCTCCAAAATGATGAGAAGCATCGCATGCTAAAGGGCTGTGCCGCGATGGGCCTCGAGGCAACCAGCCTTGCCAGCGGCGGCGGTCACGATGCAGCTGAGTTTCATCACGAGGGCGTACCCTCTTCAATGATCTTTATTCGTAATGAAAATGGCAGCCATAATCCGGACGAAGCAATGGAGATGGAAGATTTTTGCGAGGGTACAAAAATCCTCGCTTGGATGATGGCGACCGCTTAACAACAATTTGAAAGCAACTAGAACCTGCGTCACAAACCATTGACGTAACTACTTTCGGGGACAGTTCTCTCCTACCGTTCCAAAAGTGTAACGCTACATTCACTCAAGCGGAAATCTAGCGATCATTGATAAAAATCTAAAATTTGTGGAACTACTCCCACTCAGCGGTTCTAGTGGAAATATAACAATTATTTCATAGCGTTATTTTTGCTATGTACCAATTACGTACGAAGTTGTTTTTAGAAAGAAAATCAATGACTTTCTAACTGTCTAATTTTGAACGATTCCTACCGACTCCATTTTCAAGCTACGTACTGCTCAATGTTGCCCAACTACTGCCTATTAAACCGCATGCAAGAGGCGATATTTAGGCCAACGAAGCAAATTTATCTGAAAAACAGGCTGCCTCGTCATTAGGAAACAAGTTAGGTGCAAGCTGCGTATCCTCGTCACCGCGTTCGGCGACAAGCCGCGCAACTGTCCCAGTTTCGAGATTTTCCCGCGTTATGCGCACCAATTTTTCACCTGTCATCAGCCGCCGTTTTCCCCTGCGCTGCCGGACCTGTCGCCCAAATGACGGACAACCCGCTGCGGGAAGGGAATGTCGATGCCATGGTCATCGAGAACGCCTTTCAGCCGTCGATTCAGGTCCCAGTAAAGATCAAAGAAATCATCGTAGCTTGCATAGGCGCGAAGCCGGACATTGATGGCGCTGTCGCCATAGCTGACAACCAGAAAGCGTGGTGCCGGATCGGCAAGCACGCGGGAATCGGCAGCCAGACTCATCAAGGCAGTCTCGGCCGTATCGAGATCGCTGTCATAGCCGATCCCGATATCCAGATCCATGCGCCGTGTGCCATAGCGCGCATGGTTAATGATGTTTGACGACCAGATCGACGAGTTCGGAATGCTGATAAACACATTGTCAAACGTATCAATCGTCGTTGTGAACAGACCGATTTCGCGCACCGACCCCGATACACCTGCAGCCTCCACCCAGTCGCCGATCCGGAACGGCCGCAGGAACAGCAACATCAGGCCCGCGGCAACATTCGACAAGGTGCCTTGCAGCGCCAGGCCGACGGCAAGGCCGGCCGCACCCAGAACGGCAATAATCGATGTTGTCTCGACCCCGAAATTGCCAAGCGTGACGATGATGGTCAGGGTCAGGCCGGCATAGCGGACCAATGCCGCCATAATCGGCACCAATGTCTTGTCCAGCCGGTTCAGCCGTGACAGCCATTCGCCTGTAAGCCGTGACGCCCTGCGCGACAGCCAGATGCCAAGGGCCAGCGTAAAGATAGCCGCCAGAAAATTCATACCGTAAGCCGTTGCCAGTGCCAGAAATTGCTCGATGGCAATGCTGGACACATTCAAATATGTGGCGATATCAGTTGTCAGTTTGCCGTCCATCGTTTCCACACTCACCATTCCTGCCGGTTGCACTGGCCGCGTGGCAGGCTGTCTTGCGCTTTCGTGGCATTGTGCCACAAATGCGGGTTCGATGGGTGAAATAAAGCGTTTACAGCGTTGAATTTGTCCGCGGGTTGCACGATATAGTGCCGCGCCATGAATCTGACCGTGTCACATTCCTGCGAAATCTTGTGCTGGAGCGTCGGCGACGCACCTCTGGCGCGTGGTGACATGGTGGCCGCTATCGGTAATTTCGATGGTGTTCATCTTGGTCACCAGAAGGTGATAGACACAGCGCGCAAGGCAGCAGCCGAACGTGGCCAGCCGATTGGTGTGGAGAAATAAATGAGTCACTCCCACTCAATAGTCCCTGGAGGCTTGGATGTAGAATCGTAAGTTACTCGATTGATACCCTTCACCTCATTTATGATTCTAGTCGAAACGTGAGACAGAAAATCATGTTCAAAGGGATAAAAATCGGCCGTCATCCCGTCAGTCGATGTAACAGCTCGAAGCGCACAAGCGTACTCGTAGCTGCGAGCATCACCCATCACACCAACTGTTTTGACGGGAAGCAGGACGGCGAAAGCCTGCCAAATTTTATCATAAAGCCCAGCCTTACGGATTTCATCAAGGTATATTGCATCAGCTTGCCGTAACGTATCTAACTTTTCTTTGGTTATAGATTGACCCGGGATACGTATAGCGAGGCCTGGCCCCGGAAATGGGTGCCTTGCAATAGCAGCTTCCGGCATACCTAGCTCTCGCCCTAGAGCACGAACTTCGTCCTTAAAGAGATCGCGTAAGGGCTCCACTAATTTCATATTCATGCGATCGGGTAGCCCACCAACATTGTGGTGAGACTTAATTGTTACGCTTGGTCCACCATCAAATGAGACAGATTCAATAACGTCGGGATATAGAGTGCCTTGGGCAAGAAATGCAGCTCCTCCAAGCTTTTTTGCCTCCTCTTCGAATACATCAATAAAAAGGCCGCCAATGATTTTCCGTTTAATTTCCGGGTCAATCACATTTGCTAATTGGCCCAAGAAAAGATCGCTAGCATCACGATGCACCAGTGAAATACTGAAGTGATCGCGAAACATCGAAACTACATCGTTAGCTTCATTCAAACGCATGAACCCGTGGTCAACAAGAATGCAAGTGAGTTGTTCCCCAATCGCCTCATTTAGAAGCACGGCTACAACCGACGAGTCGACGCCACCAGAAAGACCGCAAATAACTCGCCCATCGCCGACCTGATTTTTAATTCGTGTCGTTACCTCTGACCTGAAGGATGCCATTGACCAATCACCGCTACATCCTGCAATGTTGTGCGTGAAATTTTTCAAAAGCGCGGCTCCACCAGGCGTATGAACAACCTCTGGATGGAATTGCACTCCGTAGTACTTGCGATTATCATCCGCAACAATCGCATTGGGAGCCCCTTCGCTAATGCCAACAGCTCTGAATCCGGGGGGCAAATGCGTAACCCGATCACCATGGCTCATCCAAACCTGGTTAGAGGTACCCACATCCCATGTGTCATCGAGTAAAGTGCATTCTTCTGAAACTTCAACCATAGCTTTTCCGAATTCGCGATGGTCATGAGGCTCGACAACACCACCCAATTGATTACACAAAATTTGCTGACCATAACAAATGCCAAAGATTGGCAAACCACTCTCAAATACAGCCTCAGGAACCCTAGGTGCCTTATCTTGAATTACACTAGAGGGACCTCCTGAGAGAATTACGCCATTGGGCTTATAAGACGCGAGATAGATGCGATCGACACGATTGTAAGGATGAATTTCGCAATAAACACCACTTTCACGAACTCGCCGAGCAATGAGCTGTGTAACTTGACTACCGAAATCAATTATTAAGATATTATCTGTCATAATTACCGTTAATAGCTGACAAAAGTTAGACTCTACAAGTTTGGAACTTAAAAGCGATTACTTGTCATTTAATGCGTTTAAGAACAGCTGTAAAAAAACCATCACTTCCATGATGATAGGGGGTGAGTCGCAGGTAATCTCCGCTAAATGAAAAAGAGCTACCGAAGACAGATCTCCACACATCCCCAATTGGAATGACGACAAAACTGCCCGAATCCAATAAGAATTTCTGGATTTGCTCCTCATTCTCCTTTGCGAGAAAAGAACAAGTAGCATAAATCAACTGCCCATTAAGCGCTACCAAACGTGAGGCATGTCTCAGTAATTTTCCCTGTAGACGGGTCAGTTCACTGTATCGGCTTTGAGTAAGCGTAAAGCGTCTCTCTGGGTGTCTCCGCCAAACGCCTGACCCTGTACAGGGCGCGTCTAGCAAGACTCTATCAAAGACACCCATAGAAGAAAGTTGTGAGGGATTTTGATCAGGGTTTATTATTTTTAATGTACAATTGCCCACACCTGCACGTCTAAGTCGGACTGATGCACGGTTCAGGCGATTTTGATCAATATCACACAGCGTGATTTTACCTTTGTTTTCCATGATTGCGGCTAAAGCAAGGCTTTTGCCTCCCGCACCTGCACATAAATCAAGAACATTCATGTACTTTTGAGCCGAGCAAAGATGTGCAATGATCTGAGAACCTTCATCCTGAATCTCAATGCAACCATTTTCAAACAATGGCAGCCGCTCAATTGATTGCGGCGACATGAGGCGTAAGCCACTGGGTGCATATTTCGTTTTTGAAACTTCAATACCCGAGGCGCCAAGGGTCTCCTCAGCGTGGCCTCGATTCATTTTGAGTTCATTAACGCGAAGATCTATGGGTGCCATCGTATTAAGCGCAGCGAGTTCCTGTTCCACGTTACCCTCAAAAACTCGCACTGCCTCATCATACAACCATCCGGGCAGGTTACACCTGACTGCGTCCGGCTGAATTGGGGAGAGATAACCATCACCACTCTTAAGCTTTCTTAATTTTTGCATCTCGCTAGGTGTCAGAGGCTTGGGTCTATATTTTTGCCCGTCACACCATCCAACGAGATCTTCCATGTTTGTATTCCCTGACAGTATGCTAGCAGCCAGCGTCAGCGATCGAGCCGATGTGTCTTCTCCCGTCCACCAAGCAAGTTGATAATAATTACGCAGTACCTCGTACATAAGGTTTTTTATAAAAACCCTATCCTTTGAGCCCGCATATCTTCTTTTACGAAACCAACGCGCAAACAATCGATCTGCCGAGTGACTGCCAGATATCAGCTCATCAATTAGTTCAATGGTTTCTTGAATTCGCGCGCCTGGCGTCATAACTCAACTGGATGGTCGGAAGGTATATCAACCACCGGAACTGCGGTAATTCGGAGCCTCATGTGTGACAGTTATGTCGTGGACATGACTTTCCCGTAGCCCAGCATTCGTAATTTTCACAAACGTTGCGTCATTTTGAAGATGGCTGATTGTTTGACAGCCCGTGTAACCCATTGCCGCTTTTAAACCGCCGACAAGTTGATGAATAACGTTTCCTACAGGACCTTTATAGGGCACACGCCCTTCCACTCCCTCGGGTACGTATTTCAAAGTTTCTTCAACCTCTTGCTGAAAATAACGGTCAGCTGATCCTCGTGCCATAGCACCCAGAGATCCCATACCACGATAGGTTTTGTAAGAGCGGCCTTGAAATAGGGTAACCTCCCCCGGCGCTTCATCAGTACCGGCAAACAGCGATCCAAGCATGGCGCAGTCAGCTCCTGCTGCTATAGCTTTTGGAAGGTCACCAGAGAATTTTATCCCCCCATCCGCAACTACTGGTATATTTTGTTTACGCGCTACTTCAGCAGCGGCCATAATTGCACTAAGTTGCGGCACCCCGACACCCGCAACGATGCGCGTTGTACAGATTGAGCCAGGCCCAATACCAATCTTCACTGCATCAGCGCCTGAGTCGATCAGTGCCCTGGCACCATCCCCTGTTGCTACATTACCAGCAAGTACCTGAGCAGAATTACTAATCTGTTTTACCTTTTCAACTGCGCGCAGTACTCCCGCGCTATGGCCATGCGCAGTATCAATTACGACCACATCACAACCGGCATCTAATAGCGCCTCAGCCCGCGCAAGGCCATCATCACCCACGCCAGTTGCCCCTGCAACCCGAAGACGACCATGTTCGTCCTTGCACGCGTCTGGATATTTTTGTGCCTTTTCAATATCTTTAACAGTTATCAATCCGACACAACATCCTTGCCGATCAACAACAAGTAATTTCTCAATTCGATTTTCATGTAAAAGTTTTTTAGCCTGAAGGTGATCGACACCTTCGCTAACAGTGACTAGTTTTTCGGTCATCAGCTCTGCCACCGGCTGCGCGGGATCACAAGCAAAACGAACATCGCGATGAGTCAATATGCCAACAAGTTTTCCATTTTTGTTTTCTGTCACTGGGATACCAGAGATCTTATGGTAGTCCATCAATTTATGAGCGTCGGCCAGTGTTTGGTCAGGACGGATGGTGATTGGATTTACCACCATCCCAGCCTCAAACCGTTTTACACGGCGCACTTCTTCCGCTTGGCGATCAATTTCAAGATTTTTATGGATAACGCCAAGCCCGCCAGCTTGAGCCATGGAAATGGCGAGTGAATGCTCTGTAACTGTGTCCATTGCCGATGACATCAGAGGAATGCCCAAATCAATTGTCGATGTGAGACGTGTGCTAGTGTTTGTTTCAGATGGTAGAAAAACGGACTCGGCGGGCTGTAAAAGAACGTCGTCGAACGTCAACCCTTCCAAAATTTTCATGCAAACCCCTTATGAGCAATTACGCGACATCATACACATTGGATTTTTTCAGCCAAGACTAATTCCACATTTGATTGGAGTTTTTTAACGTAATAAAAAAAAAGAGCTACATAACAAAATCTTTTTTATTCCTTTATATGCGAGCCCATCGCCACCATATACATCTCTGCAGACCGGACCCTACTTGATTTAGGTTTTGCGTGCCGCACTTTAGCAAAATCGCGTTTCAACATTTTAAGCAAGTCACGATCGGCACCACCTTGGAACACCTTGGTCACAAATGTGCCCCCCTTAACCAAACGAGGCCTTGCAAAATCATAAGCCGCCTCAGCTAATGACATGATTCTGAGATGATCTGTAGCAGCATGCCCCGTGCTGGGAGCAGCCATGTCACTCAACACAACATCGACCTGAGTACCAATCTTTGACTCAAGCAATGATTCTGACTGTTCACTAAAGAAATCAGCCTCTACTATATTTACGCCAACCAGAGGCTCAATCGATGCCAGATCGAGCGCTACAACCAATCCGCTTTTTCCTACACGGTCTTTTGCGACCTGGCTCCACCCTCCAGGTGCTGCTCCCAAGTCAACAACCCGCGCACCCTTTTTCAAGAACCCAAATCGGTCATCAAGCTCCAATAATTTGAACGCTGCCCTACTACGGTAACCAAGCCGCTGTGCTTCCCTTACAAAAGGATCATTAAGTTGTCGCTGTAACCAACGAGTAGACGAGGTTTTGCGACCCCGCGCAGTTTTAACGCGAACGTGTTTGCCACGACCATAACTGCGGGTACCTTTTCCTTGTCCTTTGGGCACCATTAATGTCCCTTTATTTATTGCCAGGTTTGTCCAAAGAACCGCAATGCACTTCACGATCTGCCCCAGCCATCAATTCGCGCAGAATCCCCTCGCGAATACCTCGATCAGCCACGCGAAGTTTTCCAACTGGCCAACGCCTGCACATTGCCTCTAGCACCGCACAGCCAAAGATTACCAATTCGGCCCTATCTTTACCGATACAAGGTACTTTTGATCGTGTGCTGATGTCCATGCGGCGCAGGTCATTACAGAGTTTACGTATCGCTGCGAAGGTGAGAGTGGCACCATCAACCCGTTTACGATCATAATACTTCAAATTTTTTTCAATACCGGCAAGCGTTGTGACTGTTCCGGAAGTGCCAACCATTTGCACCTGTCCAGCGATAGCGTGCTCAGAAATATCATGAGAGGCGCAAAATGCAGAAAGCTGTTCTCCAACTTCATCTATGATCTGTTGATACAATTTTGGATGAAGTGTTTCGGCACCATATTTTTCACTCAGTGTAACCACTCCAAACGGTACCGAAGTTGTTTCACATGGTAAATCTTCTTGACTGTCGAGTGAAAGCCACGCCACCTGCGTGCTGCCGCCACCAATATCAAACACCACTGCAAAGGGCTCCGGCCCATTGAGGAGAGCACGACAACCAGAAACGGCAAGTCTAGCCTCTTCTCTTTGAGTTATAACCTCGATGTTTATTCCAGTACGCTCCAAGACATCATCAAAGAATTTTTGCGCATTTGTAGCGCGCCTACAGGCTTCAGTCGCGACGCTACGAAAGCGATTGACACTATGTCGCCTCATTTTTTTTTCACATATTTCCAGCGCACACAGAGTACGTTTCATCGCTTGTTCAGTGAGCTCGTTGCCTGACCCAAGCCCTTCACCAAGCCTCACTGGTTTTGAAAAGGAATCAATCACATGGAACCCATTTTTATTGGGCCTCGCCACTAATAAACGACAGTTGTTGGTCCCGAGGTCTAGCGCCGCAAAAGTTTGACCCCATCGGCCATCCTGCAGTTTAAGATACCCTTCGCGTGGTTTTCGCATTGGAGCGTATCTTGCCATAAATATTCCCCCCACCAAGACATTGACGTCCGGTGGTACTTTTACCTTTTGCTGTCATCTTATCTTAAATGAGCTGCATTTCCATAAACTTTGTGTCCCCAAATTTCTTCTTAGGCAAAAAATATAAATTGAGTACGAATTAATATTTCATATTATTTGATTTCACTAATATATTATTGTCATCACGCCAGTAAGTTTTGCCGCTTTAAAAGTACTGATAACTTCAAACTCTTCCGCGCCTTGGGCAATCTAAAATGACTGAGACACCCATCTTTGACGATGATTTTCGATGCCAGTTAAATGAATTGTTAACTTGGCGGCGAGATGTCAGGGAATTCAGCGTCGAACCTCTACCGGGAGAAATTGCAGAGAAATTAATTTCCGCAGCTTGTCTTGCTCCGTCAGTTGGTTTGAGTGAACCATGGCGGTTTGTAATTGTTGAAGATCCCGCCCGAAGATCGGCGTTACGATGCAATTTTGAGGAAGCGAATAAAGATGCACTTAGCGATTATACCGGTGATAGGGCACAATTATACGCAAACCTGAAACTTTCAGGCATGAACACAGCGCCTCTACAAATAGCAGTATTCGCAGATCAGCATACGATACAGGGACATGGTCTTGGACGCCAAACTATGCCAGAAACCGCGGCATACTCGGTGGTAACTGCTATTCACACTATTTGGATCACTGCGAGATCTGAAGGGCTGGGTTTGGGTTGGGTGTCTATTCTTGACAAAACTCGCGTAAATGAGGATTTGGAGGTTTCACAGGATTGGCAGTTTATCGCCTATCTGTGTATTGGCTTACCGATAACGAGCTCATCTACCCCAGCGCTGGAAAAATCTAAATGGGAACAAAGGGGAAAAGTGCCAAACTTTATTTTTCGGCGCTAGTTTTTAACACAGGCAGAAAGAATAGGATGGTCGTCATTCTCTCACTTGCAAGGGACCTTTTATTCTTCTGGAGATATCAACCACAATGCCAAATTAAAAGCTCACTGGACATCAAAAAATATCTTCCCCGAAGCACCTAACAAGTTGTAACTACCCCTAGCCTGTTCGTTTGGCTGAAACAAAGATTGAATGCCGAAACCCATTTGCATAGCAAAAACACAAAATGAAAGATCTTTTAAAATGTTAAAGGTAAGTCATTAACCATTAGAGAGAATTTCATGGCGATTGATACACACGCCCACTTTATTCCGCAGGCTATGCTTGAGGACCTTCGTAATCGGATTTCTGATTTTCCCAATATAGACCTAGTCGAACAATCCGGCAGTTTCCAACTCGCTTTTGCTGGAGGAAGCCCGAGCCGCCCTATCATGGGGCGACTGCGCGAAACTGAAGACCGCAATGCCTGGATGAAACAAAATGGATTAGATGTTCAAATTACTGGCGGTTGGGTCGATGCATTTGGCAACCAGCTGCCTGCTGATGAAGGAGCAGAGTGGGCGCGCTACTGTAACAAATGGCTGATCAAGACATGTGGAATGGGTTCTGGCATCATACCGCTAGCTATTCTCCCAACGCAAAGTGGTAAGCACGCGGCAGAGGTAATGCAAGATGCATTAGATGATGGCTTTAAAGGCTTCATGATTGGTGCCCAAACAAAAGGTGTTGGGGGCACGCTAGATGATCCTGATCTCGATCCTTTTTGGACGAAGGCCCATGAAACAGGTGCCGTTATTTTAGTGCACCCCGTTTTTGACGCGTCGGACCCTCGAGTACTAGATTTTGACATGGTAAATGCCGTCTCAAGAATCAATGATCAGACAATTGCGCTGGCACGGATCCTTTTCACTGGGCATTTAACTAAATATTCTGGCGCGAAAGTTATCGCTTCAACAGGTGGTGCGGCATTGCCATATGCACTCGGTAGATTGATTCGAAACTTTAAGGCTCACCCCGGCAAATATTCCGACCCAAGGGAGGGCTTCTCGCAACTTTATTTTGACAGCATAGTTTTCGAACCAGAAGTTTTAGATTTTCTTGTTGCGCGGGTCGGGGCTGAGAGAGTGCTGCTTGGCTCGGATTGGCCGTTTCCTATTGGAGACTTAGAGCCATGTGAAGTTGTAAAAAAATCATCATTAAGCTTAAACAGCAAAGCACGAGTTCTAGAGACAAATGCGCAAACTTTATTCGGACTTTAATGACCTCGGAACATTACTTGTTAAAATATCCTTCGACACAGGAAGTATATTGGGTTCCATATCAAAACCCCCAAAATACTTATTTACCTAAATGCACCGCAAACAGATTGAAATAAAGGCCCACGATATTGAATGTGCAGCATTAGTTGAACTTCATCAGCATCACAAAAATAGCCGCGCCCAGCGCTGCTATGGTCTTACCCAATGTAATGCGCCACGAGATAATCAATGATAGAGGTGACCGGTGCCCGAGTTCATATCATACCCGTAAACCACCGTGGTAATTGGGTGTTAGTGGAGGTCGAGAGCGCTGACCACCATAGGGGCTGGGGGGAAGCATCCGATAGCAAAAACGACAGCGCTTGCATTGAAGCAATTAGGCGCTGCGTCGAAGATTTAAAAGGCAAGGATATCGATCCCATCGCTACCGCCGATACGTTAATAGAAGGCGTGCCAAATGAGCGCCTTTCGCGAACAGCACCGAGCGCAATATCACAAGCTCTCTACGATCTTTCTTGTCGCAAAGAAGGGATCTCTGTAGCAGAAAAGCTTTCCCAAGGGCATCAGATACCTAACACCGTTAAATTCTATTGTAACATCAATCGGAAAAGCAGCAGTCGCGATCCTGCCAGTATTGCGGCCGCAGGTTGTGGGGCATTAGAGGCGGGTTGCACCAATATAAAAATAGCACCATTCGACGAAGTCTCTCCACGACATAATCCAGCTGACGTGAAAAAGCTTGTGGGACCGGGTGTTGCCAGATTGCGAGCCCTTCGCGACGCGGTTGGAGCGCGGGCACAGCTGATGATTGACTGTCATTGGCGTTTCACAAAAGAAACAGCACCACTGCTTGCCGCAATTTGTAAAGATTTAGAAATTACTTGGATCGAAGATCCGCTCCACAATTGGGATAAGTCTGCATGCGATGAGCTGCGAGCCATATCAGGCGGCCGCATTTGTGGGGGCGAGAATTTTTACACTCATACTGAATTGGAAAATCTAGCAAAATCAGGTTGCATTGATGTTCTGATTGCTGATGTAAAATTTACCGGAGGACCCGGAAGACTAAATGAAATTTGCAAGATGGCCGCCACTTATGGCCTCAAATTTGCCCCACATAATCCGTCTGGCCCGATTTGTACTGCGGCAAGCGCTCAGGTGACCGCCGCTAACCGCAATGCTGAAATACTAGAATATGCATTTGGAGAAGTTCCTTGGCGACTGCCATTCGCAAAGGGTGAGAATCCGTTGGGCACCGAAATTGCTGTAAAAGGACCCGGACTAGGAATTGATATAGATTTTGATTCCCAGGGAAAACCAGCGCACTAGACGGTTCCGGATATTCTTTGCTAGACAATTAGATAGATCAATACCTTAATTTTTGAAGATAAGCACAGCTCTTATTTTAAAAAACATCAAAGTTAATAAACGGGCCCGTGCTGTTTTGCGGTTATTCACTCTATTAATTAAAAGGGGGCAAGAAATCATGGCCATGTCAATCAAACCTCTTGGCGACGGATTTGCATCAGAAGTCACCGGACTAGATCTGCGTCATACTCTTGAAGAGGACCTAAAAATCGCTCTTTACCGAACCTTTGCGGAACAATCCGTCTTAGTAATAAGGAACCAAAAATTGGAACCTACCGACTTTCTTGAATGTGCTCGCATATTCGGTAGCCCGATGATGCAAAGCCTAGAGCAGTTCCGCATTCCAGACTGCCCACTTGTTGGTTTCATCTCGAGCCAGGACAAAGGTTCGAACGGTAAAGTAATAACGAGGGGCAGCAACTGGCACACCGATCATTCGCATACAATTCGGCCTCCAAAGGCCACTATGCTTCATGCCATCACTCTACCTAACCACGGAGGAGATACCCAGTTTTGCTCAATGCACCTCATGTATGACGCGCTATCCGAAAAATTGAAAAAGCAAGCTGATAAAATAAATTGTCTGCATATATGGATGAGCCGTCGGTGTCCCCGCCCTATGGCTCCAGCTGAAGAGGGCTTTGATCCGCGCGTTTGGCACCCATTGGTTCGAGTAAATCCAGATACTAATCGTAAAGCAATCTACATCAATACCGCTAGAATAGACGATTTCCAGGGCGTTGATGCGGAGGATGGATTTGACCTTCTCGATGACTTTATGGAAATGGCCGATCAATCAACATTTGAATATCGCCATAAATGGGAAGACGGTGATGTCGTTATTTGGGATAATCGTTCGGTTCTACATCAGGCAAATGGCGATTATGGTGACGAATATCGCCACCTGTATCGCATTATAATCGAAGGGGAGCCCGTGTTGAATGCAAATGGCGAGCAGATGGAGTCAGCTGCATGACCAGATATAAAATTGCCATTTTAGACGTGTGGGCCGAAGCCGTAAGAGATCAAACCCGCGCTGTTGCACCAGAAAATTTCGATTTACACTTTGCCGAAAGCTACGATGAAGATCATCAAATTAAAATAGCCCAAGTATGCGACTTTATTGTATGCGGAACTGCACCAATTTCCCGACGTTTGTTGGATGCGGCACCAAGCATTAAATTTATCCAGAAATGGGGCATAGGTTTTGATAAAGTAGATCTTGATGCCATTCGTGACCATGGTCTCGGCCTTTGCAATACAGCCGGGGCGAATAGCTCAGTTGTAGCAGAACATACAATCTTATTGATTCTAGCAGTTTATCGCCACCTTCTTGAAATTGATGCAAGATTAAGGAATGGGGAATGGTTAGATATCAAAATTATGCTAAGAAATAATGCCTTACAGATGCGCGGTAAAACTGTTGGAATTTTGGGTTTTGGGAATATTGGCCGTGCTGTAGCACAACGCCTTATCGGCTTTGAGACAAATGTGATTTATCATGACATATCACGAGCAACCGGGGAAATAGAAAGTAAATTTAATTCAAACTATGTGAGCTTGGAGCGCCTTTTCAAAGAATCCGACATATTAACAATACATACGCCGTTAAATGAATCGACGCGCGATATAGTTGACGCTACATCCATAAACCAAATGAAGGATACAGCGATTATTATCAATTGTGCTCGAGGTGGTGTCTTAAATGAAAAAGCTTTATTTGACGCGATTAAAGCAGGAAATATTCGCGGGGCCGGGATCGATGTGTGGGAACCCGAACCTACCAAGCCTGAAAATCCACTTTTTACATTGGATAAAGTTGTCGTTACACCACACGCCGCCGGATCAGCATTCGATAACGTAGGCAATGTGTCGAAACACTGTTTTCAAAATATTCAGTTATTTTTGGATGGTAGGCCATTGCCAGAGCCTGACGTGATCATCCCGATACCCGAGTGAAGCCCCCGATGGTTCTCAAATAGCAAAAAAATTAATCAATATGATAAAAAAATAGGCGAATTTAATAAATACTTGTTGAAACGCGGCCAAACGCCCCCCATAATGCTGGTTCGGACCTTGCTTAACAAAAATAATTTTGGTCCGAGTAGGGAGGCATGTGTATACACCATCACGCAATAGTTGTGCTTGCAGCAAAATTCCTGCGCTGTATTCGGGTAGTGATGTTGCTTGGTCGGTTCATGTGCGAACTATCGAATTACAGAAAACTCAAGATCGTTAATACGGGTTTCATGAAAAGCCCACAAATAGGTGTGCCCGTTAGCAAATGTTGACGGCATGCGCAACGAACGCTGGCTCCACTCAATGCTTACAAGTTAGCGTTTAAAGATGCGAGACATAAAGATTATCTCGCGAACAGGGAAGGAGACATAGTTAATGGCTTCGAGAAAATTATTGGCCGCTTTCGCATTAGGAACAATCCTAATCTTTGGCGGCACAGCCGCGGATACTTCAGCAAAACAGCCAGTTCGTGGCGGTACACTAAATTACGTGGTTGGAAGTAAAATCCCATCACTCGATCTTCATCGGGAAACTACGTTCGGCGTTGTCCATCCAGTGCGGCCCTATTACAGCGTCCTCATGAGGGTCAACCCTGATAACCCACAGTCAACCACTGACTTTGTGTGTGACATTTGTACTGGCGGCATTCCAAAACCGACAGATGGAAGCAAAACCTACACATTTAAAATTCGTAAAAATGCAAAATTTTGGAATGACTTCAAAGCCGGCGGCAAAAGCATCAATGATAAAGACTTTAACACGAAGCTGTTAGGCGGCAAAGTAACAGCAAGTGATGTCAAAAAGGTACTTGGCACTACCGTGAACGCGTATGATGTCGCGTACAACTTTAAGTTGATTATATTTCCGCCAAAGGGAGTGCCAAGCGCACGCAAAGCTTTCTTCCGAATGGTTAAATCGGTTGAGGCAGTCGATAAAGATACCGTGGTATTTAAACTCAACTTCCCGTCAGGCGCGTTCCTGCCTGCCGTAGCACTTCCGTTTAATGGGATTTATCCGAAGGCCTTACTTGAAAAGGATCCAAATTTCTTTACTAAGAATATATACGGCTCTGGTCCTTTTATGTTTGATGAATATTCACCCGGCTCATTCGTTAAGGGTGTTCGAAATCCGACATACCACCATGTAGGTAGCGATGGAAAACAACTGCCATATCTTGATGGGGTACGATCAATTAGCGCTCCAAAAATGGCCATTCGTTTAAATGCAATTCGTGGTGACAGAGCTGCTATTGAATTTCGTGGATTTCCACCAAAAGCTCGTGACGATCTCAAAAAAGCACTCGGTGATAAGATCACAGTGCAAGAGAGTAACTGGAATTGCGGGCTAATGTTTATCGGAAACCATAAACATAAATTCTTCGGAAAACCAAAGGTTCGGCGGGCTCTCTCGTTAGCAGTCGATCGCTGGGGTGGGTCTAAGTACCTCTCCAAAATTGCTATTGTAAAAACCGTTGGGGGCATTGTTTTCCCGGGCGATCCGTTAGCTGCGACTGAAGAGGAACTCGTAAAGATTCCTGGGTTCCACAAGGATTTGAAAAAATCTCGTGCAGAAGCCAGAAAATTATTGAAGGAGGCGGGTGTGCCAGATGGTTACACCTTCAAATTCAATAACCGTGGCGTTGACCAACCCTATAAAATCGTCGGTACGTGGTTAGTCGGTCAATGGAAGAAAATCGGGTTAAACCCAAAACAGTCGGTTCAACCATCGGGGCCTTTCTATGCGTCTCTGCGAAAGAAGAAGGACTACGATGTTTCCATAGACTTTAATTGTCAGTCCGTTATCAATCCTTTGGCAGATGTCTCAAAATACATCTCTGACGACCTTGCCGGTAATAACTACGCAAATTACCAAGACCGCGAAGCCGACAGACTGTACGATGCCATGTTGAGAGAAGCGGATCCTGTAAAGGTAAGGAAAATGATGCGCAAGTATGAGTGGCACACACTGGCGAAGGAAGCCCACGTAGGGCCTACACCATGGTGGTATAAAATTAATCCACATCGCTCGTATGTACAAGGTTGGAAAGTTGCACCAAGTCACTACCTAAACCAAAGCCTGGAGCAAATCTGGTGCACAGGTGGCAAGTGCAGTCATTCTAACTAAGCGCGTATTCATGACTTAACGATAAGCGTTTAGATGCGAAACATTATTTCCGCCCGTTGCCACAATAATGGGAACGGGCGGAATGATTTATCACTTTTTGCTTTTAGTCCATTGAGTTTGCTTGGGAAATATCATGTATAAATACACTGCAAAACGCATTTTATTGATGATACCTACACTTGTTGGCGCTGCCATCTTGGTTTTTGGATTATTGCGTTTAATCCCAGGCGATGTTTGTGAACTACGGCTCGCGGGTTCAGGCACTTATGTCGACCCGGATGCGATTAGAGATTGTCAACTTAAACTCGGAATGCTGGATCCAATATGGAAGCAATTTTATGATTTTATGATTGGCTTGTTTACTTTTAACTTTGGCGACTCCATGTGGACCGGGCAGCCGATCACACATGAAATCAAACTCAGGTTTGCCCTTTCGCTGCAAGTTGCGATCATGGCCACCATTGTAAGTGTAGCGATTGCAATACCGATGGGCACGATATCAGCAGTAAAACAGAATACATGGCTGGATTATGTTGTCCGGGCATTCTCAATTGCTGGAATTGCAATGCCGTCTTTTTGGTTGGGTATCCTTATAATACTTGGACTGCTTATTTATACGCAGGCTTGGTTTGGTCAGCCATGGATGCCACCAATTGAATATGTTGATCCTTTCACAGATCCTATCGGTAATTTCTCGCAATTAATTTGGCCCGCGATTGCAACTGGTTATAGATATTCTGCGGTTGCTACAAGGATGATGCGTTCGGCACTGCTTGAAGTGTTACGTGAAGATTTCATACGGACTGCCCGAGCCAAGGGTATAAAAGAAAAAATAATTACACAGCGCCATGCTTGGAAGAATGCTTTGCTGCCTGTAGTTACCGTTATAGGAATAGAATTTGCCTTCTTAATGGGAGGCCTCGTAGTAACTGAGCAAGTTTTTAACTTAAATGGCTTGGGAAAACTTTTCGTAGAATCGGTTACAAATCACGATTACACCATGACACAGGCCTTAGTGATGCTTGTTGCTACAATCTTTGTTATAACAAACTTTGTTGTGGATCTTTGTTACGCGTGGCTGGATCCACGAATACGGTATAGTTGAGGGGGGAGACACACTATGGCAACTGTCGATAATACTACCCTTGAAACTGAACTTGAAGAATTACGCGACTCAAGAACCTTCACGGCCAAAGCATGGGATACATTTAAAAGAATGCCCCTTGGTGCATTTGGCGCACTGGTGGTAATTTTAATGATCCTGGCAGCTATATTGGCTCCCTGGGTATCTCCTTATGACCCGGAATTGAACAACTTCGAAGCGATGCTCTCACCCCCTAGCTGGGAGTATTTACTGGGCACGGACCAATTCGGACGCGACCTTTTCACGCGAATAATTTATGGAGCTCAAACCGCACTCTTTGTTGGTTTTTCATGTGCCTTCATTGGTGCGACTGCGGGACTGGTTCTTGGAGTTATGAGCGCTTATTTTGGTGGTACGTTTGATTTGATATTTCAAAGAATAATGGATGTTTTTTTAGCTTTTCCTTTGATAATTCTCGCGCTAGCTGTGGTCGCGACCTTTGGTACTAAAGGAATCTTTTTCGGTACGCCTTATGAAAATGTTATAATTGCTATAACAATTCCCTTCATTCCGAGATGTGCCCGGGTTGTGCGTTCGAATGCCCTTTCAATACGGGAAATTCCCTACGTGGATGCAGCACGAGCACTTGGCTTCAATCATGCTAGGATAATTTTGCGCCATATGGTTCCTAATGTCATGGCTCCCTATTTGATAATGCTTACTGCTTTTGTAGGACAGGCCATACTTTTGGAAGCCTCACTTTCATATCTTGGTCTTGGGGTGCAAGAACCGACACCTGCGTGGGGATTGATGCTGCAGGGTGGTGCAGAAGAATACGCAGAAAGTGCACCGTGGGTGCCGATATACCCAGGACTCGCAATAACTGTTGCAGTATTTGGATTCAATCTTTTCGGTGATGCGGTACGCGATATCCTTGACCCGAAACTTCGGCAACAATGAGAAAAAACAATCAGTCCGCTGCTGTATCAACTTGGTACGGTAAGCACAGATAATTCTGAGATTGCTGATGGCCGGTACAAAAAAAGAATACAAAGATATATTAGCGGAATTGGGAGACCAACGTTCTGCGTTTCGTAAAGCTGTTGATCTTGTGAGAAATCACGGACTTGGCGCTACCGGAGCAATCATCATTCTCTCAATGATGATTATGGCAGCGCTTGCAACATACCTTGCCCCTTACGACCCTGAACTCAACAATTTTGCATCCATGCATGAAGCGCCAAATGCTTCGTACTGGCTAGGAACTGATCAGTTTGGGCGGGACCTGTTATCACGTTTAATCTATGGCGCTCGAACAGCATTATTTGTCGGATTTGTCGCTGCCTTCTCTGGCGCCACCATTGGATTAGTGCTTGGGGTTACTAGTGCTTACCTTGGTGGAACATTCGACCTAGTTTTTCAGCGTTTTATTGATGTGCTGATAGCCTTTCCAACAATTATAATTGCACTCACAATGGTTGCGATCTTTGGGACCGAACTTCACCACGTAATAATCGCTATTTCTATTCCATTTATGCCTGACGCAGCCCGAATTGTTCGGTCCAATGCCCTTCAGATACGTCAAATCGCTTTTGTTGATGCAGCACGTGCGTTAGGGTTTTCCAATAGACGGATTATTCTTCGCCACATGCTTCCAAATGTGATGGCCCCTTACCTAGTCATTCTTACCGCCAATATTGGACAAGCAATACTCCTAGAGGCGTCATTATCCTATCTTGGCTTAGGGGTCCAAGAACCTACGCCATCTTGGGGGCTTATGTTGCAAGGGGGAGCAGAGGAGTACGCTGAAAGTGCCCCATGGATAGCATTTTTTCCTGGGCTCGCAATAACACTGGCAGTTTTTGGTTTTAATTTATTCGGAGACGCTATTCGCGACGCACTTGATCCAAAATTGCGCCAACAGTAGGCAAGAATAACACACCTTAGGCTACGAGCCTCCCTTCTGGAACTATGTGAATGTCCGAGGGCAGCCGAAGGGTCGTTCGTTTGAGAAGCCTATTGGACGCAGGATTAAAGGAGTCACGACGGTGCATTAGAAAGCCATTATCCCAAAGAACCACATCACCAATATTCCAATGATGGCAGTAAACAAACTCTTTGTTTTCGGAGTGATCAACCAATTCTTTGAACAACTCATCGCTTTGAATTTTGCTCCACCCCATAATTTGAGATGCAGTACTCGGATCTAAGTACAACGATTTCAAACCGGTCACAGGGTGAGTGTTAACAAGCGGATGGATCACTGGCGGAGTTTTGTTCCTAAGCTCAGCTGACATTTTAGGCTCATCATCATATTTAGATTGGCGCACGAAATAATCATAAATAACATCCAAGCCATCGACTTTTTGTTTAATGCTAGTTGATAATCCCTGGTATGCAAGCTGGAGGTTAGCCCAGTAAGTTCGTGGCGGTTCTTTCGGCATCTCAACCATATATAGCAGGCTGCCGGTCGCCGGAACACGGACGTAGCTCTGGTCGCAATGCCACTCTAATTCACCGGAACCCAGCCCACCTATGGATTTGCCCTGATTGTCTCTCATATTAGAAATTTGTATGATTTCTGGCTGATTCTCAGACTTCCAATCGTCACGCACAATTTTTTCCGGATGGCCAAAATTTCTACTGAATACGACTAACTCACTCTCACACAAAGCCTGCCGTTTAAAAACCAGCACGCCTTGCTGCGATAACACTGTCGCCAATCTTCCCCTTATTCCGGGATCAAGTTTTTGCCAAAGCTCGAGATTTTCCACACACACAGCAAACTTTCCGAGTTTGATTGTCTTAACCGTCATCTACTACCCTTCCCAAAATGGAGTGCCGAGGTTATTTATTAAAAGCTTTTATCAATTAAACGCCCAAACTAAATTTAGTAGAGAAGATTCAATGTCTCATAATCAGCACGAAAATAGCACTGAAAATATGCCCCTTCACGGCATTAAAGTAGTCGACTTGGCAAATTTTCTCGCCGGGCCTATCTCATCAATGTTCCTAGCTGACTTTGGTGCAGAAGTGATCAAAGTTGAGCGACCTGGGTCGGGCGACGAAGTTCGGTATTGGGGAAATAATAAAAATGGCGTTGGTCTTATGTATAAGCTGATAAACCGTAATAAAAAATCAATTACGGCTGACCTGAGAAGCCCTACTGGTGTTGAGATAGTTAAGCGACTGGTCAAGGATGCAGATATTGTTATAGAGAATTTTAGAAAGGGCACATTGGAAAAATGGGGTATTGGTTACGATACACTTAGCGATATTAATCCCAGCCTCATAATGGTCCGGATTACTGGATTTGGACAAACAGGACCTAACAGCCATCGCCCGGGATTTGGCACTCTGGCCGAGGGCTATGCTGGCTACGCCTACATTACAGGGTATCCTGATCGACCACCTTTGCTTCCTGGCTTTGGTCTAGCAGACGATAGTGCCGGGTTAATGGGTGCATATTTGGCAATGATAGCATTACAAGCCCGTCAACAAAACGGGGGCAAGGGCCAGATTGTAGACTTTGGCATATACGAGCCCCTGTTTACCCTTCTTGGCCCGCAAGTCGTCGATTATGATCAATTAGGGATTGTACAAGAGCGAAACGGCAGTAGGTTGCCTTTTACTGCGCCACGTAACACATACCAAACAAAAGATAACAAATGGGTATCAATATCGGGAAGCGCCCAATCTACTTTCGAACGCATGTGTGATGCATTAGAGGTTCCTGACCTTGTTAAAGACCCACGGTTTTTAGATAATAGGAAACGAATTGAGCACGCCATAGAGTTAGACGAGGCATTGCAGACCGCAATTTCAAAATTCGACCGAGACCGATTAATTCAACTTTTCGACCAGTTTGATGCGGCCGCCGCGCCTTGTAACAATATCGCAGAGATTTTTGAAGATCCTCACTTTGCCGCTCGCGAGAACATTGTATCAATTGAAGATGCCGAGCTTGGAGGACCAATAAAAATGCAAAATGTAGTTGGAAAACTATCCAAAAATCCGGGTGCAGTCCGGCATGCGGGGCCTAAGCTTGGATCGAGTAATGCTGAAATACTGATTAACCGGTTGGGCTTTAATAGAGAGGAGCTCGAACGAGAGGGATATGACTTAGATTGAAGGCGCGCTTGGCCATCATGGCGGTGTTTTAATATCTTGTCCGGGTTTTGTATCATCCGAATTTAGAAAACCATCGCCCTCTTGTATGTGCGCTGCCTCAGCCTCTAATCGCCTACGAGTTAAAAACGCAAATGGAATTGTTGTGATATAAATACCAGCAACAATGCTTAGTGTGAGCCATGGATTGATAACGAGAGCAGCTACAACCAATCCGCCACAAGCCAGCACTGGTAAAACGAAGCCATGTGGCACTTTAAAACTTTTGAATGAATAAGTTGGTAAATGACTTACCATACAAATTCCCACTGTAATAATCCACACACCAACTATCCATTGTTCGCGGACAAGACTATCGCCAAACTGAAATGTGAGCACCATGGGCAATATACACATGCACGCACCCGCCGGGGCGGGCATTCCGATAAAATAGTTGTATGCATATGGGGGTAATTCGGTGATGTTGAAGCGCGCTAAACGCAGAGCACAACAGACCGTAAAAAACAGGCCTGCAACCCAGCCATAATCACCAATATCCTGCAATGCCCACAGGTAAACAACAAACGCTGGCGCCACCCCAAAAGCAATCACATCTGATAATGAATCTAATTCAGCGCCAAACTTACTTGCAGCTTTCAAAAGTCGAGCCATCCGCCCATCCAAGGCATCTAAGACAGCAGCAACCAATATAGCAGTAACTGCTTGCATCCACTCACTCATGATTGCAAATCGCACCGCTGTTAACCCTGCTGCGAGAGCACAAATCGTAATGAAATTCGGCACCATCCTATTTATAGTCTGGCCTTTAAGGCGCGGTATTCGACGGAAATGTCGTCGCCGGACCACCTTCTTGTGTTTCCGTGTCATTATTGTATTTTCCCTTCCCGCGCACCTCCCGCATCTTGAAGGTCAGCTATTACGGTTTCTCCCGCAACAGCCCTTTGGCCCTCAATCACTAGAATTCTTGACTTGGCCGGCACAAAAACATCAACACGACTTCCAAACCGAATCATACCTATTCGTTCACCAGGGTTCATCTCTTGGCCCTCATCTACCTCGCAAAGAATGCGACGTGCAATAAGGCCCGCAATCTGGACGCACCCAATCTCGACTCCGTCAGATGTCTCAAATAAAAGGCCGTGCCGTTCATTGTGTTCACTGGCCTTGTCGAGACTGGCATCAAAAAATTTTCCTGGACGGTAAGCCAAGCATTTGATTGTTCCTGCAACGGGAGCTCGGTTCACGTGAACATCAAATACATTCATGAAAATACTAATCCTAGTCCAAGGTCCTACACCCATTGACAACTCTGGTGGCGGTTCGACATCAACTATGGCCTGTACGACACCATCGGCAGGCGCGATCACTAGTCCGGCACCCAGCGGCGTTACTCGCTTGGGATCTCGGAAGAAAAAAACACACCATGTTGTCAGAATTATTCCAACAAATAAAAGCGGTGTCCAAATCCACGTCATAAAAAGTGTCAGAAGTACGAATATTGCGACAAAAATCCGCCCTGCCCTATGAATGGGGAATAATACAGACTTTATGGTAGCCAGGTGTATACTCATGGCTTAATCACATCCTTCCATACAGCGGGACAGAAAAGGCATCGCAAAGCCCACTCCACTGCACATTAGTCATAGCATTAACGATGTTTTTGCAAAAACAGTAATAATAAAAAAAAGTACCTATTGGCCAGCTAATTAACCTTGGGAATTTCCAAAATTTGGCCTGGGAAGATTAAGTTTGGATCTAAAACCTTTTGCTTATTAGCCTTATAGATGACCGTGTACCGTGCCCCACCCCCCAGCTCACGCCGGGCTATTCGCCAAAGGGAATTTCCCGGCTGCACTATCACAAACTCTTTTGCCTTATTTTCAGGCGGCTTTTCTACCTTTACAAATGGTACTTCGATACGCATTTTAACATCGTTTCCAAAACATTGATCAACTCGTAGGTTATGGGCACCTGGAGACAGTTTATCTTTAAGCTGAACTATCCACTCACCAGCATTATTCACCTTACCCTCTCCCAAGTTTTGGTTGTCAGCATAAATTCTAATCACGTGACCGATTTCGCCCATACCAGCCATAATCGTATTTCCTTGATCATCATAATCAACTGATTTGAATATCAATTTCCCTTTTTGAAAAGCGAACTCAGGTGTGTTGTTTTGTAAAATTCTAGCAGTGCCTTTTGGTTTGCGCGGCAGAAGCACGACCAAGGGCTCTACGTTGCTATCTCTTTCTGGAACTTTCAAAACTACTACATGATCTGCCCTGACTTTCGCTCTTCCAAGCTGCTCGCTTTCAACCCTGAGCTCAGTGTCACCTGGGGTTAGGGGCATATCAGGAACCAGCACCCATTCACCCTGCCTATTCGCAGTAACAACGCCAATCACCTGCCTGTCATTGGAAACAGTAACTTTTGCTCCCGGTGAGGCGCGGCCAGCCAATACTGCAGATCCATCCTTTGTAATCCTTACAACATCAAATTGCGGCAACGCCATCTCCGAATTTACGGGATTTTCTTGTTGATCTGTTCCTGCTGATTCCTTGATTGGAAGTTTGACTACGCCCTTTTCACGGGGCGCACTATTCTCGACGTTCTCAACGGTGCTAACCGCCGTAAAGCGCGAATAGGCATATATACTGCAAATCACAGCCACGCTTATTAATACGAATAACCAAAATAGGCCTACTTTAGAGAGGGGGCGTGTCAATTTATTTTCTTTTCCAATAAATTATTATTAACTGTTTTTAATAATGTATTTGTCTTTTCATAATTCAGATTTCCGATTTCTAGCCAGCACATCGAATATTGCTAATTTATAACGATCAGAACTAAACCGTAGCGGGAGTATACCATGATTGCAGTCGCAAACATTTGCATATTTTGTGGATCATCCAACGCAGTATCACAAGATTATCTTGATTATGCATCTAGGTTGGGTCGCCTTTGTGCAGACGCCAGCGTAACCGTCATTTACGGGGGTGGGTGCATAGGTCTGATGGGGGCTCTTGCTGATGGAGCAGTGGGTGCTGGCGGTGCCGTAATTGGGGTGATACCAGATTTCCTCAATAGGAAGAACATTGCACATTCTGGCATCTCGGAAATGGTAATAACTTCAGACATACATCAACGGAAAGCAAAAATGGCAGAATTGGCAGATGCTTTCGTAGTACTGCCAGGAAGCATTGGCACGCTGGAGGAAATGTTTGAGGTCTTTGCATGGAAACAGCTAAAACGCTTTGACAAGCCTATAATATTAGCAAACGTAAATGATTATTGGACGCCAGCCCTTGATCTCCTCGACCATATGGTCAGCGAGTCTTTTTTAAGCCAACACCATCGTAATTTATTGCATGTTGTTGACCACATAGATGCCGTTTTACCCGCCCTTGGCATTCGACCTGTCTCATAATAATGAATGGACTGTAAGCACAACACGATGCTTGTCGAAATTGACGAGCCTGCTATTGTGGGATCAAAATCGTCGTGATGAGCAATAATTTTTACAATACCGGGGAATTTCGACATGGTGGACAGTAGTTCCGAACCGAATATAGTTTACACCAAAGTAGACGAAGCGCCAGAATTAGCGAGCGCGTCCTTTTTACCAATAATCAAATCGTTTACGAAATCGGCAGATATCACAATAGGGCGTCGAGATATTTCACTTGCCGGCCGTATCCTAGCAAATTTTCCCGAAAATATTACGGATAGACAGAAACAATCAGACGATTTGAGTATTCTAGGAGGAATGGTTGAGGACGCTGGAGCCAATGTCATAAAGCTACCTAATATCAGTGCTTCTATTCCACAATTACAAGCAGCAATACTCGAATTGCAGGAAAAGGGCTTCGATATACCCGATTATCCCGAGGATCCTAAATCTCCGGAAAAGAGAGTAATTCAGAACAAGTACAACATAGTTCTGGGTAGTGCTGTAAATCCCGTTTTACGGCAAGGAAATTCCGACCGTCGCGCACCAAACGCAGTTAAAGCTTATGCAAAGAACAACCCGCACTCCATGGGCACCTGGGATAAGGAGTCAAAAACCGAAGTGACCTCGATGCCCGGCGATGATTTTTTTGCAAATGAAGTTTCCACAACACTCGATGCATCACAAACGGGTATGGGCCGGATCGAATTTCAATCTACAGATGGGAGTGTCACGATACTTAAAAATGAAGTCGTCTTCGAGCTTGGCGATGTTATAGATGCAACCGTTATGAGAGCCTCACCGTTACGTTCTTTTCTTGAACACGAAATTGCAGACGCCCAGAAGAAGGGCATTTTATTCTCAATGCATGTCAAAGCGACAATGATGAAAGTTTCTGATCCCATTATATTTGGACACACTGTCGCCGCTTATTTTAATGAGGTTTATGAAAAGCACTCTGATATTTTCCAAAAACTCGGAATTGATCCAAATAATGGCGTGGGCGACATCGCTTCGAAGGTAAAAACCCTGCCCATTGAAAAACAGAGAGAAATTGAGGCAGACCTGACATCGTGTTACGAAAAACAAGCTGATTTATATATGGTGAATTCTGACCGGGGTATAACCAATCTACATGTACCTAGCGATGTTATCATCGATGCCTCTATGCCGGCATTGATACGTGCCGGGGGCAAAGGCTGGGACGCAAAAGGGAAACCAGTAGATACGAAATGTGTCATTCCAGATAGGAGTTATGCGGGCATATATGACGAAACCATTAATTTTTGTAAAGCTAATGGCGCCTTTGATCCAAGCACAATGGGTGGCATATCAAATGTCGGATTAATGGCACAGAAGGCAGAGGAATATGGCTCTCATCCATTTACCTTTGAGGCACCGGGACGAGGCAACATCCGCATTATGGATGGTAATAATAACGAAATCCATTGCCACTCTGTTAATATTGGCGATATTTGGCGTATGTGCCAGACCAAAGATGCTCCAATACGTGATTGGGTGAGCTTAGGTGTTCGACGTGCCCGCGCAACTGGAGTACCTGCTGTGTTTTGGCTCAATCAAAGGCGCGCTCATGACAAACAGCTTATCAAAAAAGTCGAGAATTATCTTCGCGATCATGATACGACCGATCTTGAACTTCTTATTAAATCTCCACGAGATGCGACTCGCTTCTCTCTCGAACGTATGAAAAATGGGTTTGATACGATTTCGGTAACCGGCAACGTGTTACGAGATTATTTAACAGATTTATTCCCAATTCTAGAACTTGGTACCAGTGCAAAGATGCTATCAATAGTGCCATTAATGAATGGTGGTGGTTTATTCGAGACAGGCGCCGGTGGCTCAGCTCCAAAACATGTACAGCAACTTGCTGAGGAAGGCCATTTGCGGTGGGATTCGCTCGGTGAGTTCGCAGCATTAGGAGCATCGCTAGAACATTACGCTGGCTATGCAGAAAACCACGAAGCTAAAGTCCTGGCCGATTGCTTAGACAAGGCGATTGAACAGGTTTTGATAAATGGCAAATCGCCTAGTCGCAAAGTTGGTGAGCTTGATACAAGAGGAAGTCATTTTTATTTGGCCCTCTATTGGGCAAAAGCATTGGCAGCACAAAATGATAATTCAAACCTCAAAGAGCATTTCAAAAATATCGCTGATTCCCTTACCACAAATGAAACCCAGATTGTGGAAGAACTGAACTCTGCTCAAGGGACGAAAGTAGATCTGGGAGGTTACTTTCTTACAGATCCAGCTAAAACCGCAGTTGCGATGCGCCCTAGCGCCACATTCAATGCTATAATTGACGGCATGTGAGAAAATTCCGCATCACGTAAACTTAAAATACTGTGCCATGCATCCTTGAAAACCGTCTAAGTCATGGTGTCGGCGCAACACATAGAAAAGTTACGCGCGCTTTGGAAACCACTGGACACTCATTCAATATAAGGTCGTGCGAAAAAATTCTAACGTTTGCGCCGGGCAGCAGACAATTCTTTTTTGCGATCTCTACTATTGTGCCTCGGTCCGTATTGTCTGCATTATAGCATATCGAGACATACTTTTGGTTTTGCAAACGAGGGAGATATTCTGGTTCTTTAGTGATAAACGGATGTCCTCCGACATTCATTTTAGTTGTGCAACTAGCCAACATGAGAATACCTCCGACTAGCAAAATAAGCGCACATAACCGTTTAAAATGCATAACTATTCGGCCCCCAATCAACTTATCGCACGCATAGCTTCATCTAGCCCCTCAATAGTGAGAGAGTACATTCTGTTTCCCATAATCTCACGCATAATCCTAATTGAGTCATAATAATCCCATGTTCTTCGTCCTTGGGGATTTAACCAGACAGCGCTCGGGTATGCCGATAGCAAACGTTGCATCCACACCCCGCCAGGTTCTTCATTCCAATGCTCTACACTTCCTCCAGGATACGTTATCTCATAGGGGCTCATTGTTGCATCACCTACGAATATAACTTTGTAGTCAGACGGGTAGGAACGCAGCAATTCTAACGTAGATAGACTTTCAGAATGACGGCGCTTGTTATCGCGCCACACTCCCTCATACAAGCAATTATGAAAATAAAAAAATTCTAAATTCTTAAATTCGCTACGCGCTGCTGAAAACAGCTCCTCGCAAACTTTTACGTGATCATCCATAGATCCGCCAGCATCCAAAAATAATAGAACCTTGACTGCATTTCGACGTTCCGGAACCATTTGTATATCGAGATAACCGCCGTTTTGCGCCGTGGACTTAATGGTTTTGGGCAAATCAAGCTCACTCGCCGCACCATCGCGGGTGAATCTCCGTAACCGCCTCAGCGCGACCTTTATATTACGAGTACCAATTTCAATGGTGTCATCGAGGTTCCTATACTCGCGCCGGTCCCAGACCTTGACTGCACGGCGATGGCGTGATTTGTCCTGGCCGATCCGAATTCCCTGTGGATTATATCCATAGGCACCATACGGTGACGTTCCAGCAGTACCGATCCACTTACTTCCCCCTTGGTGGCGACCTTTCTGTTGTTCAAGCCGTTTTTTCAAGGTCTCCATAAGCTTTTCAAAGCCGCCCATCCGTTCGATTTCGGCCTTTTCTTCCTCGGTTAGGTGGAGTTCTGCTAATTTCGCAAGCCATTCCTCTGGCAAAGACGTTTCTATATCCTCACTTCCACCCTCTAAACCCTGAAAACATTGACTAAAAACACGGTCAAACCGGTCTAGGTACCTTTCATCCTTTACAAGTGCCGAACGACTAAGGTAGTAAAATTTAGTCACTTCATAACACGCTACGTTGCGGCTCATGGCCTCTAGTAGCGTCAGGTGTTCTCTCAGTGAGACGGGAATTCCAGCGTTCTTGAGCTCAAAGAAAAATCTTATAAACACCAATAACCTCTACAACGTTTACAATATCAAATGTCAACCTGCCCTTGAAGAAACTACCTTGGCAGCAAATTCTTTATATTGTACTCGGGGAAGAGCTCCCCTTGTTTTTATGTCTTGCTTTTCTCTCGTCGTGCGATGAAAGCGAGTTGTTCAAATAACTGCACATCTTGCTCGTTTTTCAATAAAGCACCATGTAACGGTGGTATTAACTTTTTTGTATCGCTGTCCCGAAGCGCATCTGCGGGTAAATCCTCTGCCAAGAGTAATTTAAGCCAATCAAGAAACTCCGAAGTTGACGGTGGTTTTTTAATACCGGGTGTATCCCGAAGTTCGTAGAAAATTTTTAATGCATCGCGGACCAAGAAACCTGTCAAATCCGGAAAATGAACATCGATAATAGCACGCATCGTATTCTCATCGGGAAAAGATATGTAGTGAAAAAAACATCTCCGTAGAAATGCATCTGGTAATTCTTTCTCATTATTTGATGTAATAATCACGATCGGCCTTTGTTTAGCTACAATACGTTGCTGCGTCTCGTATACAAAAAATTCCATGCGATCGAGTTCGAGAAGGAGATCATTCGGGAATTCGATATCTGCCTTATCAATTTCGTCTATCAAAAGTACCGGGCGAGCCTTTGCAGTAAATGCATCCCACAGCTTTCCACGTACTATATAGTTACTAATCTCGTGCACTCGCTCGTCACCGAGCTGACTATCGCGGAGCCGCTTCACAGCATCATATTCATACAAGCCATGTTGAGCCTTAGTAGTTGATTTGATATGCCATTCTATAAGGGGTGCCCTGATAGAGCCAGCTACCTCGTGGGCAAGTACTGTTTTCCCTGTGCCGGGCTCTCCCTTTATGAGCAGAGGTCTTTCCAAAGTTATAGCTGCATTGACTGCCACCATGAGATCTTCCGTTGCGACGTATGTGTCTGTTCCTTGAAACTTGGTTTGTTTCTTCATTTTTTTTCTGCCTTACTTAATGCGCTTTCAATATCGGCAAGGGCTTGCGCTGCCCCAGCACCAATTGGGCCACCTGTCTGCGCCATGTCAGGTCGACCACCACCTGCTTTCCCTCCGATTGCGGATGCACCTGCACGAACCAAATTTACCGCGTCTACTCGATCCACAAGGTCTTTAGTTACCCCTACTACCAACGATGCCTTTGAGGAATTAACTCCGGCGACAGCAATGATGCCAGAGCCCACTTGGATTTTTAATGTATCGACCAGGGATTTTAATTCCTTAGCTGGAATTCCCTCTATCACTTTTGCTACGAATTCCATTCCGTTAATAGTTTTGCTATCAGAGACACCGCCTCGTGCTTTTCCCTCTCCGACAGCTATTTTTTGGCGGAGTTGTGATAATTGCTTTTCGATTCTGCGTCGCTCCTCAAGCAACCCTGAAACGCGCTCCGGAATATCACTAGGACTTACTTTAAGCACCGTTGAGGTCTCTGTAAGCAGCTGTTCCTGCCTCGTTACATATTGTAAAGCCGCAGCACCTGTGCAGGCCTCAATCCTACGAACTCCTGCAGCAACCGCACTCTCTCCGAGAATTTTAAAGAGCCCAATGTCTCCTAACCTTTGTACGTGCGTCCCACCGCATAGTTCTCTGGAAAAGATTCGGCCTTCTGAGTCAGTGTCGCCCATTGAAACAACTCGAACTTCGCTTCCATATTTTTCCCCAAATAACGCCAAAGCACCAGTCTCCACAGCATCATCTGGCGTCATCAGTAGTGTATTTACACATCCATTACCGCGAATTTGCTTATTAACCGACACCTCAACTAGTCTAAGCTCATCACCTTCCACAGGTTTTTGATGGCTAAAATCAAATCGAAGGTACTCTGCCGCAACCAAGGAACCCTTTTGCATAACATGCACTCCCAGTGTTTCTCGGAGTGCACTATGCATCAAGTGTGTAACCGAGTGGTTAACACTTAGTTTTTTACGGCAGGCCTTATCAACCTCCAGATCGAGTACAGCACCAACAGATATTTCACCATGCACAACTTTCGCGCTATGTAGGTGCATGTCATCAAGTTTTTTCTTGGTATCAGTAACTTTTAATTTTGCACCAAACGCCCCCATAGCAATGCCGCGATCACCCTTTTGCCCACCTGATTCAGCGTAAAAAGGTGTCTGATTCACAATGAGTGTTATTTCATCACCCTCCTTGGCAATATCGGTTGTTTCACCATCGATAATGATCGCAGAAATGATCCCCTCGGTACGCTCTGCGTCGTAGCCTAAAAACTCGGTTGGACCGATTTTCTCGCGAAGGTCAAACCAAAATGTTTCTGTTAAAACATCCCCGGATCCCATCCATGCTTTTCGGGCGGTTTCGCGCTGATTAGCCATGGCGATATCAAACCCGTTAATATCTAGTTTTTGATTTTGTCCCCGAAGAATATCTTCCGTGAGATCGCGCGGAAATCCGTATGTGTCATAAAGTTTAAAAGCTACGTCCCCCGGCAGCTGACCCCCTGAGGGTATTTGGGCTGATTCCTGATCAAGCAACTTTAAACCTCTGGCCAGCATTTCCCTAAACCGCTCTTCCTCGAATCTTAATGTTTCCCCGATCAATGCCTCAGCACGAATTAGTTCAGGGTATTGTTGCCCCATCGCCAAAACTAGGTTCGGGACTAACTTACTCATCAACGGATCCTTACAGTTTAATAAATGAGCGTGGCGCATTGCACGTCTCATAATTCTCCGTAGAACGTAGCCTCTCCCCTCATTAGAAGGTAACACTCCATCAGCAATTAAAAAGCTGCAAGCCCGGAGGTGATCAGCAATTACCCGGTGCGAAGTTGCCGCCGCTCCGTCGGGATCTGTACCACTTGCCTTTGCAGAGGCTTCTATCAAATCGCGTAATAAATCTATGTTATAATTATCATGTGTACCCTGAAGAACGGCAGCTATGCGTTCAAGCCCCATACCCGTGTCAATAGAAGGTCGAGGTAAGTTAATCCTCTCACCTTCAGACACCTGATCGTATTGCATAAAAACTAGATTCCAAATTTCTACAAATCGGTCTCCGTCCTCATCGGCTGTTCCGGGCGGTCCTCCCGCTATATGTTCCCCGTGATCATAGAATATTTCTGAACACGGTCCACATGGGCCAGTATTACCCATTGCCCAGAAATTATCCGAACTTGAGATTGGAATTATTTTACTATCGGGAAGGCCGGTTATTTTTCGCCAAAGATTGAACGCCTCTTCATCCTCATTATATACGGTTACTAGCAAGCGTTTCTTCTCAATCCCATATTCTTTAGTTATCAACGACCAAGCACAATCAATTGCATGCTCCTTGAAATAATCGCCAAATGAAAAATTACCAAGCATTTCAAAAAATGTGTGGTGCCTAGCGGTGTGCCCAACATTTTCTAAATCGTTGTGCTTACCACCGGCACGAACACATTTCTGCGATGTTGTGGCTCTTGAAAATGTAAGTGGCTCGACACCCGTAAATACATTTTTAAATTGCACCATTCCTGCATTAGTAAACAACAATGTAGGATCGTTCCGCGGAACTAACGGCGAGGATTTTACAACCTCATGACCATCTTTGCGGAAAAATTCTAGAAATGCAGTTCTTATTTCGTTTGTGCTAGTCATCTCTCTCATTAAACAAAAGATTCGGCATAAAAACACACACTCTGCCAAAGTCGCGTTTTAACTTGAGAAAAGCAGCCTGTCCAGCTTATCCGACCATTACTTGTAGTAACCGTAATAGAATGACTTAGCAATATCCAAATAAAATTAACAATTAAAATGATTATTTGTCATTTTAATAAATAAAAATTTACTCTAACTACAAATAAAAAGTATTTTTTATTTTGTCATTTTAACTATTTAATATCATTTTGTTCTATTTCTGGAAGAACTAAGCCATTGTTTTCTTGTTCTGTATCATTTTCGTCATCGTTATTGCTACCCTCAAGCATCACTTCCTTTAAAATACCAGCGTTTTCTCTAACCTGACGCTCAATATCCAATGCGATATCGGTATTTTCTGACAAAAAGGTTTTTGCATTCTCACGGCCTTGCCCAATGCGTTGATCCCCATATGAAAACCATGAACCAGACTTTTCCACAATACCTGCATTGACACCAAGGTCTAGCAATTCGCCAGTTTTTGAAATGCCCTCGCCATACATGATATCAAACTCAACAACTTTAAAAGGCGGCGCAACCTTATTCTTCACTACTTTTACACGTGTTTGATTTCCAACAATATCGTCTTTATCCTTAATTGCACCAATTCGTCTAATGTCTAGCCGCACGCTAGAATAAAACTTGAGTGCGTTTCCTCCAGTTGTAGTTTCGGGGCTACCAAACATCACACCAATTTTCATACGGATCTGGTTTATAAAAATTACCATAGTTTGAGAACGAGAAATTGAACCTGTTAGCTTACGAAGGGCTTGACTCATAAGCCGCGCCTGAAGGCCAACATGGGTGTCTCCCATCTCTCCCTCTAACTCTGCCCGGGGCACCAAAGCAGCAACCGAATCCACAACTAAAACATCTATTGCGCCGGAACGTACCAACGTATCCGCAATTTCAAGTGCCTGCTCGCCTGCATCCGGTTGGGAGATAAGAAGCTCATCAAGACTCACTCCTAGCTTTTTTGCATAAGATGGATCAAGAGCGTGCTCCGCATCGAGAAATGCACACGTTCCACCTTCTTTCTGAGCCTCAGCGAGTACATGTAATGCCAACGTTGTCTTACCAGAACTTTCAGGCCCGTAGATCTCTACAATTCGACCTTTGGGTAATCCGCCGATACCAAGAGCAATATCAAGCCCAAGCGAACCTGTTGAGACTTCCTCAATATCTACTGCCTGATCCTGTTGACCCAACTTCATGATCGAACCTTTCCCATAGGAACGTTCAATCTGGCCTAACGCCGCTTCAAGAGCTTTTTGCTTATCCATGGTATCCTTTTCAACAAGACGCAATGCCGATTGCGACATGATAATTTTCCTTTCTCTTATTTCACAGCGATCTCTGACTGGCAACCTAAGCCCAATAAATGCCGAGACACTCTGCAAAGTTAAACCATCAACTGTGAATACAAATGTACCTTATTTGTTCTTTCTTGCAAGTTCTATTTTTGTTCTTTTTTATAAAAAATTTGTCCAATGGAAACAATGTTGTATAGGTACTATTTTCTAACGCAGATTTTTTGTAACCTTTTAAAAATAAAAAAATATTATTTTTAATAGTTTCCCTACCAATATGGACAAGTGAAAATTTATTTAGCATTTGAAAATTGATCACAGTATGCCATTTTCTGTTCTCGATTCTCTAAAATGGTATGGCAGACTTCCATTTGGATTTTGTAATGAGCAGCCTACTGGGCCAAGCCCTCCGTTTCCATCTTCCCTCTTCGGAGTCCCCAAACATAACTAATTACCTCTGCAACCGCCTGGTAATGTTCAGGGGGAACCTCATCGTCTAAATCAACAGCTGCAAAAAGAGCTCTGGCCAATGGTGGGTTTTCGACAATCGTAATGGAATTTTCTTCCGCTATTTCGCGAATGCGTTGTGCAATCAAGTCTTGCCCCTTCGCAACGACTTTAGGAGCCTCCATTTCATCTGAGTCATATTTAAGTGCTACTGCAAAGTGAGTTGGGTTTGTGATTACTACATCTGCATCAGGAACCGCTGCCATCATGCGCTGACGAGCACGGTCCTGGCGAATTTGGCGTAATCGCTGCTTTGCGGTTGGATCACCTTCAGCTTGTTTGTGTTCTTCCTTTACTTCCTGTTTTGTCATTCTCAGTTGTTTTTTATGCCGATGACGCTGGAAAATTAAATCAGCTATTGCTATCGCTGCGAGAACAGCTATCACCGCCACTAGCATTTTCAAAAGAGTGTCATGCAAAATAATCAAAAAATCTTGCATGGAGTAGGAGGTTAGGGAATCAAGCCCTGGGATTAGGGGCAAAACTGGAAGTGCCCCAATAATTGCTACTATGCATATTTTTAATATTCCTTTTGCAAACTCATTAAGTTGATTGCCCGAAAAAAGCCGCTTTGCACCTTTTGTAGGGCTGATTTTTTCAAACTTAAATCCTACTGCTTTTGGAGAAAATACGGGCCCGTTTTGGATCAATGGGCCTGCAATTGCCACCAAGACGATAATCAACAAAACCCAAGCCAATGCGCTTCCAACATTTAAAAGTGTGTTGGCAAACACTGCGAACAAATCACCTGGCTGCATTATAAACAGATGAGGAGCCTCGACAAATGGGATCAATGCGAGCTTTACACCACGCAACGCGGAGGGGAATGCAAAAGTGATTAGAAGGCTCCCTGCAAGCAACATCAACCACGTATTGATTTCCCGGCTGACGGCTATGTTGCCTCTTTCACGGGCTTCAATCAGCTTTTTCGGTGTCGGTTCTTCTGTTTTTTGAGATTCATCGGCCTGTTCGGACATCGAACTTTCCTTTTGAGACAGATTCTCGCGCTACGGCGCTAAAAAACGGCCCATATTGAATTGAAAATAATCGAGAAACCACATTAAGGCAGCTGGAAATGCTACCATCATTACAAATAGTCCGATCCAAATCTGTACAGGAAGTGCCACGAAAAAAACTGGCAGTTGTGGGTTCAATCGAGCAAGCAAACCAAGCCCAGTATAAAAAAGAATTCCAACGAATAAAAATGGAGTAGCGATTTGGAAGCCGAGAACAAAACTGCGGGCCACAAACTGAACAAATGTTTCAGCTAGGTCTCCAAACTGCGGCACCAATCCGGGCACGAATAAACTGTAACTATCTACCACTCCCATCAACATGAGGTGATGAGTATCCGTTATAAAAATCAGCAGCAGTCCAAGTATCGACAAGAAAACCGCTGGTAATCCGCCAGTATCGGAAAGCAGTGGATTAAAAAGTAAAGCATTTGCGAAGCCCGCATAAAACCCAAGAATTGTTCCGGCTGTTGCTAACCCCGAAATCAGCACTCTAGCGATACCACCGATAAAGAAACCGATCAGCATCTCACCGATAACAAGCATAATCAAAGAAAATGGATTAGTAGGAGCCGGGGGGAGATTTGGCTCCAAAACAGGAGCTAAAACGGCAGTTATCATCAATGCTGCCAGAAGCCTAATGCGAGCCGATATATAGACTTCGCTAAATCCTGGCATAACAGCCAGAGCAGCGCCCACTCTGGTAAAAATCAAAAAAAACGCGAAGGTCTCGGCTGGAAGAAGTTCCTGCAGATAAGGAGCCATGTTTTATGAAATGCCTACTATTCGATCGACAATTCCCTCCATATATTTAGTCATAGTTTCAAACATGAAAGGTAACAAAACGATCAAAGATACAAAAACAGCGAGGATTTTAGGGACAAATGTAAGTGACATTTCCTGTATTGAGGTTAGAGCTTGAAATATTGCTACCGCTAACCCGACGACTAAACCAATAAGCATCACTGGCGATGCAACGGTCAGCATAACCAAAACCGACTCTCTAGCAAATTGAAGGAATTGTGTTTCGTCCATGCACCAAAAACCACATAGTCTGCACTATTAAATTGGCATTCGAAGAATTTCCTGATAGGCGGTAAGCACTCTATCTCTTACCGCAACGACAGTCTGCAAAGTAGTTTGAGCATTATTGAGCGCCATAACTACATCGGTCAAATCGGCTTTCCCAGCAACTGCATCAACGGTCGCTTTTTCTGCCTCACGACTACTCTTCACCATCTGCTTGGTTGCCGAACCAACCATATCTGCAAAGGTACCAGTTTTTGGGGACTCAGGAGCTGAAATGCCTGAACCGCTGAGGTTCTGAGCTCGTTTAAAAGCATTGATTGCATCGGTCGGATTAATTGCCATTTTAATTCCTTTTCAGACTTTTACGCAGGCGCAACTCTAACAGTTAGCGCAACAGATCTATGGTTCGTTGAATCATGCGTTTGGACGAGTCAATCATACTTAAATTCGCTTGATAGGAACGCTGCGCCTCACGCATATCAACCATCTCTATCAGGGTATTCACATTGGGCATCTTAATGTAACCATCTTTATCGGCAGCTGGATGATTTGGGTCAAATTGAAGTCTGAATGGACTTTTATCTTTGAATGGGCCTCTCATTTTCACTAAATCTGCCTCAAGAGTTCGATCAAAAACATTCTTAAAGGTTACAACCCTTCGACGATATGGATCATCGCCCACCTTCTCTGGGCCCGAATTAGCATTTGCCAAATTCTCGGATATAGTACGCAGTCTAGCTCCCTGCGCGCGCATGCCAGAAGCCGATACATACATCGAGGTTTTAAGATCGGAGGGCATTAATTTTCTCCTTCAAGCTAAATAACTATCGGCCCGCTCCACGGCCAAGCGCGATGCGGAACAACGACATATGCTTTCGATATAAACTAGTAACTAGCTGGTGGTCGCCTGCGTTTTGAGTGGATTTCAACATCTGCTCTTCAAGCACAACACTATTACCCGACGGGTTTATCTCGTAATCTGCGTTTTCACGATTAATGCGAAAAGACTGATCAGTGCCAGAACCTTTTATGTGTCCTTCGTGTGTTCTACTTAACGCGCTGCTAAATAACTTGTTGGAAGGCAACTTTCTAAAATCTATCTGCTTCAAATCTTGAGCTCGATAGTTAGGAGTATCGGCATTTGCGATATTCTCCGCTATCACCCTCTGCCGCTGATTTAACCAGCCCAACTTTTGTTTCATCATACGAAAAACAGGAAAATCGCCTAAATCCATTTCCGCCTCTATTTGATCAATACTACCAAACATACACCAGCACGACTTTGACGTGCTGCACGACCCGTGCCAGGCCCAAAAGTAAAGTTTACCACACAACCTTGAAACGAAAATACTATAGCATACAAGGACTACGAAGTGTTTGCGCTTAATTATGCAATTATTATAAAACTTTTACAAGTATAAGGTCAAAGTTATTATTTGGTTTTATTTAATTTCTTTTAGCGAGTGTCAAACGAGGTCTGCTCATTTCACATTATTTTTTCTGCATATTCACCCCAAAAAGGTAACCAGCATTTTTACGATTCTATGTTTTTGAGGGCATTCTCCTCGTTCGCATCAATGCGTAAGTTAATTTGACAGGTTCGGAAGCCCTGCTGGCTGTATGAGAAGGTTTACGGCCAAAAGATAAATCACTGATTTTATTGAATTATTTTTTCAATACGGCACTGGAACTGAGTTGCACCTAAATATTAAAGTTGTTTTTTAGGTCAGAGAGAAAATCTTTGTTAAGACCGCGAGCACAGGGTAGGTTGTTATTGCATGACACTTGGCCATCGCAGGCAAGACTGAGGAATATTTTGCGTCACAAACAATCCGAGAGAAGTAAATCTAATTTCGAACCGGTAAAAAAACGCTCCGGTGCAACAAAGACTTTAAATAGGGCAAAATCTGCCGCCGCTGAAAAAGTAGCAGTTGCTCTCTCATACGATCCAAGTGATGAGTACAGTGCTCCAGAGGTTGTAGCGACTGGTCGTGGACACATCGCAGAGCAGCTTCTTAAACTAGCTCTCGAATATGGAGTTAAAATACACGAAGACGCCGATTTAGCAGAAATACTTCACGCACTGGACATAGGCGACGAAATACCCGTCGAAGCTTTCGTCGCTGTAGCTGAAATATTACGCTACATCTACGATAATGAGGGCGTCCAACCACCGGAGATTGCCGCTAATGCCGAGTAAATCAGACCTTCTTAATGACATAAATGCCATGGCTACCGAAGTAGGCACAGCAATGGAAAAACTTCAAGCTAATGAGATGGTAACCCTCGATGGGATCGAACCAAGGATCCGTGAAGTTATGGAGGCTGTTGCCGACTTGCCGCCTGATGACGCAGTAGAGATGCGACCCGCGCTTGTATCACTCCTCGAAAAAATGGAAACTTTTTCAAGTTCATTACAGGAAAAAATAGATCAGCTGAGAATTATGGAAGCAGATACATCCCAAAATCCACCTACTCCAGATTTAGAATCCACCGACATTACAGAAGACAAGAAAAATCTAGATGAAGATGTAAAGGCGAAAGATTGAGAGCAAAACACACTGCATATGACTTGGTTTCAGCTTTATCTAGAGAACAGCCTAAATGATAGAATTAGACTACTCCCGGTTCGTTTTGGCACTCATGATTGTCGTGGGGCTTATCGGCATATTCGCTTTTGTGCTCCGCAGAATAGGGTTTGGCAACATAAGAACGAGCTCGAGCTCCAGACAGCAAAGGCGCCTGACAATCCAAGAAGTAGCATCCATTGATGCGCGTCGGAAGTTAGTTTTAGTCCGCAGAGACGATACTGAACACCTCGTTTTGCTTGGCCTATCACAAGATTTGCTTATCGAAAGTGGAATTCCCGTTTCTGATAGCGATAAAACCATAACAAAAAACATAAAGAGAGACAGTGCATTCAAAAGGGTGATTACAGACGTGCTGAGTAAAACAAAATGACCATGCAGTCACGCTTTCCCTATGATGACCAATTAATTCGGAAAAGTTTTAGCCTTATTGTAATCGTGGGTGTGCTGATTTTGTCCTGTAAGACGTCATTTGCACAAAACGTCACAATGGATTTTGGGCAAGGCGGTGCGGCCGCAGGTCGAATCGTGCAACTAGTGGCTCTATTAACGGTCATTACGCTGGCGCCCTCTATCTTGGTGATGGTTACATCCTTTGTCCGCATTGTTGTAGTGCTATCACTTCTACGTACTGCTCTTGGCACCCAAGGCACACCCCCCAACACAGTCATTATTAGCCTCGCGCTGTTTATGACCTTTTTCATAATGCAACCCACACTTGAGAAAGTTTACGATGATGGAATATCACCACTTATTTCTGAAAGTATTACTGAGGAGCAAGCATTCGAACGATCTGTAGCACCGCTGCATGCATTTATGATTAGACATGTACGCGACAAAGATTTGACACTTTTTTTGGAAATGGCAAACGTGCCAAAAGTAGAGGAACCAAAGAATACGCCACTACGTGCGCTCATTCCTGCTTATATGATATCAGAATTACGGCGTGCCTTCGAGATTGGCTTTTTAGTATTCGTACCCTTTTTAATCATCGATATGGTTGTAGCCTCAGTGCTCATGTCCATGGGCATGATGATGCTGCCTCCGGTTATGATCTCCTTACCCTTCAAACTGATTTTCTTTGTGCTAGTTGACGGCTGGTACTTGATCACAGGAAGCCTCGTAAAAAGCTTTAATATTGGTGCGCCTATTAGTTAGCCTCGGCAAACTAAGCTAATTTTTTCATGTAAGTTGTTTCACTTTTCCCCCTTTTAAACCAAAGGGTGGCATTTAAATTTTTGATTATCCGTATTCTCATTATTCACTTGATACATGCTCAATCAGTTTTTTTCGGCTCCCTTTTCAACAGGCGCTTTCGGTAATTGTTTAAAAAGGCTTCAAAGTTATCAATCTCTGTGATTTTTTTGGATATGCCTTCCATGTCACCCGTCACTGTCTGACGTGGACTGGCTATATACGAAAAAGAATCACCCAAGGGACTATTTTTCATTGCAGGACCGTATAGCTCCCGCGCCAGTTTAAGCCCTTGTTCGTCTTCATCAAGACGCATCGCTACGGCCCAATTAAGGACCCTTTGCGCTCCTTTAAGGTCGTATCGGTCTGTTGTTAAAGGCTCACCTGCTAACCGCTGCAATACCTTACCTGCCTCGCGATAATTCTTGCCTCTCCAATAGATATCTGCACGCAACTGATCAGCAGCAATACTCACATCGCCAGCAAGAAGTGCTATTGCCTCGTCATTTTTGCCGAGCTCGAACATAGCCTTAGCACGGATCCGTCGCCTATCATCTTGATTATTTTGTGACAACCCCGGACTAAAAGTAGCCCTGAGCGTCTGAAGAGCCTCACGTGGCTTCTGATTTATCAGGTGAACGAGCGCTAACTTAGTACCTGCTTGTGACCTCTTGACACCTTTGAGCCTAAAGCGGATGTGATGACTTAGCAGATCAGTCGCACGATCCAAAAGATCTACATCCACCAACCTGTCGGCAAGACGTCCAATCATAAAATCCCCATCCGGCCCAGCGGGCGTAAGCTCTCGGTATTCGTCAAAAATAGCCAATGATGTGAGTGGTTGTAACTTGTCCGCTTCCCCATCTAAAAAAAGTTTCCTAAAGGTTTTTGTCATTCGCTTGGCTATATCAACAGTACGTTTATTTTTGGGGAAATAGCTCATCGCAACGCGCAAGCGCAGAAGACCCTTGCTATACTCGCCTTTATCAAGATAGTGATTTCCAAGTGTCTCTAAGACGTTCAATTCGAGCTCGTCGCCACGCCAACGATAGCGAAGCCGCTCTAGACGCTCTATGGCCTGATCTCTCGTCACTATTTCTTGTTTTATCCCTAAATTAATTAAGGCCAATTCGCTTCGCGCTCCGCTAAACGGATCTCCACTGTCCTTAGACTGCCGCCAAAATGCCTCTGCGCTATCTAAATCGCCATTTGCCCTTGCAAGAAGTCCCAAACTATATGTGAGCCGAGCCTGATGATCCCGACGCAGCTTCTTTTCATTCTGTTTGACCAAGTCCACCCAATCTTTTGCCGACTCTGAATTAAATGAACGAAGTGCCGCCTCAATTCGCTCTAGACCAATTATGGTTTTCAATGGCTCGGGATAAGTTCTGAGCACCGTATCACTATTGCGAAAATCAGCCGATGCCTGTTTCCATTCGCCACGCTTTGCATTCAAAAAGCCACGCCAGAGTTTGGCTTCACGAAATTTGGTTAAACGCGGATCATCAAGATCCTCTCTTGCAAGAACTAGCCGATTAGAAAGCACCCGAGATGCCCCCCGCAATGCGATAAATTCTGTTCTCAGCGTCATTTTTGGGTTGGCTCGCTCCAGAACACGAAGAATTCCCAAAGCTTCAGGCCCAAGGCCCCTAGCAAAGTAGAAACGTGCGAGGTTCAGTCGAGCCTGCTCGCGCTGCGCATCAGGCACTTCAACTACACTCAGTAAAGCTGCCTGACGTTCAGGTATAAAATCAGCCTCTCCGCCGTTTATCCAAACCTGCGGTTCGAAAAGTCTCTCGCCAAGCAATGGATCATTCCGGGTTCTATTTTCCTCAGGAGAAATGGCTGATACAAACAAACCGCCATCAGCGGCCACGAGTATACCCCTGCCCCGCGAATTTTCTAGGCTCAATCGATCTGACAGAGGAATAAGTGCTACTCCTTGGCTTGATGCCAACACCTGAAATTCAGGATAGATATGCTTTTCCCCTATACCCCTTCCAGGAGCCGCCATGGGCGCAACCTTTATCGAGTCACCAATGTCAGGATCCTTAATTGTAACTATGCTGTCAGCTGCAACACCAGCAAAAAGGAGCTGAGCACCCCCTCCTTCATCAGCTGTAAACTCAAGCGGTATCGGAATGTCGGGGGTGATGGGCCAGCGACCAAAATTAAGCTCCCAATTAGTGCCGATTTGGCTCACCTTAGGGTTAATTCCTGCCTTGGTTTTGAAGCGCAACACCGTGGCTTCAGTTGCAGGAACCTGTACGATATCACTTACAAGCGATTTACCAGCTGACCTAAGAGAATCAAGCTCGAGCGGCTTTTCGCGGTCGAAAACCACCCAAACAAAATCTCCTCGCCGAAACACCGCGGCACCGACAGGTTCTGGCCAACCAAAGACAAGACTGACAGACTTTGATGGAGGTTCATTATCAACACTACTCGCTTTGTTATTAGATTTAACCGACGACCCTGGAAATCCTTCAGCCTTATTCCTCGCAATGAGTTTAGATTGTGTTACTTGGGCTGCTTCTTTGTCTGCCTTCGGAGACAGTGAAGGTGATGATTTGGAAGCGACTTCAATCGCTGGATCCGGTAATAATTTTGGTAGTGTTTCAACCTTTGGCGTGGGAGCCGCCCGCGGCGTTATATCAGGCACCACTTTAGCTTTTACATCAGCATTTGCGCTCGGCAAGCCTACTGAGGCAGCTTTGTCATTAGCTGCCGCAGCTATGGTAGAGTTTTGAATGATCTTACTTTTGTTCGCAGTATTTTCTAGCGGTTTTTTGGGTCTGGCCAGTGGTTTTAAACCGGAATCCTTTTTCACGCTTTTCCTATCAACCAGTTCAGGTTTTGATAAAGCCAACCCTTTCGATTCTTCTGAATTAGGCTGCGTGGAACCCCCAGGAATATTCGCCGATTCTGTGATTTTTGTATCCGAGGGTACACTTGAACCTTTTTCTTTCTTACGTGGCTCAACACGACTAATTTTTGACGGGACGATCCGCGTAGCACTCTTTTTTGCTGGAGGTTTGGGATCATAGATATCCAATATAATACGATTACCAGCACGAAAACTGCGCGATGCTCGGTTTGGGGATTTCTCAACAGAGAATTCTAGTCGCCCCGCGAGATTTAAAGCGGCGGGATTCGTTATGCCTGTTGGCAAACGTTTTTTTAGCTTGGGTAAATCAATGATAGCCTCTTGATCAAAACTAAGCGAAACCTTTGCGGGCACAGTGCGAACACGGTAGTTAATTCTACGTTTCCAATCGAAAACCAAGCGTGTAAACCCTGTGTTGCTGCCTACCCTAACGTTAACACTAGGTCGCGCCTCAGGTTTAGAAACGGCCAGCCTCTTCGCCTCGACGTCATTCACTCCTAAACGTCTCAGGTCTAGGATAATTGAATTGCCCCGGGGGTATGTTCGAAGCTGAAATTTACCTCTCAAACCGAACCTCGCCACCCGTCCTTGGCCGGAGACTGCACCTTCAACAAGGTAATCTTTAAGCGTTATTAGTAACTGTTTTAGATCAGAATTGAACTGGCGTTCAAAACTAACAATTAAGTCGCTACCTTTTATCACCGCCTGATATTTAACCGGCAGTGGCCAATCGAAAACAATTCTTCCGAAACTTTCGCGCGCCCACCCTTGAACTGCTACTTTCTCCTGGGCTGACAACGGAGCGATCAATGTTGTTCCATAGATAGCCGCTGCATATACCACAACCCTACAAATGAGTGTGAGCCTCATCTAAAATCGCCTTTTTCGGGATGGATTATTATATCAACACGTCTCGCCAACTTATCTCGCCAACCAGAGGAGAAACGTTCAACAAGTAACTGAGAATGCGACGCACCATGCCCTAACACTACAAGTCTTTTGTTATAACCACTTTTTTCAAGTTCAGTTGAAACTGCCAATGCTCGGGCCAATGACAGCTTCCAATCAGACGCTAAAATCTCATTATGATCTCCCTTCGTTGCAGTGTGCCCCTCAAGATCAATTCGATTTCCAAGTGCCGAAATCACCCCGCCCAGGTTGAATAGTATTTTCTTAGCTTGGCTGGACAAATCAGCTTCTCCAGCCTTAAAAAGAGCTTCATCGGGTAACGACACAATCAAGGAATTTTGCAACTGGTAAACACCTGTTGTTTTCAATATTGGATCTGCCTTGAATGTCTCCTCTAATACTTCACCGAGATAACTAAGTGGCAATGCAGCTACACGCTCTCTTGAAGGTGGTGCAGTATTCCTGCCTGTAATTGGCTTCTCCTTTTCAAAAATGGTATTGGATAAAGCCAGCCCAGGGACTAATTCTTGCCATTTTTCTGATTGTAATGTTGACATGGAAAACAGCAGGACAAAAAAAGTTGTCAATATTGCAGTGAGGTCTCCGAAACTTAATAGCCATGAAGGAACCGCACCTTTTTCTTTTTTGCCGTGAACCTCAAAGTTGTTGAAGTTAACCATCTACTGCACCAGTCGTTGTAATTTGTATTTCAGCTGACCGATGCCATTTATTCCAAATTTTACTATTACCGAATTTTCTTTGCCTTTATATAATCCTACCGAAACTCTAGATGCCGGAGCACCAAAATCTATAATTCTCTGAGCTAGCACCTCCGCACGCTTGATGGCTAATTCTGTGCCATGCTGCATTCGTGTGCTGGATTCGTCCCCAAAGCTAAAGATTAATTGAATGTAGCTCGCAAATCCTGGCGTCTCAACACCCAACGCACCTGCCGTCCGACTAAGCAAGTCGTGACGGTCGCTCCTTAGTTGTGCCTCACCGCCAAGAAAAAGTTCATTTGCTGAAAGAATGATCTGTACGTCGTTCGGCATACGCGAAGTTATGAGATTTTCTTTTTCTACAAAGCTCACCCACAAATGTGTAATTTTCGACAGAAATACATCTGGTGAAAGCACATCCCCAAAGACGGGTAAAGTAGACAGACCAGGACCATCAGAATAATCTTTCGCTTGGAAGGTCTCTGCGAGTGAAATCAACACACCCCTGACTTTACTCTCTTCTAATTTTGCCGTGGCATTGAGAAGTATAAAAAAAGCTAGCAGCAACAGAAAAAGGCATATCAACAAGTAAGGGGCCTTGTCTTTTGGAAGAGGTAATTTCTGTTCGTAATCTCGATTCATCTAAAAACCATGGCTCCGTAATGCAAAAAACAATCTGACATAAAGTTAAAAATCACCCACTAATTTTACTAATTTGCATTTTAATTCTGCCACATTGAAGGGTGTTTGAATGTTGGTGCAAAATCTAGCAACTGAAGGATCAGTGTTTTCAAGTTTTTTGCCTTGGCCAGTCATCAGAAAAAAGGGGGTGTCTTTCAATTTACGGTCCGTAAAAATTTGATTAATCATATCCAGTCCTCCCATGTTAAACAGGTTATCATCTGCTATAACCAAGCCGTATTTCTTACGATGTAGCATTTCCATCGCCATTTTACCGCCAAGGGATTGATCAACATTCTTAAGACCCAGCTGCTTAAGTAAATTACGAACAATCTGGAGCATTTCCAAATGATCATCGATAATTAAGATGGGCATATTCAGATCAACATTCAACTTCGCCGCGCCTCCTGAAGATTACAAAATTCTACCTCAAACCGCCCTGAACCCTACCTACGATCCCTCGAGCGTAATTTCGGCCAACTCTCCATCATTTTGGCAAAGAAAATGGTTTCTTTTGCTCAGCTAGCTCGCGCGTTACAACACGGGCTTTCTTAACTTCCATAGCTGAAATGATCATTGCCACCTTCCGAACACTCATTTTGGCAACAACTCCCATCAAAACAGTCATATCAAGTTCATTAAAAATTCGCGCAGCATCTTTTGGTTTCATGCTCTCATAAATTTTTACCAAATTCCGTAACCGAGCTTTTTCTTTCTCATCGGCCGCACCCAACAATGATTTAATATCCTGACGTATCTTTTTTAATTCGCCCTGCTTGGTGACTAATTTCAATTCTGCAGCTTGCAACAAACCCTCTCGACGCGTTATTTGCCGTTCCCGACGATCCAATGTCTTGCGACGTTGAGACAATTCTTGAAGTATCAAAATTTCGGAACGACTGAACTCTAAGGGGTCGATATTTTCTTCCTGACCTTTTTCGCCAGGCTGATTTGGTACAGGCGATTCTTCCCCTTTTTTTGTCTTTTTCTCACCTGATTTTTTTACCTGTGGGTCGAGCTGCGTCGTCTCTTGCGCTAGCGCTGTTTGCACTTCAATACCCCCCTCAATATCACCGAACTCAACCCAAATGGAGCCTGCTTTTAAAGTCAGAATTAAAGTGGCAACAAAAATAAATACCGGCAACAAACGAACACGACTAAGCATTTTTTCACCTCATGCCTTCAAGAGCTTTAAGAAGGTCTGATTTTTTTTCCTGGCGCTTGCTCTCGGGGTCGATACCGTCATCCTGTTTTACGTTAAGCTCCGAAACACTCTCGTCATCTACAGCAGCGGCCAAAGGCTTATCTTGTGATCTGCCATAACTCTTTAATTGAGATCGGCGACCAGTATTAATTGCGGACTCTAACCTGTCAGCCATTTCATTGGCTCGCTCTACCATAAATGATAATTCATCGCGCAACGTAACTGCTTTCACTACCTTTTCTTCCAATACCTCCACCGTTTCACTAGCCTTACTTTTGAGCCGCAAGATACTATCTTCAGCGCGCTCCGTGGATGCAGCGAATGTCGTCAGCAATTTCTCCAACTCAAACTTATCGTTTCTTAAATCACTGAGCTTCTCATTCAGGCGCCAAGCGTAATAAATCATCATTGCCAACATACCGACAAGCAACAACTCAAATAGGATGGAGATTTCGGGAAACATCAATTACGTCTCCATATCAGTTTCAACACGAACCGCGATATTGCCATCTCTTTGTCCCATTGACGCATGGAACATCAGCAATTCACCACAATGTAGGGAAATCAAAGATTCTGGCGTCGCCTGCAATTGAAGTCGCGAACCTACCCGCCAGTTAACAACATCGTTGAGTGTGACAGTTACCTCGTCGAGAACCGCTTGCAACCCAACTTCGGTATACCAGACTTCAGTTGCCAGATGATTTTCCCATATGGGATCACGACCAAACTTTTCACCCATGAACATTTGCAGCAAAAGCTCGCGCACTGGCTCTATCGTCGCATACGGCAGTAATAGCTCGAGATGCCCCCCACGGTCCTCCATATCAATGCGAAGTTTTGTTACAATAGCTGCATCAGTAGGTCTCGCAATCGTAGCAAAACGAGGATTTGTCTCAAGCCTGTCGAATTGAAAAGCAACTGAGCTGAGCGGATCAAAAGCCGCTGATAAATCAGTAAGGACGACCGCAAGCATGCGCTCTACTAGGTTACGCTCGATAGTGGTGTAGGGCCGCCCCTCGATCCGCATAGCTGCGGTACCCCGGCGCCCGCCCAGCAGCACATCAACAATCGAGTAAATTAGCGTACTATCAACCGTAATGAGACCAAAGTTATCCCACTCCTCCGCCTTGAAAACACCAAGCATAGCAGGGAGAGGCAATGAGTTGAGATACTCACCAAAGCGGATCGATGTGATGCTATCGAGGCTCACCTCTACATTATCCGAGGTGAAATTGCGCAAACTTGTGGACATCATTCGCACCAAACGGTCAAAAACCACCTCAAGCATGGGGAGCCGTTCATACGACACCATCCCACTGTCGATGATGGCCTTAATCCCCGTTTTTTGAATTGCGCTGTCGCTGCCCTCATTGATTCCAAGGAGACTATCTATTTCATCTTGATTAAGAACTCGCGACGCAGCGTCAGGGCCATCGCTATTCCCGCTTGGCTCCTCTTTCTCTTCGCCGCCTTTTTCTTGCGCCGAAGCATCTATTTCTTGCTCGACTTCTGTCTCCAGATTTTCGTCTTCATCAGCCATGCCATCGACCCTTCAGTTTTCCGGCCTTTCCCCAACAATAACAGCCAAAGCTCATCCACCACTTTCAAGCATGTAGAAAGCACGCCGTCACTGAACTAGCATTTCCTTAAATAAAACATCTTTAATTTTTACTGGGTGTGCAGCAGCATTCACTCGTGCAAGCAACTCCTCCTTAACCCTGTACAGACCATGTGAGCCTTGCAATTCCTCGATCCGAAGCTCGCGCAGAAACACCTGAAAGTTATCTACGATCCGCGGCATAACTTGCTCTATTCGCGTTTGATCGCTAGCTTTTTGCAACTCCAGGTTAATTCGCATTTTGAGGAAGCTTTGTTTGCGTCCTGGACCAGCACTAAGTGTCACGACCATTTCGTCTAGTTCCAAATAACTTCCGGGCTCGTCCGCTTCGGCAGGATCAGTCGCAATTTCTGTCTTCTCAGCCTCCTCGCTTGAAGCAGAACTAAACATACCAGAAAAATATGCGCCGGCTCCGCCACCTATTAACAGCACCAAAGGAACCACCACAAAAAGAATGATTTTTTTTCCGCCTTTTTTGCCTTCAGCGCCATCAGCTAAATCGTCATCTTCGGCCATTTACGTTTTCCTTAACGATCCTGCGAGTACTTATCATGATATTTACAAATAAAATCAATAATTACAAATAAAATCTTTAAAAAAACATAGTGAATGCAGTCAAATATAATAATAGTAAATGATTAGAACAGTTAAAAACAAGTCAATATAAGTGAAAAACAAATTCAAAAAATTAAATATTTTTACATGATTTTCCACTTTCATATCAAAATCATTCAACCAGCCACAGATACTTTTCCATGTTGTGAAAGCCAATGGCGCGGCAGAAAATACCCGGCAAAGCCTGCCAGACACCGACTAATTGATTGATATAGTGAAGGATATATAATGACAAAGCATTGAAAAATAACATTAAAAATTATGGCACAAGGCATGCACCATAAATATCACGATTGGCAAACAATTAACCAAGGGTCACCAAACGCACTATGGAAAACTCCATCTACATTGCGCTTTCTAGTCAAATGGTCTTGCGGCGCCAATTGTCCATGGTGGCAAACAATTTAGCCAACGTAAATACGCCTTCATTCAAAGGCGAGCAAATGCTGTTTTCTGAGTATTTAACAGACGCAAAAAATACAACACTTGGCTCAAATGATTCAAAATACCATTTTGTTCAAGCAATTGGGAATATGCGCGATCTTGCCGAGGGGCCAATGAACCGAACAGGTAACGAGCTCGACGTTGCTATTGATGGCGAGGGCTATTTCATCGTCAATACAGAAGAAGGCAAACGATACACACGCCATGGCCGATTCCAACTTAATCAAAATAATGAGCTCATTACGGCTGCGGGCCACATTGTGCAATCTGAGAACGGCGGGCCCATCACGATACCAGTCGAAGCTGTGAACATATCTATCTCAACGGATGGCACCGTGGCCAATGGTAACGAAATTATTAGTAAGTTGGCATTAGTAACCTTCGAAGATCAGCAAAAACTCGAACGAGGGCCAAACAACTTGTATAAAACGGATCAAATTGCGAAGCCGCCGGAACGAAGCAACATTGTTCAAGGAATGCTTGAGCAGTCAAATGTC